>JAYQOO010000154.1:5166-8490 GCA_038144855.1 Acidimicrobiia bacterium | reverse complement strand
GTGCGAACCGGCTTTCCGCCGTCGATGGCCAAGCGCTCAGCCATGATCACCAGGTCGAGAAGTACTTGTCACCCTCAAGTTTCCTTTCCAGCTTCTCCAGGGCTTCGGCCATGGAGCAAATGACGCGGGCCGGAACACCGGCGGCCACGCAATTGTCGGGAACATCCCGGTTCACAACGGCATTGGCGCCGATCACGCAGTTGCTTCCGATGCGGACGCCGGCCAGAACGATCGCGTTCTCGCCGATCTGAAGATTGCTGCCGACCACGGTTTCCGCCGCCAGGTCTTTTCCGCCGACGACTGTGAAGCTCGTGTCGTGCGTCAGGATCTTCACGCCGGCAGAAATCATGACGTTGCTGCCAATGGTCAGTAGGAATGGGTGATTTCCCAGAATGACGCCGGGTCCCACCCACACATCCCTGCCCATCTTCACCCCACGCAGCTTGTGAAAGAGCGTCCTCGGCCCGGAACCCGGAAGCCACATGGCGGGGATGAGCAGCAGATCGTCCAGGAATCTCAATACTCCGCGCGATAGAAACTTGGAGTAACTGATCCTCCGCACCAGATCCCCGAAGGTCACGGCTGCACCCGGAGGCGGGAAGCCCACCTGTTCCGCGAAGGATTCATGGATGCGAGGAGCCGAAATGGCAGCGATAGAAGCGTAGACGACTCCGAGTCGTCAGGTCAAGGACCAGGGTGTGCTCAAGTTGACATGCTTCCCCGGTCTTTACGACAATCAAAGTTTGTTCAATCTATGAACACGATGTTCACGGCTCGAACGCCTGGCATGTCGGTGCCCGATTCAACGCCACCCTCGCGTCAGTCTTCTTCCGCTCTCACCGAGTTGCCACGCAATACCGCTCGGCTCGCCGCCCGCGCGCCGATGGATCTCGAGGCGTGGCGCGACCTGCAGCTGCTCGAAGCCGTGGACGCCGAGCCGACGGTGACCCAGCGGGGCCTTGCGGCGGGCCTCGGCATTGCGCTTGGGCTGACGAACCTGTACCTGAAGCGGCTGATCCACAAGGGCTACATCAAGTGCGTGATGATGCGGCCGAACCGGCTGGTCTACTCCGTGACCCCCCGCGGGATGGCCCGCAAGGCGCGGTTGACCGTGGTCTTCATGCAGTACTCTCTCGACCTCTATCGGGACGCACGCCGGCATCTCCGGCAGGGGCTCATGGAACGGTTTGCGAGCGATAGCCGGGTGGCGATCTACGGCACCGGTGAGGCCGCCGAACTCGCCTTTCTCCTCCTTCGCGAGATCGGTGTCGACCCGGTTGCCGTCTTTGATGGGACGAGTAGCCGGCCGTTCTTGGGCTTGCCCGTTCTCGATATCCGCAAGCACCACACCGTCGAGTTCGATATTCTGATCGTCGCCTTCCTCGACAAGACCCAAAGCGTGGTTAGCGCCGTTCAGGCGGCGGGAGTCCCGCTGGAGAGGTTGATTGTGCTGGGCGACGAGCCGCGGAAATCAAGCGGAGGAGGCCGGCGTCCATGACCCGCGATCGAGAGTATCCACACATCGTCGGAACGACACGCACCTCGCTGTCCCCGTGGGCCACACTCGTCGAAAAGCAGGTGCAGTTTTCCGCCGGTCGCGATCCGGAGACATACCACTGTCTGACGCAGGACGACTACATCGCGGTACTCGCGGTGACTTCGGATGGCTTCGTGCCCATCGTGCGGCAGTACAGGCCTGCCGTAGAGGCGTACACCTGGGAGTTTCCGGCGGGGACGGTCGATGCCACCGAATCGCCCGAAGACGCGGCCCGGCGCGAGCTCCTCGAGGAAACCGGCCTCCAGGCCGATCAGCTCGTCGGCCTCGGCTGGTGTTGGGCGGACACCGGTCGCCTCCAGGTACGCTCGCATGCATTCTTTGCCAGGGCCTCTCGGCCGCCCGGGGCGCCACCGATCGAAGACGGGATTGAGATGAAGCTCGTGTCGATCGCAAGCCTTCGCGACATGATTCGGCGGGGCGAGTTCTGCTTCCAGCAGCATCTCGGAGTGTACGCGGCCGTGCTGGTTCAGGATCTCTGTCCCGAGTTGAGGGGTTGAGGCCTGCGATGAGTACGTTCGACTTCGACATCTGCGTCGTCGGCGGCGCCGGACATGTAGGCGCGCCCCTTGCCACCGTGCTTGCGGCGCGTGGCTTTCGCACGCTCATCTACGACATCAACGAGGCCTCGGTGAAGGCGTTGATGGCGGGTCGATTTCCCTTCGCGGAGGCCGGCGGCGATGCCTTGCTTGCGGCTGCGCTCGGCGCAGGCACCCTGGTGGCGTCCACCGCACTGGAGACGGTGGCGAGGGCGCGCATCGTCGTCGTCACGATTGGAACACCAGTCGACGAGTTCCAGAATCCCGTCTGGGATGCGGTGACCAAGTGCATCAGCGGACTGCTGCCGGCCCTCGGCGCAACCGAACTGCTGATGTTGCGGTCGACCGTCGCGCCAGGGACCACCGATGCCCTGCAGCGGTTCCTGGAGAGTCGCGGGATGGCTCTGCCGGTGGCGTTCTGTCCGGAACGCGTCGTTCAGGGGCACGCCATCGAAGAGATCCAGCGGATGCCGCAGATCGTCAGCGGAACGTCTCCTGCCGCTGAAGATCGGGCCGCTGCCGTGTTCGAGCGGGTATCGACCTCGGTTGTTCGCATGAGGCCAATCGAGGCAGAGTTCGCGAAGCTGTTCTGCAACACGTACCGCTACATCCAGTTCGCCGCGAGCAATCAGTTCTTCATGATGGCGCAGGCCGCTGGTTGCGACTATCGGCGGATCGTTAGCGGAATGAAGCAGGACTACGCGCGGATGCAGGGCTTCCCGGGGGCGGGGTTCACCGCCGGGCCGTGCCTCCTCAAGGACTGGAGACACTCCAGCTCGCGGCGGGCGCCTACTACCAGTTCGAGCTCGGACATGCGGCGATCCATGTCAACGAAGGGTTGCCTGCCTTTGTCGTCGACGATATCCGGCGCCGGTACCCGGTGAACGAGATGGTCGTGGGTATCCTTGGCATGGCGTTCAAGGCCGACAGCGACGACATCCGGTCGTCCCTCAGTTACAAACTGAAGAAGCTCCTCGTGCTGCATGCCAGGGAAGTGCTCGCGACTGATCCCTACGTCACGGTCGACCGGGGACTTCGGCCTCTTGAGGATGTCGTCAGGCTCAGCGATTTGCTCGTGGTGGCCACGCCGCACTCCGAGTATCGGAACATTGACTTCGCCGGAAAGCCGGTGGTCGACGTCTGGGGATTCCTCCCCGCCTCTGCCCCAACCGAAGTCGTGTGACTTGATGATACACGTTTCCATAATAGGCCCGCAGGTCGGCCAGCGGG
>JAYQOO010000154.1:0-5156 GCA_038144855.1 Acidimicrobiia bacterium | reverse complement strand
CCACGTTGCCATCATCGGACGGCAGTTCGGACAGCGGACCCACGCGCGCGCGTTTGGAGCAGACCCTCGCTGCGAGGTGGTCTCGGTCGCGGGCCGCGACGATTGGCGTGCCCTGGTAAGTTCGCCTCGGATAGACGCCATCGCGATTGCCGTGCCGCCGGCCGTGCAGCCCGCGATCGTGTTCGAGGCGACGGAGCGTGGAAAGCACGTCTTCTGCGAGAAGCCCGCAGCCGATTCGGTCGAAGCTGCGCGCAACATGGCGGATGCGGTCTCGCACGCCAGAACAGTCCACGGGATCAACTTTCTCTTCCCGGTCCTGCCGTCCTGGCAGCGCGCGCGGGCGTTGTTCCGCGCCGGCGCGATCGGACGAATGCGTCATTTCGCCTATACGTGGCACGTTGAGACGAACGCCTCCCGCCTGAGCGTCGATTCATGGAAGCGGCGAACCGAGGAGGGGGGCGGCGCGCGAGGTAATTTCCTCTCTCACGTGTTTCACAACATCGAATGGCTTGTCGGGCCGCTCACCAGCGTCGGGCCATTCTCGTCTCCCGAAGGTGGGCGTGCTCCTGATGCCGTGGACGGGACCGTATGTGCCGGTGACGCTAGCGGCAGGGTGTCGGTATGCACCGATGCGTTTCTTGGGTGCGGACACCGATTCGAGCTGTTCGGCGATCTGGGTACGCTCGTGCTGGCGAATCGGGGAGCTGACTACGTCTCCGGATTTCAGCTGTTCGTCGGCACGCGTGAATCCGGCGCGCTGAAAGCCATCGACTGTGAGGTGCTGTCGGACCCGGCAGACGGGCGGGTGCCGGCCACGGCACTGCTGGCGAGACGGTTTGCCGATGCCATCGCCGCGGGTGGCTCGATGACGCCCAATCTGCGTCATGGCCTGCGCGTTCAGGAACTGCTCGCGCTGGCCGCCAGTGCCCGCGCCGCGTCGCAACCGGTGCCCGCTGCGCTCGAGGAATTCGCATGACAGCCGTCCATCGGGACGGACCGTTCGTCGCGGATGTCGTCATTCCCGTGTACAACGAGGGCCGCAATATTCGCGGAGTGCTCGATTCCCTGAAGGCCGTGGCATCTCCGCTGCGGATTCTCATCTGCTACGACTTCGACGAGGACGACACGCTGGCGGCGCTGGCGGACTACGACCCTTCGCCGCTGTTGGTTGTCCCCATCCGCAGCCGCGGCCGCGGAGTGCCGGACGCCATTCTCAGCGGTTTCGAGGCGTCGACCGCGCCCTATGTCATCACGTATCCCGGAGACGATGACTTCAACGGTCCACGCGTCGATGCGTTGCTTCGCCTGGCGGCAGACGGACACGACATCGTCTGCGCGTCCAGATTCATGCCGGGCGGGTCGATGGACGGGTGCCCGCTCTTGAAGGCGGTTCTCGTGCGAATGGGCGCCTTCGTCGCGTACCACGTTGCTCGCGTTCCCACCCGGGATGCCTCGCACGCGCTGCGGCTGTTCAGCCGCCGGGTGCTCGACAGCCTGCCGATCGAATCCACCAGGGGCTTTGCGTTCAGCCTCGAACTGCTCGTGAAGGCGCATCGCCTGCGATGGCCGATCGCGGAAACACCATTCATCTGGCGCGAACGCCGCGCCGGCCGAAGTCGTTTCAGAGTTCTGGCGTGGCTGCCCGAGTACCTTCGGTGGGTCGGATATGCCGTGGCGACGACGTTCATGCGCCGCGGCCAGGGGGACGTGCGACTGCGGGAGGGTGTGCGATTGGTGCAACAGCGATGATTACGATTCAGGGACGCACGTTTCTCGTCACTGGTGGCACGGGATTCATCGGGAGCGCGCTCGTCAAGAGTCTCGTGGCCCGTGGAGCGAGGGTCCGGTGCTTCGACAATGACTCGCGCGGCGTGCGCGCGAGGCTGGGAGACGCGATTGGCGACGTTGAGCTGGTGGCCGGAGACATTCGTGACGCTACGGCCGTTGCAAAAGCGGTTCGGGGCGTCGATGCGGTCTGCCACTTCGCGTATGTGAACGGCACCGAGTTCTTCTACCAGCGGCCCGAGGAAATCCTGGAAGTCGCGGTCAAGGGCATGATGAACGTGCTGGACGCGTGCCTCGCGCACGGCGTGCCGGACCTCTTGCTGGCGTCCAGTTCCGAGGTCTATCAGACGCCGGACCTTATCCCGACGCCAGAGGCAGTGCCGCTCGTTGTCCCGGACCTGCTGAATCCCCGCTATTCGTACGGCGGTGGCAAGATCATCAGCGAGCTGCTTGCGATCAACTACGGGCGCAAGCATTTCGAGCGCGTCGTGGTTGTCCGCCCGCACAACGTGTACGGCCCGGACATGGGCGCTGAGCACGTCATTCCGCAGTTTGCCCTCCGGATGCGACGGGCCGCGGAGGAGATCCCGGCCGGCGTGATCCCCTTCGCCATTCAGGGGAGTGGTGACGAGACACGGTCATTCGTCTTCATTGACGACTTCACCGACGGTCTCGTGCGGGTGATTGAGCACGGTGCCCACATGGGCGTGTACAACATCGGAACGGACCATGAAGTTCCGATTGCCGAAGTCGCACGGATCGTCGCGGCATGCTTCGGGCGGACGATCCGAATCGTGCCCGGGGAGGCGCAGCGAGGAGGCACGCCTCGCCGGTGTCCGGACATCTCGAAGCTCCGGGCCCTCGGATTTGATCCGACGACATCGCTGGCAACCGGCATCGACACCACGGTGCAGTGGTATCGTGGCCTGAGCCCGGCATGAGTCCCATCCCCGCGCGCGATACGGCGACCGATCAAGGGACGTTCGCCGGCGTCGGTGGCAGTACTCTGGTGGAACGGTGTCAGGCCTGTGGTTCGCCGGACCTGGCGTGGATTGTGTTCCTCGGCTATCTGCCACCCGTCAACACGATGACCCCGATTGGGGCCAGGACCGAACAGCCCGCCTATCCGACCGAGGTGCTGCACTGCCGCGCCTGCGAGCTTGTGCAGTTGGGCCTCATTGTCGATCCCGTCGTCATCTTTTCGCCCGACTACGCCTATACGAGTGGTACGACGAAGATCCTCCGCGACAACTTCGCGGAGCTGTACCGGGAAGTGCTCGACCTATGTCCCATTGGCACGGATGATCTAGTCGTCGACGTCGGATCCGGGGACGGCACGCTGCTGGGCAACTTCCTGCGCGGCGGCGTCAGGGTGTGTGGCGTGGAACCCACCAACGCGTCCAAGATCGCGGTGGCCGCCGGAATCCCGACCCTCAACACGTTCTTCAGTCCCGACTGCGCCAGGGAGCTGCTACGCCGCCACGGCCGCGCGCGCATCGTGACAGCGGCGAACGTATTTGCACACATCGGGGACGTGCACGCCGTGCTGGAGAGCGTCGATGAGTTGCTGACGGACGACGGGTTGTTTGTCAGCGAGTCCCACTACCTTGTCTCGCTGATCGATACCCTTCAGTACGACGCGATCTATCACGAGCATCTCCGTTACTACTCGCTGACCAGCCTCCGTCATCTGCTGGCTCACCACGGATTCGAGATCGTCCACGTGAAACGGATACCGACACACGGCGGCTCGATTCGCGTCTACGCGGCAAGGAAGGGTGTACGGCCGGTGACGTCTGCGGTCGGTGAGTTCCTGGCGCTGGAACGGGCGGCGCTGACGTCGGAGGCGTTCGCCTTTTATTTGTTTAAAATACCCTTGTCAATTCTCTTTCTGTTTGCTTTGCGGCGGGACGTCCGGAAGGCCGGCGCGCGCGTCTATGGCGTCGGCGCTCCGTCCCGCGCGAGCTCGCTGATCAATTACGTGGGCATCGATGAGCTGATGGTTGACTGCGTCGTCGAGATCTCCGGTTCCCACAAGATCGGCAAGTACATGCCGGGTACCGTGATTCCAGTCCTTGACGAGCAGAAGCTGTTCGACGACCAGCCCGAGTACGCATTGCTCCTCTCGTGGCATATCGGAGAAGAACTGGCCGCGAAGCTGCGTCAGATGGGCTACAGGGGCCAGTTTATCGTGCCTCTGCCCACGCCGAGGATTCTGTGACACGTCTGGCACGGTGGCGCCTCCGTGTGGGCCGGCGCGGAACGGTCGGCGCGATCGTCCTGCTCGCCGGGTTGCTCGGCGCGGCGGCGGTCCCGGTGCTCGATGGGTCGCAGGCGCATTACGTCCACGTACGTTGGCATCCGAGTATCACTGCGGAGCAGCAGCAGCAGCTTGAGTGGCAGCACGGCCTGCGCCGGCGCAGTGGCACTGGGCGCTCGTTTGGCTACGACCTGGTCAACGAGTCGTCGTGGAACATCCGTGCCCTACTGGACAATCCGTTCGTCGAGGACACCCACGACCTGGACCGAGATACCGCATCTGTAGCGGAGGGCGCGCCTGCAGGAAAGGCGCGGAACGGCCTGGCGTGGCGCTGGGGTCTCGAGAGCCGTGTCACCGTCGTCGCCACCTGGGCTCGACGGCTGCTCTTGTGTGGCGTCCTCATTCTGCTCTGTTCGCGCCCAGTGACTCCGTTCTACGTGCGTACTGCGCGGCTTCTTCCGGATGTCCGGGAGCGGCAGGGTCGACGCTCTCTCGGTATTGGACTGAGTGCGGCGGGCGCGCTCCTGCTCGCGGTGATTGGTCCGCTTCTCCAGGGGGCGCCTTCGAGATCCATCGCGATCCGCTGGCAGGAAGGCACGAGTCCGGACGCGCGCCAGGCACGCGAGGCCCGGTACGGTCTTCGGCAGCAACACAGTCAGGGCCGCACCGATTTCCGCTATGACCTGGTTGACGACTCGGCCGCCAACATCAGGGCGCTCGCTACGGACCTCGCCGTGGTGTCGATCGAGGGTATCGACCGTGAGCGGGGAGTGGTGCTGCCGACGGCACCCCTCGGCGGCAGCCGCACCGGACTCGGGTGGCGCTGGGGGGTGGAGCGGTATCTCGCGCCTGTAGAGCCCTCGGGCTGGTTGCTGCTCGCGGTCGGTGCGCTGGTCGTCGCGGGGTGGGCGCGCATCAGGCGCGTCGGCGTGGGCCTGGCCTTTCTGGCTGGCGCGGTGTCCGGTGAGGTGCAGGGGGCCTGGGCCTGGTCAGTCCGGTATCCAGAGCGTGTCAGGCGGCTACGCACCGCGGTGGCCGTTGCGGGTGTCTTTCTGTTCGCGCTGCTGCTCCGCTGGGCGACATTGGGCGGACTTGGCGGCGACGATCACAT
>JAYQOO010000153.1:0-8507 GCA_038144855.1 Acidimicrobiia bacterium | reverse complement strand
GGCGTGAACCTTGGCCGCGTGTTCTTCGGCAAGGTGCATGAAGTCATGGGCCGCGACATGCGGCTGCTGGTGACGGGTGGCTCGAAGTTCGATCCGCTGGTCGGCAAGGATCTCTATTCGCTCGGCTTCACCATTCTCCAGGCCTACGGCCTGACGGAGACCAGCGCGGCAGCGTCGATCAATACGCCGGACGAAGCGCATGTCGACACGGTGGGCCGCGCGTTGCCCGGAGTCGAGATCAAGATCGTTGAGGGCGAGATCGTGATCAAAGGCGCCAACGTCATGCAGGGCTACTACAACCGCCCTGACGCGACTGCGGAAGTATTGAAGGATGGCTGGTTCTATTCCGGTGACCTTGGCCGGATGGACGATCAAGGCCGCATCACGATCACCGGCCGCAAGAAGGAGATGATCGTGCTCGCCTCCGGGAAGAACATCTACCCGGAGGAAATCGAGACGCAGTACCGCAAGTCGCCGTTCGTGAAGGAGATCTGCGTGATGGGTCTCGCCGATCCGGGCCGTCCGACGTCGGAGCGGCTATACGCGGTGGTCGTGCCCGACATGGATCTGCTGCGCGAACGAAAGATCGTCAACGCCGGCGACATGATCCGCTTCGAGATGGAAAGCCAGGCGGTCGGGCTGCCGGCCCACAAGCGAGTGCTTGGTTACGACATCTGGTTTGAGCCGCTGCCGCGCACGACGACGCAGAAGATCAAGCGGCACGAAGTGGAGAAGCGGCTGCGGGAGAAGCAGCGCTCCTCTTCATCCGATGCCGCTGCTCCCTTGGCGTCGGCCGATCAGGAATGGATGGAGCAGCCGCACGCCTCGGCGGTCGTCGGCGTGATCAAGGCGCGGGCGAAGGATGGCTCGCGCCTCGCGCCAGACGCGAACCTGGAACTGGATCTGGGCCTGGACTCGATGGAGCGCGTCGAGTTGCTGACGGAACTCGAGCAGAAGTTCAACGTCAAGGTTCCGCCGGCCGTTGCGCAACAGATCTTCACGGTGCGCCAGTTGAGTGTCGCGCTGGAGTCGGCGGTCCCGAGCGAAGGGGCATCGTCACCGGCCGCGCAATCGTGGTCCGTGCTGCTTGGCGATCTTCCTCCGGCCAGTGATCCGGTGCTGGGAGGCCTGCTCGAGCCGAAGCCCGTTGCGTCGCGGTTGTTCTTTGCGGCCGGTCGAGTGGCAGGTCCGCTGGTTGGTCGCGTCGACCTCACCGGGCTCGAGAATCTCCCGGCCACCGGCGCCTACATCATCTGTCCGAATCATCAGAGCTTCCTCGATCCGTTCCTGCTGTGCAGCGTGCTGCCGTTTTCGATCTACCAGCAGTTGTTCTACGTCGGCGCGGTCGAATATTTCTCGACGCCGCTGACCCGCTGGTTCGCGCGCGCCATCAACCTGGTGCCGGTCGACGCCGACTCCAACCTCGTGCCGGCCATGCAGGCCGGTGCGTTCGGCCTGAGGCACGGCAAGGTGCTGGTGCTGTTCCCCGAAGGCGAGCGCTCCGTTGATGGCACCGTGAAGAAGTTCAAGAAGGGCGCGCCGATCCTCGCGCAGCACCTGCAGGCGCCGATCGTGCCCGTGGCGATCAAGGGCGTCCACGAGATCTGGCCACGCGGCAAGGGCATCAACTGGGGCCTGGTCGCGCCGTGGAGTGGCCATCGCGTCCGCATCGAAATCGGCAAGCCGATGACGTTTGCAGAGGACGCCGACTACAATGACACGGCGCGCCGGCTCCGTGATCGCGTCGACGAAATGTGGCAGAAGCTGTAACAGGCTACTCGGTCGAAAAGCCGAAGCGCTCGATCAGGTACTCGGGGTGATGCTCCTGGAGCGTCACGAACAACTCGTTGATCACGTTGAGCGCCTTGCTGACGGCGTAGTCGTGGTTCGAGCCGCGGATCTCCACCATCAATGAAAAGTTGCCCGCGCGGCGGGCGCCTGTGATGCGGCCCTTACGCGCGTCGATGCGTTTGTGGGCCGGCTGACTCTTTGCGGTTCGCGCTTCGACGACCGCTTGCATGCGCAGTGCCGCGTCGCGATCGAGTTGGGGTAGCAGTGCCGGGAACGTGAGCCGGCGAGTGGAGGGATCGAATAACGCCGTCACCGGCTTCTTCGTCAGCCAGAGAAACTGGTACTCGATCCGCCCGCGCGCGACCGGCAAGGCACGAAAGCCGCGAAAGACACCCCTGTCCGCGTAGGCCTGCAGTGCCTGCGAAACACCGTCGGTCACGACTCAGTGGTAGTACGACATGCAGCCGGGCTCGACCTTGCCGATCGATCCCGGTGGGTACTTGGCGCGATCCCAGAATTCCTTCTTGCCCTGCACGTTGATCACCGACGGCTTGCCCTCGCGCGCGGCGATGGCATAGGCGCGTTCCAGGGCGGGGCGGAAACCCTCCGCGCGCGTGACGTATTCACCGTGGCCGCCGAGCGCCTCGGCGAGCTTGTCGTAGCGCAGGTTCTCCTGGAACAGGTGAATCGGCATCGCCTTCGGATCCTGCGTGGCGCCGGTCCACGTGCCCCACGCGTTGTTGTTGTAGACGATGCTCACGACCGGGAGCTTGTACTTGGCCATGGTGTCGATCTCCATGGCGGTGTAGCCGAAACCGGCATCGCCGGTGATGCAGATCACCGGGCTGCCCTTGTGCGCGGCCTGCGGGCCGACGCCGAGTTGCACGGCAGCCGAGACGCCGACGGCGTATCCGAGATCGGGACCGATCGCGCCGTATTGATAGGCGCCGTTCATGATCTGGCCGGGACGATAGCCGCGCAGTTCACGACGCACGAAGCGCGCGATGCCGTAACCGCCCGATGCGATGGTGGTCTGTTCCTTGGCGAGCGTGCCGCGATAGAGGAAGTCGCCGAGCTCCTTCGCAATGACCGCGGGGTGCACCGCGTCGGTATAGCTCAAGCCGGTCTTGTAGTACTCGAGGCTCTGATCCTCGAAGCGCTTGCGCGCGGCGGCGATCTCGGCGACCCAGCTGTCGTGCGTCATGCGCGGCACGGCGTCGGCCAGCGCTTCGAGCGCGGCGAGTTCGCAGCTGACGATGCCCAGGTCGATCGGAAGGTTGCGGCCGATGTCTTCGGCGGCTTGATCGATGCGGATGTACTTCGCGTCGGGACCGAAGGCGAACTCGCCAACGGTCGGCATGCAGTGCTGTCCGACGAGGATCACGAGGTCGGCGCTGGCAAGCGCGCTCGGCGAGGCGTTCGCCGACAGCGGGCTCGCGTCGGAGAACTGCCCCTTCATGGCGCCGGATTCGACGACCGGGATCTGCGCTTTCTCGGCAAAACGCTTCAGCGCGTCCCACGCCTTCGCGTAGAACACGCCATTGCTCGACACGATGATCGGCCGCTGCGCCTTGCGAATCATGTCGATCGCCGCCGTGATGGCCTTTGGCGACGGATGCGGACGCGAGTCAGTGCGGTAGCGCGCCTTGTCGTGGAAGAACTCGAGTTCGGTGGCGTCCTTGAAGCGCGCCGACGCAACTTCGGCGGGGAAGTCCAGGTGAACGGGCTTTGGCACGCCGCTGCGCAATTGCCGGAACGCATAGCCGGCGTATTCGTGCACGCGTCGCGGGATGATCAGGCGCTTGCCGTACTTCTTGAGGCCTTCGGTCGTCGGCTGCTGATAGCCGAGCTGAATGCCGCCTTCCGTGTCTTCGGCGCCAATCGACATGTTGCTGGCGACGATCAGCAGCGGCGTGCGCGCGGCGTTGGCGCACGCAATCGCGCAGATCATGTCGGTGAATCCGGGACCCTCCGTGCCCGACGCCACCGCGATCTCACCCGTGACACGGATGAACGCGTCGGCGGCGTGGGCCATCGATCCTTCGTGCCGCCCGCCAAATGCTGGAATGCCGCTTGATGCCATCGCGTGGATCACGGGGTAATTGCCCGGACACGCAAACAGCGCCGCCACGCCTTCTTCCTTGCAGGCACGCGCAAACACCTGCGCGCCCGTCATCGGGAAGCTGAAGGTCGTCGGCGTTGCGGAGGCGGCGGCCAAAAACTCCGCTGGAATCCTGATCGGCGCAACCGGCGCATTGGCCGGCGGATTCTGCGAACCCTGCTGCGCGCTCGCGTTGCGTCCGGCCATGGCGGCTGCCGTAGCGCTGGCGCCGGCAACCGCTTTCGAGAGGAAGGATCGGCGTTTCATGGACGCCGAGGATAGCACTTCAGGCCGACAGGCCTACAGGAGAACAGGTGTCAGGAAACGTCCCTGTCCCTGACGCCGATCAAGTACAGAATCCCGTCGAGTCCCAGGGCGGAAATGGATTGCCGCGCGCTTGAGCGGACGAGCGGCTTGGCCCTGAACGCGATGCCGAGCCCGGCCAGCCTCAACATCGGCAGGTCGTTGGCGCCGTCGCCGACCGCGATGCATTGTTCGAGGCTGAGGCCTTCTCTGGAGGCGATCTCGGTGAGGCGAGCGGCCTTGCCGGCACCGTCCACGATCGGCGGAATGACCTCGCCGGTGACGATTCCGTCCCTGATGTCGAGGGTGTTGGCGTGCAGGTGATCGATTCCGAGACGTTCCTGGAGGACGCGTCCGAAGAAGGTGAAGCCGCCGGACAGGATCGCCGTCTTGTAGCCAAGCCGCCGCAGCGTGCTGACCAGCCGTTCGGCGCCATCGGTCAGCGGCACCTCGTTGATCACCCGCTGCAGCGCGGACTCGGGTAACCCCTTCAAGAGCGCCACGCGCTGGCGGAACGACTGCTGGAAGTCGAGCTCGCCGCGCATGGCGCGCTCGGTGATGTCGCGCACCCGGTCGCCGACGCCGGCATGGCGCGCGAGTTCGTCGATGACTTCGCCCTGGATCAGCGTCGAATCCATGTCGAAGGCGACCAGCCGGCGATTGCGCCGGAAGATCGAGTCGTGCTGGAACGCGACGTCGACGTCGCCTGCCGCGGTCATCGTCGCCAGGTCGGTCCTGACGCGATCCTCGCCCACCCCCGCCGGGGTGGCGGCGGTCGACGTGAACTCCACGCAGAAACGCGGTTGCGATTCAGCCGGCGACAGCGCGACTCGCGACGAGAGCCGATCGATGCGGTCGATGTTCAGCCCAGCCGACGCGAGGATGCCGGACACGCGCGCGATATGGCCGGCAGTGATCGCCGGTCCCAGCAGCGTGATGATGAAGCGCTGTCGCGACTGCGCGGCGACCCACGCGTCGTACTCGGCCGACGACGACGCCGAGAATTGCACTTCAACGCCGAGCCGATGCGACTCGAGCAGCAGATCGGTGAGCAGCGCCGATGAGCGCAGCGATTCCGGCAGTTCGATCAGGATGCCGAACGCCAGGCCGTCGTGGATCACCGCCTGGCCAATGTCGAGGACGCGGACGTCGTAGCGGGCCAGGATTGACGTCAGCGCATGCGTGACGCCGGGACGATCGTGGCCGGTGATGCGAATCAGAAGGGCGCTGCTGCTCACTCCTTGAGCGCCTTCGCCATGAACGTCGCAATCGCCGAGGTCACCCGGTCCGACACCCTGGCATCGGCGCCCAGCGAGGCGTATTCGGTGACGTCGCCGGTCTTCGCGGGCACGAGCAGGTGGTTCACGCCCGGCACCTTGACGACCGCGACCTCGGTCTTCGTCCTGCGGGCGCGGGCGAACTCGGCGAGCTTGTCCGCGTGATACGGCTGCACCTGCGTGTCCAGTTCGCCTTGCACGATCACCACCGGTTGGCGGGTGTCTTCCATTGCCTTCGCGGGGTTGAACGTCAGGAAGCTGTAAAACCACGGGGTATCGGCCACCTTGCGCGCGGCCACCGGAATGTCGTTCCAGCCGGTGCCCTTGATCACCGCGGCGTTGATCTTTTCCTGCAGCGCGGTGCGTTCCGCGCGCTGCGCCTCGTCGATCGGCATCTTCGACAGCATCAGTTTCTGCTGTTCGAGCACGACGGTGCTGCCGTCCGTTGATGGCCCGGCGATCAACGCGATGGCGCTCACCTTGTTGCGCTCCCGTCCGGCCAGCAGCATCGCGACGAGCGCGCCTTCGCTGTGCCCGACGATGCCGATCCGCTCCTTGTCGACTTCCGCGCGCTTCTCGAGCCACAACAGCACCTGACGCGCATCTTCGGCGTAGTCGGCGATCGTGACGGATTCCGACCGGCCGCCGCTCTGGCCGACACCGCGCTTGTCGTAGCGCACGACGACGAAACCGGCGTTTACCAGCTCGCGCGCGAGTTGCCCGAACACCGGGATGCCGGCAACGGTTTCATCGCGATCGGTCGGGCCCGAGCCGCCGATCAGGATCAGCGCCGGCAGGGGTCCCGTTGCGGCTGCCGGTTTGGTGATCGTTCCGCCAAGGTTGAAGCCCAGGCTCGGAATGGTGACGCTTTCATCGCCGGCAATCGAGAACGCCGTGGTGCGCGATGCCGCCGACGCGATGTCTTCGCGCGCGATCTCGATCGTTTGCGACGGAATGCTCATGCGCAACAACCCGCCCTCGTTGTCGGTCCACATGTTGACCGGCAGATCACCGGTCGGCGGGGGATTGTTGAACATCAGCAGGTAGCGCGTCGCGTTGATGACGCCTTTGGGCGTTTCGATCTGGCCGGGCCCCGCGCTGGTGATGCGGATGGTCAGCTCCGACTGGGGCGCAATGTAGGCGCGCAGCTCCGCGCCGGTCGTCTTGCCCTGCAGGCGGCGAGCCAGCGCCGTGTACGACCCGAGAAACGTGTTCGGAAGCACGATGGTGTCGGCCGCGACCGCATCTTCCTTCGATTGCGGCTTGCCCTGAACTTCGACCACGGTCGTTGCTTTTCCCGCCGCGAACGTGGTCTTCATCAGCACGTCTTGTCCGCGCACGACCGAATCGACCGTCGCCGACTTCGGCCGCCACTCCTGGTCGTAGACCACTTCGGCGGTGCGCGACGTGATGTCGATCGGTGCTCCAAGCCGGCTCGTGCCTTTCACGGTCCAGCCGTCAGCGGTGCGGAGCACGATCGCCTCTTCTCGCCCGATCGGCTGCGAGCGGAAGAACACCAGGAATTGCGTGTCGCTGGGTGCCGCCGGCTGAGCCGGCGCCTGCGCCAGGGCGTGCGCCGTCATGAGCAGCATCGCGACGCCGGCACCAACGGTCCGTAGCCGTGGCGAACGATGGCCGGTAAGATTGGAGAAGGTCACAACCCCAAAGCTTACATGTTTTCCCTTGATGCTTATCGGGCCGCATTGGCCGGTGGCGGCGTCGTGCGTCGCGTCGACCGCGGTGTACTTGCCGTGGGTGGCGCCGATCGCGCGTCATGGCTGCAGGGCTTGCTGACCAACGACGTCGAATCGTTGGCCACTGGTGAATGCCGCTACGCGGCCTACCTCACCCCGCAGGGACGAATGATTACGGATTTGCACGTCGTGGCGGCGGCTGACTGCCTGTGGCTCGACGTGCCCGCGCCGCTTGCCGCCGGACTGCGCGACACGCTCGACAGCCTGATCTTCTCGGAGGACGCCATCGTCACCAACGTCAGCGAACGAGTCTCCGTGTGGACGGTGGTGGGTGCGGAGACGTTGACAGAGGTGGTGGCGGAAGCACTGCCGGCCGAGTACTCCGGCCTCACGGAGATCGACCTCGACACGTTTGAGGTCATTCGCATCGAGCGCGGCGTGCCGCGCTTTCTCGCGGATATGACTTCGGAGACAATCCCGCTCGAAGCGGGCATCGAGGATCGCGCCATTTCCTTTACCAAGGGTTGCTACGTCGGCCAGGAAGTGATCGTGCGCGTGACGACCCGCGGCGGCGGGCGAGTCGCCAGGAAGCTGGTGCGGTGGCTTGCGGATCCGGCGGCCGAGATCGTGCCGCTACCAGACGCCCGGATCACGGTCGCGGATCCGTCCGCGCTCGCAGCGAAAGACGTTGGCCGGGTGACCAGCGCCGCCTACTCGCCCCGCCTCGAGCGCGTGGTCGGGCTGGGCTACGTGCCCCGCGACTACGCGGCTGGTGACACGGACGTTACGGTCGTGTGGAACGATTCCCGCGTCAAGGCGGTGGTGCAAGCATGATCTCGAACTCACGCGTCGCGGTATTGATCGTCGCGGGCCTGGTCGGCGCCGCGGGTGTGTCGCTGCCTGCCTTGCCGGCTCAACCCTCCCCGTCCGCCCGCTACTTCAAGGGGAACCTTCACACGCACACCCTGAACAGCGACGGTGACTCGACGCCGGACGATGTGGTGCGGTGGTATCGCGAACACGGCTACCACTTCGTGACGCTCACCGATCACAACTACCTCACCAGCGTCGACGGCCTGAACGCGCTGCACGGCGCCGACGACAAGTTCCTGGTGATGAAGGGGGAAGAGGTCACCGGCGCCTTCGAAAAGAAGCCGATCCACGTCAACGGCTTTGCGCCCAGCGGATTCATCAACCCGCCCACCGGGACATCGGTGCTCGATACGGTGCAGCGCATGGTGGACGCGATTCGCGGCGCCGGCGCCGTACCTAGGATTAATGATCCTAATTTCGGGTTGTTGATATCGTATGTTGTACTGATGCTGGTGAATCGCTTCGGCC
>JAYQOO010000152.1:0-8544 GCA_038144855.1 Acidimicrobiia bacterium | reverse complement strand
GGCGACTTACTCACCCGCCATCTGCGGAGCCCGCCCGTGAGCGTCGTCCGCCTGCCCGACGGCGCGGCCGGCGCCTGCTGCGCGATCGCGCGCAGCACGGCCGGTTCGAGCAGTGTCTCCGCCGGCGTCAGCGGCGCCCTCGGTCCAAATTGCAGCAGCGCGAGCAGGGCAACGAGCAGTTTCATGACTTCAGCGGCGCAGCGCGCCGATCAACTTGTCGTACTTGGACATGATGACGTCCCAGCGATAGTTGCGCTTGATGTACTCCTTGCCGTTCCGGCCCATCCGGTCGCGCAGCCGCTCGTCGGCCAGCAGCAGCTTCGTGCACTCGATGAATTCGTCGCGATCCTGGTAGTAGAGGCCGGCGTTGCTCTTGTTGCAGTGATCGACCAGCACGTCGGCCCGCGCGTTGCACAGCACCGGCGTGCCGACCGCCATCGCTTCCAGCGCCAGCAGCGACAGGCTTTCGAGCGGCGACGGCACCACGACGATCGTCGCGGCCTCCAGCGCCTGCAAGCGCTCGCGTTCCGAGAGCAGGCCGGCAAAACGCACCCACGGCACCTCTGGGAGCTGCATTACCTTGACGCCCATCAGCGCGAGCTGCGCGTCGCCGCCTTGCTCCTTGTAGCTGGTGAAGTACTCGATCAGTTCTTCGCAACCCTTGCCGGCGTCAATGCGGCCGCCGTACAGCAGGAACTGACCCTGCAAGCGGTGACGACGCCGGAACTGGGCGCCGCGTGCCCGCAGATGCGGCGCAAGGCGCTTGTGAATCTCTTCCTCGTCTTCCGGCTCCGGATCGTCAGGCTGCGCCTGGTCCTGCATCAGGTCGACGCCACAGCCGACCGTCTCCTCGGCGATCGAGCGGAACTCGAACGTGGTCTTCAGGAAGTTCTTTTCGACCTCGGTGTTGTAGGCGACGGCCGCGGCCTTCTTGAACATCTCCTTGTAGATCGAGAGATGGATGGCCGGCTCGTTGTGTGCCGTCGGCACCAGGATGCTGCGCGCCGGATCGATGTCCATGCCGAGCACTGTCGGGGCGTAGAGATACGTGAAGAAGACCAGCGCGTCGTACTGGCGGTGATGCTTCTGCAGGTAGTCGAGCAGCGGAGGACACCACGGGCCCTGCTGTTCGAGCCACGACAGCTCGTCTTCGCGCGTGTGCTCGTGATAGAAGATCCAGTCCGAGTACTGGTTGAAGGTGGTGATGTCGCGCGTCTTGGAGTTCTTGAAGCGGCGGACCGTCACGCCGCGAATGCGATCGTTGCCCTCCGGATACTCGTTCTCCCACGTGATGTAATCACGCGCGCACGTCGTCAGCACCTCCACGTCGTGCTTGAGCGCCAGCCGTTCGGCGATCAGGCGGCAGTGATATTCCGAGCCGCCGAGAATCTCAGCGCCATAACGCTGGACGATGAACGCGATCTTCACAGTGTGTGCCTCATGACGATAGTGGCCTTCATGCTGTCAGCCGTTCGAGTTCCTTGCGGATGCGGTCGTCGCCGAAATCGGTCAGCCGGGCCCGCTGGCCGGCAATGACCTGCTGCCGCAGTGTGTCGTTGTAGGCGAGTTCCCCAAGGAGCTCTGCCGCATATTCCAGATCCTTTGGCGCAAACTGCACGCCCGCGCCGCCGAGCGTGTCGGGCACGGCCGTCGTGCCATAGGCAAGTACCGGAACGTCCGCAGCCATGGCTTCGAGCAAAGGCACGCAGAAGCCTTCGTGCTCGGACAGCGAGATGTAGACGCTCGCGGTGCGATAGTAGGTGGCAAGCTCGACGTCCGGAACGGGACCCGTGAAGATGAAGCGGCCCTTCGGCATCCGGTAGCGTTCGAGCATCGCGCGGATTGACGCGTAGTACAGCGGCATCGCGTCTGTCTTGCCGACGAAGATGAATCGATACTGCTCGTCGACATAGCGCTTGTAGTGCTCGGCCAGCTTGATGTGGTCTTCGATCTTCTTGTTCGGGGCAATGCGGCCGACGAACAGGAAGTTCAACCACCCTTCTTCCGCCAGGATCTTCTCGAGCGCCGGTCGCCGGGGCGCCGCGGTGATGCGCTCGGTGTCGACGGCGATCGGGAACACGCCGGTGTTGGTGAAGCCGAGCTCTTCGAGCTCCTGCCGGTTGTATTCGGAATCACCCAGCGCCACGTCGGTGTGGCCAACCAGGCTCTTGAGGTCTTCGCGCCCGAGCATGGCCAGTCGATAGACCGCCGGGTCGTAGCCGGCAAAGAAATGCGCTGGTGTGACGTTGTGATACTGCAACACCCGGCCGGATTTCAGTTTCGCAAACTCGGAGGTCATCGGCGACACGAGCGCAAAGTGAAAGATCGTCAGGTCGCCACGGCCGGCCCCGGCGTCCGTCCACGGAATCACGTCACCGCGCAGGTCGTCGTCCATGGTCATGGCGTAGAGATCGGATTGGTGTCCCATCTCACGCAGCAGGCCCCGCACGCGCCTGGCCGAATCGCCAATCGCGTCGCCCTTGTGAGCGGCAGGAACCCACTGATTTACGATCATGGCTGGGGCTCTGGCGGCAGCGCCTGGAACGCCGCCGGCCGGTACGACTTGATCTCGTCGTACTCTTCGGCGCGTTCGACCTGGTCCCAGAAATCAAACGCCACCGGCGGATGCTCGCGCCGGGGCGAAGCCTGGAGCTGCTCCATGTGGTGAAGCAGCGTGCCGGCGAAGTCCTTCGCTTCGAGACGGTCGAGCGCCTGGAACTGACCTTCGACGATCCGCTGCGACAGGAGGGGATCGTCCACGACGGCGTTGATCAAGCCGGCCACGTGCAGCGGATCCTTGCTGGTGTAGAGCACACCGGCGCCGTCCATGGTCGACGGGATGGCAGTAGCGGCGTAGGCCAGCACGGGCACGCCCATGTGGAACGACTCAACCAGCGGCACGCAAAAGCCTTCGTGCTCACTGGCGCACACAAACGCGTCGGCGAGTTCGTAGAACGCCGTCAGCTCCTCGTTCGTGACGTGGCCGATCAAATGCACATCGCGCGCGCCGATCCCGGCGATGAAGTTGTGCAGCATCGTCAGGTAGGCTTCGAAGCCTGAATGCGCGCCAACCAGGAGCAGCCGTGATCGTGGATTGAACCAGGTCTTGTAGGCGTGGAAGAACCGGATCACGTCTTCGATCCGCTTGTTCGGAATCACACGCCCGACAAAGATGAGGTTGACCCAGTCGTCGTCAAACGCCCCGGCGAACCTGTAGTCGGCAGGCCCCTTCAGGTGATCGAAGCCAGGCACTACATCGAGCACGCCGGTGGGGGAGAAGCCAAGCGCCTCGAGTTCCTGACGGTTGTATTCGGAATCGCCGAGCGCCAGGTCACAGCGTGACTTGTAGAGTTCGAGCTCACGACGCCCCCTGAAGCAGAGGCGCACCAGCTCCTTGTTCACATCCACGAAGAACTCGGGTGGCGTGATGTTGTGGTAGATCAGCGCCATGCGGTCCGGCAGCGCGTACGCCATGCGAGACGCGCGCGATCCGATCGAAAAATGATGGATCAGGATGTTGTCCGGATGACTCGCATCGGCGAGGTCGCGATAGTCGAGCGTCAGGTGCTCGAGGCGCGGGTCCGCCGTCTGGACGAAGATCTCGGAGTCGTACCCGGCACCGCGCAGCACACGCTGGATGCCGAGCACCTCGTGGCCGATGGCGTCACCATAGCCAAGCGTTGCGAGCACCTGATGGATGGCGACCATCTACGCCTTCGGTGGCCCGCCGCCGCCCGGCCGTCGACCACGCCGGTGCGGACGCCCACGTCGCTGATCGCGCCCACCGCGCTGATCGCGTCCGCGATCGTTCGGACGCGGCTGCTGACCGTCGGCTTTCGGCTCTCGGCTGTCGCCTTTCGGCGGCCGCGTGTCACCTCGCTGCTCGCGACCATCCGGCCTTGGTTGATGCTCGGGTCGTGGCTGACGGTTCTGGTGCTGGCCACCGCGCGCGTCGCGCTGTTGCCGCTGCTCCGGACGCTGCTCGGATCTGCCTTGTGACGGCTGGTGGCGATGATCGGGCCGTGGGCGATTGGAGTGAGCTGCCGGCCTGTCGTGCTGGTGGCTGCGCACTGGCCCGTCGGCCCGCTGGCCCGTTGGCTTGTCGGCCTGTCCTCGATACGGCCCGGCCGGCAGCTGTTTGACGACGTCGTCTGCCGGGGGCAGCGATTTGCGCCGGCGGCCGAACCAGCCGGGCATCGGCTCCATGATCTTCGGCGCCCGCTCCTGGGACAACTGGTTGAGCATGTCGACGTACTTCTTCTCGATCACCGGCCACGCATAGTTGCGTTCGAAAAATGCGCGGCCGTTTCGCCCCAGCGCGGCCTGGAGACTTGGCGTCGTGTCGATCGCGCGCATCGTCGCCGCGAACTCGGGGTAGTTCTCGTAGAAGAGCCCCGCGTTGCTGCGGATGCACTGACCCTGCAGCACGTCGCACTTGGCGTTGGCGAGCACCGGTTTGCCCATCGCCCAGGCTTCGAGCGCCACCATCGACAGGCTTTCGAGATACGACGGCATGATCAGCAGTTCGGCGGCCGCCATTGCGTCGTACTTGTCCTGGTCCTCGACGAAGCCGAGATGGTGAATCTTCGGGTGCTTGGGAATCGGCACGTGCGGCGTGCCGATCAGCACCAGGTGCATGCCGTCGACCAGCGATGCGCTGTAGTGCTCGAAGAATTCGAACAGCTCGACGCAACCCTTGTTTTCGTCGATCCGGCCGACGTAGATCGCGAAGCGATCGCGCATCTCGAACTTCTGCCGGAAGCGCCCGGCGTTCGAGCGCTCTGGAATCTCCGAGCCGATGCCCACGACCACGCCGGGCACGGCCTGGTTGTTCGACACCGTCTGAATCAGGGCGCGCTCTTCGAACGAGTTGTACATGAAGGCGCGCACGCCGCGGAACACCGGCGCGTAGATCCCCAGGCCGAGGGCGCCGTCACGTTCCGCCGTCGGCACCAGGACCGCCTTGTGCGCGACCGCGCGGCAGCCGTGGAACGAATGGTGGTAGCGGAAGCTGAAGAAGATGAAGAAGTCGTAATCGGCTTCGTGCTGCTTGACATGGTCGATCAGCGCGGGGCTGGTCGGGCCCTCCGCATCCAGCCACGCCAGTTCATCGCGCAGCGAGTGCGTTTCGGTGAAGACCTTGGCGGACCACTTCGCGAACTCGACCGGATCGCGCTCGACCGCGACCGGAAAGCGATGGACGGGAATGCCGTTGACCATCTCCTTGCCGGCCGGCAGTTCGTTCTTCCACGAAATGTAGTCGCGATGCGCGCAGGTCGTCAGCACCTCGACCTGGACGTGCTTGCCCAGGTGCTCGGCGACATAGCGCGCATGCTGTTCGGCGCCGCCGTTGATGTCGGCGCCATAGCGTTGGACGACGACGGCGACTTTCACTGCTGGTCGTCGGACTCGGGCGCCTTCGGTGCCTCAGGTGCCTCGGCAGGTTCGGCGGCGGGGCTGGATTCGATAGCCCTGGTGATGGCGTCGAGCGCCTCTTGTGCTTCCGCGCCGGCGTCCATCGGCTCTTGCTCGTCGGCGCCCTCTTCACCGTCCTCGAAACCGTCATCCGGTGAACCGAGGTCGCCCGGTGCACCCGGTGCGCCCACGGCACCTTGCGCGCCCGGTCCGCCCGGCGCACCCAGCCCCTGTCCGCCGCGGCGTCCGCGACGACGGCGGCGTCGGCGGCGTCCCGAGCCATCACCCTGACCCTGGCCCGGCTGGCCGCTGTTGGGCACAAAGCCTTCAAAACCACCGGCCCCTTGCGCGCCCGCGCCCTGTGCGCCGGCTTCGCTTTGCGCGCTGGGCCGATCGTCGTCACGCTCCTGCCGTACCGCTTCAGGCCGATACTGCACGACGCCCTCGAGCGCGCGCACCCGGCGTTCGCTGAAATCCAGCCGGCTCGACAGCGACTCGATCTTCATGCGCTGGTTTTGCACCTCGATGCCCATGCGCGTGGTTTCGAGCACGATGTTGTGGAGCACTTCGTAGTAGAGCGCGTTCCACTCGCCGCGCGAACGTTCGAGTTGCCGCTGCTCGACGGAGCGGCGAGCTTCGCGCTTGAGCATATCGACGTTGAACTGCGCCTGCGTATGCAGCACCTGGTTCAGCGTGTTCGAGTTGAACAGCAGCTTCAGGAACGGATTCAGCAGCTTGCGCATGAAGCGCATGAAGCCGCGATGTGACGCAAACAACGTCTGGTCGTCGAAGACGTACGGCGGCTGGATCTTCGGCGGCTGGATGTCGGCCGGCTCGACGGCCGGCCGGCTCTTGCGGAACTGGTCGAGGAGGTCCGAACGCAGGTTCTTCGGATCGAGGAATTTCTCCAGGCGGACCGACGCCAGTTCGCGGATCTGATCTTCCGTGTAGTCCTGCCCGCGCTTCTCGAGGATGCGCTGGCGGATCTGCTTCATGATCTGCTCGACGTCGACCGACTCGGATCGAATGTTGAATTCGCTCATGAGTTCTGTGGCCCCTTACGACCGGCCGGCCTGTTGATGCCGCCGCCGGCTGGCAAACTCGGGTGCTTCCTTGATGCACGTGCCGAGGATGCCCAGTGATTGTTTGAAGGCGTGCATACCGGCACGCGTGACGGTCGCCGACGCTTCGCCGACGTCCGGGAATCCGTTGTCATCGGGGGTGAGATGTTCCCAGTTCTCGAACAGCCGTCCCCAGGGGCTGTCGAGCACGCGCTTGATGTTGCGCTCCGCGTTCATCGGGTACCAGATGCTGTCGTGGTAGACGACGCTGGCCATATACGCCCATGGTGCAAGGACGGTCTTCAGCGACCACTCGATCGGCTTCTTGAGCGGTCCCCAGTAGATGTAGTGCTGCATCTTCGAGGCGAAGGTCATCTTCTTGAACGGGCCGGTGAAGTGCCAGTTTTCCTTCGCGGCCTCGACGTCGCCGACGATCTCGATGTCGCGCGGATCGCCGCAGCCGAGCCCGAGATCGTGAGCCATGCGGATGAACTTGATCGACATCGGATCCATGCCCATCAGCCTGGCCGCGACCGCGTCGATCGCCACCTGGTCGGCGCTGGCCAGCATCACGTTCTTGACGTGCGGCACCATGCAGCGCGGCCCCGGGCCGTCACCGGCGAACGTGCCGTCCATCACCGCGAAGACGCCGCGGTGAATCTTCTTCTGGATCATCAGCAGATCGACGAGCGTCTCGTGGATCACCGGATGCGTCCAGTGGCGCTTCTCGTTCAGCAACCCGCCGAACGCGTTCTTCATCGCGCCGGTCGTCGTCGTGAACACGTGCGTCTTCACCGTCGGCAGGTGCAGGATGTTCTCGCCGATGAAGCGCTTGGGGATCATGAACCCGTCCGGGTAGACGTCGTTCAGGCAGAGGAACTTGTCGGCGAGCTCGGATCCGACCGCGTCGCGGACGTTGATCCACGGCTCGTCGCCTTCGTAGAGATGGATATTGCGCAGGCCGTGCGCCTGCACCACCGGCAGTTGCTTGTTCTCGGCCTCGCCGAGGTGCGCGTCGATGACGACCGTGCGGTTATGGCAGGCGTGAATCAGGTTCGGATCGTAGCCGTCCTTCTTCATCGCGCTGATCACGCCGTCGAGCTGCCACGGCGTGGTCGATGATCCGGGAAAGAAGAAATGCCACGAGATATTGACCTTGAGCGCGGTATCGGCGTCCTTGGCGAGGACGTCCTGGTAGCCGGCCAGGTTCATCACCGCGTGCGTGTCCTTGCGGACCGTCGCCGGTGACGTCTTGATGATTGCGACCTTAGATCGTGCCAATACCCATTTACGCCCCGAACGGACGATAGATGATCGCGATTGCGGTCAAGCCCCACAACACCACGCACGCCAGCAACGGCCGGTCGCCGATCAGCATGTCCGAGGGATTGCCCCCGCCCGCCTTGCGATGGACGAGGTACAAGTACCGGAACAGCCCATAGATCGGAAACGGCGTCGTCAGCACCATCCACTCGGTGCCGAAATACGCGCGTGTTTCAGGACTCGCGCAGTAGATGATGTAGGCGACCATCGTTGCCGCCGCGACTACACCGATCATCTGATCGAGCAAGTACGGGTCGTACTCCTCCAGAATTTTGCGATGCCCCCCGGCACCTCCCGCCAGCAGCGTGATTTCATGACGCCGCTTGGCAAGGCCGAGGAACAGCGCGCCGAGCATCGTGCAGACCAGCAACCAGCTGCTGATGTGCACATCGATTACCAATCCGCCAGCCACAGCCCGCAACACAAAGCCGATGGCAATTGCCATCACGTCGAGAACGACGAGGTGCTTCAGCGCGCGCGAATACACCATCATCAGCGCGAGATACGCCGCCGCGGCGAATCCAAACGCCGGTCGTAACCAGAACCCAGCCGCCAACGCGGCTCCACCGAGCAGCGCCGCCACCGTCAGCGCGGCACCCGGCGATATCTCGCCCGCCGCGATCGGCCGCTGCCGTTTGATCGGATGCAGCCGATCCTGTTCGCGGTCAGAGACGTCGTTGATCAGGTAGACGACGCCGGAGACCGCGCAAAAAACGAAAAAGGCCGCCGTGGCATTCGCCAAGGC
>JAYQOO010000151.1:8596-8674 GCA_038144855.1 Acidimicrobiia bacterium | reverse complement strand
CTGCGGGGGGGGGGGGGGGGGGGGGGGGGGGGGGGGGGGGGGGGGGGGGGGGGGGGGGGGGGGGGGGGGGGGGGGGGG
>JAYQOO010000151.1:0-8586 GCA_038144855.1 Acidimicrobiia bacterium | reverse complement strand
CCAAACTCAAACCCCCAACCCCCCCCCCGGGGCGGGGTCCCCCCCCCCCCCCCCCCCCCCTTACTTGATACGTTCCGTATCAACTACTACACTTGATGCGTGTCAACTCTGGAACTGATTTTCATCTCCGACGCGGCGCGGATGCTGGACATGCATCCGCAGACGCTGCGCAAGTACGAGCGGCTCGGCCTGGTGCGTCCGGCGCGCACCGTCGGCAGCATGCGGTTGTATTCGCACGACGAGATCGAGCGGCTGCGGTTCATCAAGCGCCTCGTGGATGAAGCCGGGGTCAACCTGGCCGGCGTGCAGCAACTGCTGTCGGTTGCCGAAGCCATGCAGCGGATCCGGCCGCTGATGCAGCCGGCTGCCCTGCAGCGTGACGCCACGCGGCGCCGCTTGCTGCGGGAGATCGATCAGCTCTCGGCGCTGCTCGGATTGGATGAGGGCTAGCCGTGGACTTCAAGGACTACTACACCACGCTCGGCGTCTCGAAGACCGCGACCGACAAGGAGATCAAGCAGGCGTTCCGCAAGCTGGCGCGTAAGTACCACCCTGACGTGAACCCTGGTGACAAGTCGGCGGAGGCCAGGTTCAAGGAAGTGAACGAGGCCAACGAGGTCCTGAGCGATCCGCAGAAGCGCCGCAAGTACGACGAGCTCGGTGCCAACTGGCGCGCCTACGAGAATGCGCCTCCTGGAGCCGGGCCGGCCGGCGGCGCGCCGTTCGGCGGCCACTGGAATACGCGCACGGGCGGCAGCGGCTTTCACACCATGACGCCGGACGAGATGAACGAGATGTTTGGTGGCGGTGGCGCCGACAGTCCATTCTCGGATTTCTTCACCACGTTCTTCGGCGGGACGGGTGGTGAACAGTCCACCGGTGCACGCGGAGGGCGGGCGAAGCCGCGCAATCGCAAGGGCCAGGATATCGAGCATCCGTTCGAACTCGACCTCGAGGACGCGATCAAGGGCAGCGTGCATCGCCTGCAGTTGCGGCACGACGGCCACGCGCGATCGGTCGAAGTGCGCATCCCCGCGGGGGTGACCGACGGCTCGCGGGTCCGCGTTGCCGGTGAAGGCGGACGCGGCGTCGGCACCGGCGGGAGCGGCGACTTGTATCTGCGGGTGCAGTTAAAGCCGCATCCGGTGTTTGAGGTGAAAGGCCGCGATGTCTATACGCGCGCCCGGGTCGCGGTGCCCGTGGCGGTCCTCGGCGGCGAGGTGGACGTTGTCACACCGGAGCAGAAGACACTCCGGCTGAAGCTGCCGGCCGGCACACAAAGCGGCCAGCGCTTCCGGCTGCGTGGACATGGCCTGCCGGGCGTCGGCAAGGCCGACGAGCGCGGCGATCTCTACGCCAGCGTCGAGGTCGACATTCCGAAGACGTTGAGCGACGAAGCACGACAGCACTACGAAGCGTTGAGGGAGCAGCTGAAGGCGGGAGCCGGGAGCTGAGAAGGTCATGAATCTGAACAAGTTCACTGAGAAGGCCCAGGAGGCCGTGGTTGCGGCGCCGCAATTGGCGTCGGAACTCCATCACGCCCAGGTGGAGCCAGAGCATTTGCTGGTGACGCTGGCCGAGCAGCAAGGCGGCGTTGTGCCAAGCGTGCTGCGCAAGCTGCAGGTCGATCCTGCCGACGTGGCCAGGACCATGCGCGACCAGCTCGGCAAGCAGCCGAAGGCACACGGCGGCGCCGAGCCGCACATCGGGCCGCGCCTGCGCGTCGTGTTCGACGCCGCGCAAGCGGATGCCAAGGTGATGCAGGACGAGTTTGTGAGCACCGAGCACTTGTTGCTTGGGCTGCTTGGCGAACCGGGCCGCTCCCCTGCTGTTGACGTCCTGAAGGCCAAGGGGGTGACGCGCGAGCGCGTGCTCGAGGCGCTGGCGTCGGTGCGTGGCAGCCAGCGGGTAACCGATCAGAATCCTGAGGGCAAATACGAGGCCCTCCAGAAGTACGGCCGCGATCTCACCGAGCTGGCGCGCAAGGGCAAGCTCGATCCGGTGATCGGGCGCGATGAAGAAGTCCGTCGCGTGATCCAGGTGCTGTCACGCCGGACCAAGAACAATCCCGTGCTGATCGGTGAACCCGGCGTCGGCAAGACCGCCATCGTCGAGGGGCTTGCCCAGCGCATCATCCGCGGCGACGTCCCGGAGGGCCTGAAGGACAAGCAGATCGTGACGCTCGACATGGGCTCGCTGATCGCCGGCGCCAAGTACCGCGGTGAATTCGAAGACCGTTTGAAGGCGGTCCTCAAGGAGGTCGTCGACTCGGCCGGCCAGATTGTGCTGTTCATCGATGAACTGCACACTGTTGTCGGCGCCGGCGCCTCTGAGGGCTCGCTCGATGCGTCGAACATGCTCAAGCCGATGCTGGCGCGCGGCGAACTGCACACGATCGGCGCCACGACGCTCAACGAGTACCAGAAGTACATCGAAAAGGATGCAGCGCTCGAAAGGCGCTTCCAGCCGGTCACGGTCGGCGAGCCGACGGTGGAAGACACCATCAGCATCCTGCGCGGGCTTCGCGAACGCTACGAGATCCATCACGGCGTGAAGTTCAAGGATGCGGCGTTGGTGGCGGCGGCTGTCCTTTCCAACCGCTACATCGCGGACCGGTTCCTGCCCGACAAGGCGATCGATTTGATGGACGAGGCGGCGTCGAAACTCCGGATGGAGATCGATTCGCTCCCCGTCGAGCTCGACGAAGTGCAGCGCCGCACCATGCAGCTCGAGATCGAGCGCGAAGCGCTGCGCAAGGAGAAGGACGCGGCGTCCAGGGAGCGTCTGACCAAGCTCGATGCTGAACTGGCCAACCTGAAGGAACAGGCCACCCAGCTGCGCTCGCATTGGGAGCAGGAAAAGGAAGCGATTCAGCAGGGCCGCAAGCTCAAGGAGCAGCTCGAGCAGGTGCGCCTCGCCGTGGAGCAGGCGCAGCGCTCCGGCGACTACGCCAAGGCGTCGGAACTGCAGTACGGGCGCGTGCCGGCCCTCGAGGGCGAGATCAAGCGCCAGGAAGAACGGCTGCACGGCCTGCAGCAGGCCAAGAGCATGCTGAAGGAAGAGGTCGACGAGGAGGACATTGCCGAGGTGGTCGGCAAGTGGACCGGCATCCCCGTGAGCCGGCTCATGGAAGGCGAAATCCAGAAGCTGCTGAAGATGGAGGAACGCCTCCACCAGCGCGTGATCGGCCAGGACGATGCCATCAACGCCGTGGCCAACGCGATCCGCCGGGCGCGCGCGGGATTGCAGGATCCGAACCGCCCGCTCGGCAGCTTCATCTTCCTCGGTCCCACCGGCGTCGGTAAGACCGAACTCGCCCGCGCGCTGGCCGAGTTCCTGTTCGACGACGAGACGGCAATGGTGCGCATTGACATGTCGGAGTACCAGGAGAAGCACACGGTCTCGCGCATGATCGGCGCGCCTCCCGGATACGTCGGTTACGACGAGGCCGGCCAGCTCACCGAAGCCGTGCGACGGCGCCCGTACGCCGTCGTGCTCCTCGATGAGATCGAGAAGGCGCATCCCGAAGTCCTCAACGTCATGTTGCAGCTGCTGGACGACGGGCGGCTGACCGACGGCAAGGGCCGGGTCATTGATTTCACCAATACGGTGATCGTGATGACCTCGAACCTGCGGGATCAGGATGCGCTACGGGGCCACTTCCGGCCGGAGTTCATCAACCGCATCGACGAAATCGTGTTCTTCCACTCGCTGGAACGAACGCACATCAAGTCCATTGTGGACATTCAGTTGCGCGGCCTGCTGCGCCGGCTGGAAGAGCGCAAGATCGGCGTGGAACTCACCGAGGCGGCCAAGGACTTCCTGGTCGCCGAAGGGTATGATCCTGTGTATGGCGCGCGTCCGCTCAAGCGCGCCTTGCAACGCCGACTGCTGGATCCCCTGGCCCGCCGTGTGCTCGAAGGCACGTTCCGGGAGGATGATACCGTCGCCGTGGATGTCTCAGGCGACGAGTTGAGTTTCGCGAAAGGTCACGTCGTGCATGCCTAGTCCAACCGTTCCGCCTGGCAGCAAGGGCCGTCCGCAGCCGTCGAAACCCACTGCCCTGTGGTGGGTGCTCGGCGCGCTGACGGTCCTGGCCATCGGCCAGGCGTACTTTCTTGCGCCGCAGGGCAAGCAGGTCACCTACAGCGAGTTCAAGGCCCTGGTCCGTTCCGGCCAGGTGGCCGAGGTCTCGGTTGGTGACACCTCGATCCGCGGCGTGCTGAAGAAAGCGGATGACGGCGTGGCGAACTTCTCCACGACGCGTATCGAGGATCCGAAGCTGATCGAGGAACTCGACCAGGCCAGCGTGAAGTACTCGGGCGAGATCGTCAGCCGCTGGTTGCCCGAATTGCTCAGCCTGCTGCTGCCCTTCGTCCTGATCATCGCGGCCTGGTCGTACTTCTCGCGCCGCATGGGTGGCGCCGAAGGCGGCGTGATGTCGTTTGCGCGCAGCAAGGCCAAGATCTACGCCGAGGAAGAGGTCAAGACGACGTTTGCGGATGTGGCCGGCGTGGACGAGGCCGCCCGGGAACTGCGTGAGATCGTCGAGTTTCTGAAGAATCCCCGCAAGTTCACGAACCTTGGAGGCAAGATTCCCAAGGGTGTGATGCTGGTCGGCCCGCCGGGCACGGGCAAGACACTGCTGGCGCGCGCTGTTGCGGGAGAAGCCAAGGTGCCGTTCTTCAGCCTGAGCGGCTCTGAATTTGTGGAGATGTTCGTCGGCGTCGGCGCCGCCCGCGTGCGCGACCTGTTCCAGCAGGCCGATGCCAAGGCGCCGTGCATCGTGTTCATTGATGAACTGGATGCGCTCGGCAAGGCGCGTGTGCAGAGTCCGCTGGGCAGCCACGAGGAGCGCGAGCAGACGCTCAATCAGCTGCTTGCGGAGATGGACGGTTTCGACGCGCGCAAGGCGATCATCATCATGGCGGCGACCAACCGTCCCGAAGTGCTCGATCCCGCCCTGCTCCGGCCCGGCCGGTTCGATCGCCAGGTGCTGGTGGACAAGCCGGACGTCAAGGGCCGCGAAGAAGTCCTGAAGATCCACGTGCGCAACGTCAAGCTGGACTCCACCGTGGAACTGCGCAAGATCGCGGCCCGGACCGCTGGGTTCGCCGGCGCCGACCTCGCCAACCTGGTCAACGAAGCGGCGTTGCTGGCCGCGCGCCGGGACGGTGAAACGGTCGTGATGCGCGACTTCGACGAAGCGATCGATCGCCTGATCGCCGGTCTCGAGAAGAAGCGCGTCATGAGCACGCGCGAACGCGAGATCGTGGCCTACCACGAAGCCGGTCATGCGATCGTGGCCAGCGTGCTGCCGAACATGGATCCGGTCCACAAGATCTCGATCGTCGCCCGGGGGTTTGGCGCGCTCGGCTACACGATGCAATTGCCGCTCGAAGATCGCTACCTGATGCAGCGGACCGACCTGCTCCACCAGCTGGCGATCCTGCTCGGCGGCAGGGCCGCTGAGGAAATTGCCGTCGGCGAAATCTCGACCGGCGCCCAGAACGACCTCCAGCGCGTGACCGACGTGGCGCGATCGATGGTCACCGAATGGGGCATGAGCGACAAGCTCGGCACGGTGAACTACGACCCGGGCCGCCGCAACCGCTTCCTCGACGTCGGCATGCCGGCAGAACGTGGCCTCTACAGCGAGGAAACGGCGCGCCAGATCGACGAAGAGGTCAAGCAGATCATCGCCGGCGCCCACAACGAGGCTCGCCGGATCCTGCGCGAGAATCGCGACGTGCTCGAGCGCGTCACCCGCACGTTGCTCGAAAAAGAGGTCATGGAGGGCGACGACCTGCGCGCCATCATGAACCTGCCCCGGGCCGTGAACCTTTAGCCAGTCTCCCCCGTCTATTGACTGCAATGCAGGCATTTATTTAGCCTGCATTGCAGTCATGGCACCCATCTACCTCGGCGAATTCGAATACGCGGTCCTGCTCTCAGTCCTCCACCTTGACCAGGAGGCGTATGCCGTCCCGATCCGGGAGCTGATCGAGCAACGGACCTCCCGGCCGGTGGCGCGCGGCGCGCTCTACACCGGACTGGACCGGCTCGAAGCCAAGGGCTGCTTGAAGTCGCGGATGGGCGATCCGTCAGAGGAACGCGGTGGAAAAGCGCGACGCTACTACGCTGTCACGGCCGCAGGCATGAAGGCCTTGCGCGCGACCCACGACGCGCTCGCGAGCATGACCAAGGGCCTCGAATCCGTCCTGGCGCCAGGGCCGCAGAAGGCCCAGAAAGCATAGCCATGAAGACCTCCCTTGCCGAACGGCTCCTGGACGTCGTGATTCGTGATCCGGAGGCGCGCGAATCGATTACCGGAGATTTGCGCGAGGAGGCCGCTCGATACGCGAGGAAGGCCGGCGCGGCCAAGGCGGCACGCTGGCAACTGCGCCAGAGCGTCGGTATTGCCATGCGCTATGGCTTTGTCAGGCTCTTCCGGCGAAAGCCGCCGGTGCGGTGGATCGCGATGGCGACACTCGAGCCCGATGGGCCGTGGTGGGCCGGGCTGCATCGCGACGTCCTCTACGCCCGTCGCGCGCTGATGCAGCGGCCAATGCTGTCTGCGACCGTTGTCTTCACCCTCGCCCTGGCGCTGGCGGCCAACAGCACGACCTTCAGCCTGATGGACGCCCTGGTACTGCGCCCGTACCGGTTTGCCGGCGTCGAGCGGCTGATTGTCGCCACCAACACCAACCTCGACGACACCTTCTTCGATCGGCTCAACGTCACCGCCGCGGACTTCCGCGAATGGCGCGAGCGCACCACCGCCGTCGAGGACTGGGCGATGTATCAATGGTGGGACGCCAATTTGTCGGGCGTCGACGTGCCGGAACAGGTGCCAGGCTTCTTTGTGTCAGCCGGCTTCTTTGACCTGCTGAGCGCGAAGCCGATCCTCGGCCGCACGTTTCTCGAAAGCGAGACCCGGCCCGGGCAGCATCAGCGAGTCGTCCTGGGGCACCGCCTGTGGATGCGCCGGTTCGCATCGGACCCGGGCATCATCGGCACGAGCGTGCGCCTGGACGGTAAACCGTACGAAGTGGTCGGCGTCGCGCCGCCCGGCTTCAACACGCCGGATGGTGCCGAGTTGTGGGCGCCGATTGCGTTGACCGACGAGCAATGGGCGAACCGGCGGGCCGAGAACTTTGGCATCTTCGGCCGGCTGCGCGAGGGTGCAACGCTCGAACAAGCGCAGGCCCAGCTCGGAACGATCGTCGACACCCAGCGCCGTGACTATCCGGACCAACTCGCAGCGCCATTCGCGTGTGCTCTCGTTTACCGCGGGGATGGCTGATCCCGGTGCCGGCGCTTTCATCGCGGTGTGGCAGGCGGCGGCCTTGCTCCTGCTCCTGATCGCCTGCGCCAATATCGCCAACCTGCTGATGGCGAGGGGGGCGGAACGATCATCCGAGTACGCGCTGCGACTCGCGTTGGGGGCCAGCCGGATGCGCCTCTTCACGCAGACGCTGCTCGAGGGGTTGCTGCTGGCGGTGGTCGCACTGGTCGTGTCGATGCCGCTGCTGGCGATGGGTCTCGGCTTGTCGAGGGCGTCGATTCCCGCGTCCGTCCTTCGGTTTATTCCAGGGTGGTCGTTCATGCGCATCGACCTCGAGCTGCTGGCCGCCACGGCACTGCTTGGAATGCTCGCGATGGTGGTGTTCTCAGTGCTGCCGGCCTTCCAGGCGATTCGCGCCCAGGTGTCCGAGACGCTTCGCCAGTCCGGCCGCAGTCTCACGCCCGGCCGCAATCGCCAGTGGCTGCGCAGCGCGCTGGCGATGACGCAGATGGCGTTGGCCCTCGCGCTGTTGTTCGCCTCCGCGATGTCATTGACCGCCGCTGACAAGACGGTCAACGGCGTGCTCGGCTTTGACAAGGACAACGTGCTGGTCGCGCAGCTCAACCTGCCTGAGCGCACTTACAGCGATGCGGTCGTGCGCCGCCGATTGATCACCGACGTCACCGAAGCGATGAAGAGCATTCCGGCCGTGACCAGTGTTGGCGCCACCAGCATCATCCCCGCGGCGTTCAACAACAACAGCCGCAAGATCTATCCCGAAGGCGTCGCACTCACGGAGCCGGAGGCTCGCTGGGCGCAATACCGAAGCGCCACGCCTGAGTTTTTCGCAGCGCTGAAGATCCCGCTGATTCGTGGACGTTTCTTTGACGAGACCGATCGGCTCGATGGCCCCCAGGTGGCGGTGATCAGTCAGGCCGTCGCGGCGCAGTATTGGGGCGACCAGGATCCGCTGGGCAAGCGCTTCAAGGTCGCGATCGACGGCCCATGGATCACCGTGGTGGGCGTGACCGGAAATGTCGTGCACAACTGGTTCGTCCGCCAGTTCGAGACCGTCTACCGGCCGATCACGCAGGTTGCGCCCTACTCCGTCGCGTTCACGGTCAGGACGGTGGGCGATCCGGTGACGGTGGCGGGAGACCTGCGACGTGCGGTGTCGAAAGCCGATGCCGATCAGCCGATCGCGTCGCTGGCACCGCTGGCGACGCTGGTCGAGGAACGGGCGGCTGGCTTCGTCTTCATTGCCCGCGCGCTGGGCGTGGTCGGTGCTATTGCGCTGG
>JAYQOO010000150.1:2882-8863 GCA_038144855.1 Acidimicrobiia bacterium | reverse complement strand
GGTCGTTGTCGTTCCAGTTGTCGCAGCCGATCTTTGACGGCGGTCAGCGCCGGGCGGTCAAGAAGCAGCGCGCGGCGCTGTTCCAGGCGTCGACGTTGTCACTCGCGCAGGCGCAGATCGAAGCGCGATCGGATGTGCGGATCGCTCGGGCGGCGGTTGCGGCGCGCGAACGCGCGCTCGACGCGGCACGCCGTGCCGCGCAGACGTCAAATGAAGTGTTGAAGATCACGATCATCGCGTTCGATGCCGGTTCGACGACCAACATCGAGGTGATCGACGCGCAACGCTCGGCGCGCGACCAGGAATCCGTCGTCGCGCAGGCGGAGGACGCGGTGCGCCATGCGCGACTCGAGTTGCTGGTCGCGTTGGGGATGTTTCCTAAGTAGCCGGATGCCAGTAGCCAGTAGCCAGAAAAGTCTGACGGTCCGTTCTAGATACTGGCTACCGGATACTGGCTACTGAACGCTGAGCAACTCGATTTCGAAGATCAACGTGGAGTTGGCGGGAATCTGGCCGTTGGCCTGGCTACCGTAGCCAAGGCTGGGGGGAATCACCACCCGCCGGATCCCGCCGACCTGCATGCCCGACACGCCCTGGCTGAAGCCCACGATCACGCCGCTGCCGACCGTGAACGAAAACGTGCCGGCGTCAAACTGGGTGCCCTTATTGTCTGCGGCTGACGTGCTGTAGAGCCATCCGGCATACCGCACGCCGACCAGGCGGCCCGTCGTCGCGGTGGCGCCGGTACCGGCGCGAAGATCCGTCGTCGAGAAGGGGACACTGCCCGGGCTGGGGGCCGTCCCGCTGTCGCCGCCACAGGCGCTGACGGTAAGCGCCAACAACAAACACGCCGCAAAAGTCTTCATCAAGTTCATGGGCACTAGTCTATCCGCCCCTTGCCGAATGATGGGCCTCTGGGGCCTGAACCAGTCCATCTGATTTTGTGGGGAGTGCCATAAGGAAACATAAAGTCTCTGTTTGCAACAGTTTGTCATTGACACGGACCCGCCCGGGGGTTTAGCCTGCCCCCGCGTATGCGTCTGTTTGAAACCAGGCGTTACTGGACGTTTGTTCGTTGGCAGTGATCTGGCGGTTTTCCGTCGCTCGTTTGTGGCATGACCCCGCAGGGAAGTGCGGGTTTGAATCCAGTTGTTTTGACAAGGGGAACAGCATGGCGCGAAGCATTACGAGGACGTGGCTGGCGTTTGCGGGGGCGATGCTCCTGTCGACCGCGGCCTACGCCCAGTCGGCAATTGTTGGAGTGGTGAAGGACGAGTCGGGCGCGGCAATGCCCGGCGTGACGGTGGAAGCCGCCAGCGACGTCCTGATCGAGAAGGTCAAGTCGGCGATTACCGACGGCGATGGAGCCTACCGCATTGCGGATCTCCGTCCCGGCACCTATACCGTCACGTTCTCGCTGACGGGGTTCAAGACTACCAAGCGCGATGGCCTGCAATTGCCGTCGGAATTTACGGCCACGGTGAATGCCGAACTCGGCGTCGGTTCGCTTGAAGAGACGATCACGGTGACCGGCTCGTCGCCGGTGGTCGACGTCACCTCCACGGCCAAGGCCTCGGTGCTCAACCGCGAGGCGATCGACCTGATTCCGACCGGCCGCAGCATCCAGGGCCTCGGCCAGCTGGTCGTCGGCGTCAGCCTGAACCTGCCTGACACGGGCGGCGCCCGCGCGATGCAGCAAACCTACATGTCGACGCACGGCATGTCCACGGCCAACACCACCGTGCTGGTTGACGGCCAGATGACCAACGGCCTGCAGGGCGACGGCGCGATCCAGAGCTACTACAACGACGCGATGAACGCCGAGATGAGCTACCAGACGGCCGCGATCGGCGCGGAGACCTCGTCGGGCGGTGTGCGCCTGAACATGATTCCGAAAGAAGGCGGCAACCGCTTCAGCGGCGACTTCAAGACGGCCTATCGCCCTGGTAGCTGGCAGTCGAGCAACCTGACCGATCGCCACAAGGCGCGCGGCCTGTCGGCCGGTAACCGCATCGACCGCATCGTCGACGCGACCGCGTCGCTCGGCGGCCCGATCAAGAAGGACAAGCTGTGGTTCTTCACCTCGGCCCGCTACTTCTCGGTCAACAACTTCATCGCCAACACGTTCTTCGACGACGGCAGCCAGGGCATCGACGACCAGTTCATCAAGAACGCCATGGCCCGCCTGACCTGGCAGGTCACGCCGCGCAACAAGATCTCCGGCTACTTCGACGAGATCGACAAGTACCGCGGCCACGACATGCAGGCCAACTACGATCCGGAAACCGCGGCCACGGTGTGGAACTCGCCGGCGTATCACACCACCGCCATCAAGTGGACCTCGCCGGTCACCAGCTCGGTGTTCCTCGAAGCGGGCTTCTCGAACAACACCGAGTACTACACCAACGAGTACCGCGAGGGCATCGAGAAGCCGGCGTTTACCGCCGAGTGGTACCGCACCGCGGCCAAGAACGAACTGGATCTCGGTGGCTACACCCAAGCCGGCCCGATCAACACGACCGAAAGCCCGGTGGCCTTCTACTGGAACGCCGCGGCGACCTTGGTCAAGGGCGACCACACCATCAAGGTGGGCGTCAACAACCGCCAGGGCACGTTCAAGCATTCGCGCCTCGCCAACGCCGACCTGGTGCAGCAGTATCGCAGCAGCAGCACCGGCGTTCGCTGGTCGGTGCCCGACACGGTGCTGATCCGCAACTCCCCACTCAATTACGGTGAGCGCCTGAACTACGACATCGGCTTCTACGTTCAGGACACCTGGAGACTCAATCGCCTGACCGCCAACGTCGGCATCCGCTATGAGCTGCTCAACGCGAAGGTGCTCGCCGGCAAGTCTGCGGCCGGCCGCTTCGTGCCGGAGCGCAACTTCGACGAAGTGGTCGACGTGCCGAACTGGAAGGATTGGGCGCCGCGCATGGGCCTGGTCTACGACGTGTTCGGCAACGGCCGTACCGCGATCAAGTACTCCTTGAACCGCTACAACCTGTCGCGCACGACCGGCATTGCCGCCAACTACAACCCGCTGCTGTCACAGACGGCGACGTTGCCGTGGACCGACAAAAACCGCGACGATGTCGCGCAAGGCACGCTGCGCTGCGACTTCGTGAACGATCCGAACTGCGAAATCAACTTCAACACGCTGTCGTCGAACTTCGGTATCGCCGCCCTCAACGAGTACGGCAAGTATCCGCGCACCTGGAACCTGGAAAACGGCATCGAACTGCAGCACGAGCTGTTCGCCGGGGTGTCGGTCGGCGCGCAGTGGTGGCACGGCTCGATCCGTAACCTGACCAACACCATCAACCAGTCGTGGACGACCGCCGACTACACTCCCTACACCTGGTACAACCCGATCACCGGGCAGCCCTTCCAGGTCTACGCGCGTAGCGCAGCGGCGGCCACCCGGCCGACGCGCAACCTCGACACCTTCGACCCCGAGCGCAAGCAGAGCTACGACTCCTGGAACTTCGAGGCCAAGTGGCGTATTCCCGGCGGCGGCCAGCTGAACGCCGGTGCGGCCATCGAACGCGAGCGTCAGAAGAGCTGCACCGCACCCGACGACCCGAACTACGTCACGGCGACGGCCGGCGTGTTCAACGGTGCCGCCTTGTGCGACGACTTCGCGCTCGACATTCCGTGGCGTCCCCAGGTCAAGATCTCGGGCACCAAGGAAATCGGCTGGGGCATCAACCTCAGCATGTCGTTCCAGAACAACTCGAGCCCGACCAGCTCGCGCATCATGACCGTGACGCGCAACTCCACGCGCTACCCGGCCAACTGCCCGTCGCCCTGCCCGGCCGGCCAGATCATCATGCCGACCGCGTCGTTCCCCGGCCAGGCGTCGATGAGCTACATGCTCGAATCGGCTCGGCAGTCGTCGGTCGAGCGCATCGTGCAGCTCGACTTCAAGGTGGCCCGTACCTTCCGGTTCGGCCGCATCTCCGTTCTCCCGACGTTCGAAGTGTTCAACGTGAACAACTCGGACGCGATCATCAGCTACATCACCACCAACGTGCTGTCCTCGTCCTACCTTGCGCCGAACAGCATCATGCAGGGACGCATGTATGGCTTCGGCGTGGTGACGCGCTGGTAGTGAGCTGACTGGAACGACGCGCCGTTCCTCTAGCCGGGGGCGAGTCCGCAAGGGCTCGCCCCCTTTTTTATTCGGCAGTCGGCAGTCGACAGTCGGCAGTGAAGAGTTGCAGTCAACGGCTGTCAGTTCAGTTTCGAGTCGACAGCTACTGCCGAAGAGCGGCGCGGGCCTGGTCGCGGTTGGCGCGGGCGTCCTGCATTGAAGGGTTCAGCTCGACCGCGCGTTCGAAGTGGGAGAGCGCTTCCTTGACGCGACCTTGCGACGCGATGGCAATGCCGAGGTTGTTGTACGCCTGCGCGGAGTCGGGCGTGATCTTCAGCACCGCCACGAACCGCGCCTCGGCGGCGCGGAAATTCTGTTCCTGCAGCAAGAGCGTCGCCAGGTCGTAGAGCGCGTCGGATTCATTTGGCGCCGCCGCAATGGCGCGCTCGAAGTGTGCCAGCGCCTCGGCGCGCTCGCCGCGATCGTAAAGCAGGTTGCCAAGGTTGCGATGCGCGTGAACGGATCGCACATCGAGTGTGATCGCGGCGCGGAACTCCGCAATCGCTTCGGCGATCTCACCGCGCGCCGCCAGGGCCGTGCCCAGATTGTTGTGCGCCTCGACTGAGTTGGGATTGGCCTGCAAGGAGCGACGGAAGCTCTCGACCGAATCGGCCGCCTTGCCTTGTGCCAGCTGCGCGTTGGCCAGGTTGTAGCTGGCGCTCGCAAAGTCTGGCTTCAGTGCCAGCGCCTTGCGATACTGCGCGACGGCCTCTTCGAGCCGGCCGGCGGCACGCAGTGTCGCGCCGAGATTGTTGTAGGCCGGGGCATAGTCCGGCTTCAGGGCGATCGCCTTCTCGTGATGGGCGATCGCCTCGTCGTAGCGGCCGCGTTCGCCGAAGGCCGTGCCAAGATTGTTCTCGGTGATCGCCCGCATCAGGGTTGAATCCAGCACGGTCACGTTGGCGAAGATGGCGGCCAGCCCGATGGCGGAGCCGGCGGCCAGCCACTGCCGCCGCGAGGCCTGCAACCGCAGCGACGTGATCCCGTAAGCGCCAAACAACAGCAGGAACGGCACCATCGGATATCGATATCGCGCGAACACGAAGAACATCACGACGCTGGCGGCATAGGTGGCGCCCAGCGCGTAGATGATCCAGAGTCGTCGCCGGTCGGGCCACGATGCGAGCAGGCCGAGGACCGCCAGCGGCACCAGCAGGCCAAAGTGCGTGACCCAGGCCAGGCCCTTGAGCGGCGCTGAAAACTCCTCGTAGGTCTCCTGGCTTTCCGTATCCACCATTTCCGATCGGTTGAAGAGCAGCAGGATCTTCCGTCCGGTGAGGGCCAGCCAGTCGCCAGGCTGCGAGGTGATGTAGCTGAGCGCGCGGCCCGTCCAGAAACGCGATACCTCGGCGGGCGTCAGGGTGCGGCCTTCCGCTTCTTCAGCCACTTCCGTCGCGTCGATGCGCTCGAACTCCGGCGCGCCGCGTCCGAAGCGGATCGACGCGTAGGTGCCGTCGGCGTTCGGATTGTTGCCGATATAGAAGTTGGAGCCGAACTGGGACGTGGTCAGGTAGATGCCGCCGTCGATGGAGTAATTGCGGATGACGACGGGAGTAAAGACGATCCCGAGCCCGATGGCGAGAAAGACCAGCTGCCGGCGATGCTGAAGGGCGAGCCAGATGGCCACGACAGCGATCAACAGCAGGCCGTTCTCGCGGGTCAGCGCGAAGGCAGCGAGTGATGCTCCCAGGGCAATGCCGACGGTCCGGCTAAAGCCGGACGCCGCAGGGGCCGGGAGGGCTTTCGTTTCACTACTGGCGCGGGCGCCCGCTGGCGGACAGGACATAAATCAAGCCCCGAGGTTAGGGCGGGGGCGCCAAAAGAAAAA
>JAYQOO010000150.1:0-2872 GCA_038144855.1 Acidimicrobiia bacterium | reverse complement strand
TCGATCATGCGCGCGAGCAGGTAGAGGCTGGCGCACATGAAGAACATATCGAGGACGGCCTTCTGGAGCAGGCTGTCGAAAAAGATCGCCGGCGCCCACAGCGCCAGGCCCAGCCCGGCGATCAGCCCGGCGCGCCGTGAGAACAGCCGCGTGGCCGCCAGGCCCAGCAGCACGCACGAGGCCGAGCCGACCAGCGCCTGGATGATGCGCACGACCAGCAGGTCGCGACCGAACATGGCGTAGAGACTGCCAAGGAAGTACGGATAGAGCGGCGCCTGGTAGAACACCTCGGAGCCGACCCAGTCACCGGCGGCGAGCCGCTGCGCCCATTGGTCGTAGCCGTTGGCATCACCGAGCAGGACGTCGAAGAACGGCGTCGACGACAGATGCCACAGGTGAATCAACCGGACGGCGAGCGCGACGATGAAGATGAGCAGGAACGGCATCAAAGAGAAAAGGGACCGGACTTAGGGTAACCCTAAATCCGATCCGTGATGGCCTGATGGCCCGATGGCCTGTTACTTCACGAACAACATTTCGCGATACGTCGGCAGCGGCCAGGTCTGGTGCGGCACCACGAGTTCGAGCTGATCGCCGAGATCGCGGAGCTTGACCATCGCCGGCACGACGGTGTCGCGCATGTACTTCGCGTGCTTGTCAGCCGAACCGCCGCCGTGCGCGGCCGCGGCTTCGAGCTTGTTGGTCTGCACCTTGAAGGCGTCGACCAGTTTCACCAGCGCGGCCAGGTGCTTCTTGCCTTCCTTGCTCGGCACGCCGCCGGCCTTCGCCGCCGCCACGCTCTGCCCGACGCTCGTCATGTAGTCGAGCGCCGCCGGCAGGATGTAGCGGTTGGCCATCAACACCATCAACTGCGCTTCGATGTTGATGGTCTTGTTGTAGGTCTCGAGGCTGATCTCGTAGCGCGCGTGCAGTTCCGCGTCGGTCAGAACCTTGTATTTCTCGAAGGCCTTCACGACCGACGGGTTGATGATCTGCGGCATCGCGTCAACGGTGTTCTTCAGGTTCAGCAGTCCGCGCTTGGCGGCTTCCTTCTGCCATTCCGCCGAGTAGCCGTTGCCGTTGAAGATGATGCGCTTGTGCTTCTTGATCGTGGCCTTGAGGATCGCCTTGACGGCGCTCTCGAGGCTCTCACCCTTCTGCAGGCGGCCTTCCAGTTCGGTGGCGAGCGCGTCGAGTGATTCGCACACCGCGACGTTGAGGCAGGTGCCGGGCAGCGCGACGTTCTGCGTCGAGCCGACGGCGCGGAACTCGAACTTGTTGCCGGTGAAGGCAAACGGCGAGGTGCGGTTTCTGTCGCCGGCATCGCGCGGCAGCTTCGGCAGCGCGGCGACGCCGATGTCCATGTGCCCGCCGCTCTTCGTGCTCTTGGCTTCGCCGGTCTTTTCGACCTGCTCGAAGATGTCGGTGAGCATGTCGCCGAGGAACACCGACAGGATCGCCGGCGGCGCTTCGTTCGCGCCGAGACGATGGTCGTTGCCGGCGTGGGCGATCGAGTAGCGCAGCAGGCCCTGCCACACGTCCACGGCGCGGATCACCGCGGTGCAGAAGAACAGGAACTGCATGTTGTCGTGCGGCGTGTCGCCGGGGCTCAGCAGGTTGTTGCCGAGATCGTCGCCGATCGACCAGTTGAGGTGCTTGCCCGAGCCGTTGACGCCGGCAAACGGCTTCTCGTGCTGCAGGCAGGCAAGACCATACTTCGGCGCGACGCGCTTCATGGTCTCCATGGTCATCATCTGATGATCGGTCGCGACGTTGGCGCTTTCGAAGACCGGCGCGACTTCGTACTGCGACGGCGCGACTTCGTTGTGGCGGGTCTTGATCGGCACGCCGCACTTGTAGAGTTCAGCCTCGACCTCGGCCATGTACGACAGCACCCGCGCCGGGATCGAGCCGAAGTACTGATCTTCGAGCTCCTGGCCCTTGGGCGGCATGGCGCCGAACAACGTGCGGCCGGCGTTAATCAGGTCGGGACGCGCGTAGTAGAAGTTGCTGTCGACCAGGAAGTATTCCTGCTCGGGGCCGAACGTCGCGGTGACGCGGGTCGCCTTCGAGCCGAACAGCTTCAGCACGCGAACGGCCTGGGCGGACAGCGATTCCATCGAGCGCAGCAGCGGCGTCTTCTTGTCGAGCGCCACGCCGGTCCAGCTGACAAACGCGGTCGGGATGACCAGCGTGACGCTGTTGTTGTTGACGAGCAGCCAGGGCGGCGAGGTCGGATCCCACGCCGTGTAGCCGCGCGCTTCGAAGGTGCTGCGCATGCCGCCCGACGGGAAGGACGAAGCATCGGGCTCGCCGCGCACCAGTTCCTTGCCGCGGAACTCGGCGATGGCCTTGCCGTCCGCGGTCGGGTTGTAGAAGGCGTCGTGCTTTTCAGCGGTGATGCCGGTCAGCGGCTGGAACCAGTGGGTAAAGTGCGTCGCGCCGTTCTCGATCGCCCAATCCTTCAGCGCGTTGGCCACCGCGTCCGCCGTCGCGCTGTCGAGCGCGGTGCCGCGCGTCATGGTGTCGCGCAGCTTCTGGTAGGCATCCTTCGAAAGGCGAGCCTGCTGGACCTTGTCGTTGAAAACGCGGGCGCCAAAGACGTCCTTGACCTGCGTCGGCTTCTGGGCCGTCTGCCCGTCGCCCATGGCCCAACTGCGAATGCCCTTAATTGCCTCACCGAGTGCTGCGGATCCCATGCGTCTGTGTCCCCTGTTCTGTATGAAAGCCGCGAAACGCGGCAGAGAATGCACAAGTATGCATGATTGGCATATCAGTTTGCAAGATTTGACCTATCCAAAAAGGGAATAAGGGTCAAAAAATGCAAAGTGAAGCTTTCTGGATGCAGAAAATGCAGAAAATGGGCATCACC
>JAYQOO010000149.1:0-9160 GCA_038144855.1 Acidimicrobiia bacterium | reverse complement strand
TGAGATAGCCGGGCAGCGCCAGGACGACCTGCTCCCACCCAAAGGCAAACAACAAACCGATCACCAGCGGACGTTTCAAATAGGCGCCAACGAAGGCAACCACGCCGCCGTAGACCGCCAGCCCCAAGGTCAAAAGCCCTAGATCGACCAGCAGGTTCCCAAATGTGCCCGGAATCGCCGAGAAGGGCACCAGCAGGAAGTAGACGATCATCACCGACGGCAAGACGACCAGCAGCGTGCACGCCATGTAGGCGAGGTACTTGCCGATCAGCACGGCGCCGCGCGGGATTGGGCGGGTGAACAGATACGTGATGGTCTTGTCTTCCACTTCGTCGGCCATCAGCGCCGTGCCGTAGAACACGCCAATGACGGGGACGATGAAGCGGAGAAACAGCATCCACATCATCACGCCGAAGATGCCAAAGCCTGCCACGCGCTGGCCGTTGACGCGCAGCGCCGACATGCCAAACATCTCGACGCCCTTGACGATCAGCGCAAGCAACACGGGGCCGCCAACCACGAGCGCCATGAAGATGGTGCGGCGCGACCACAGCATCTCGCCGAGGGAGAGGTCGAACACCCGCCGCGAGGCCGCGAAGAATGACATTTGGTGTCTGGCCTGTTGGCCCGTTGGCCCGATGGCCTGTTGGCCTGTTGTCATTGCTTCACCAGATACTTGAAGACGGCCTGCAGGTTGTCGTCCGGCGACTGCACTTCGTCGATCACGCCGGCTTCCCCGCTGGCGGCAAGTTCAGTCAGTCGCGCGTAGAACTGGTCCGGCTTGGCGGTCTCCACGATCACCGCATCCTTCTCGAACTTCATGCTCAAGACGTCGTCATCGGCCAGGAAGCGGCGGCCGAGCGCGCGTGGATCGGCGCCACGCACGTAGACGGTGTGCGGGTGGGTGTCGATCAGGTCGCGAATCTGGTGGACGTTGCCTTCGGCCAGGATGCGGCCGTTGTTGATCAGCAGGATGTTCGACGTCATCGACTCGATCTCGTGCAGGATATGGCTCGAGACGATGATGTGCTTGCCGGCGCGCGCCCAGTCCTTGATCAGGCGGATGGTCTTGCGCCGCATCAGTGGATCCATGCCGGTCAGCGGCTCGTCGAGGATCAGCAGCTCGGGGTCGTGCACGAGCGCCTGCGCCAGCTTGACGCGCTGACGCATACCCTTGCTGTACGCGCCGATCTTCTTTTCGGCGGCATACATCAGGTCGACGCGTTCGAGGGCGCGCCTGGCGGCGGCCTCGGCATCGGCATCGCTCACGCCGTTTAGGCGCACCAGCGCCGTCACCCACTCGATGCCGGTCATGCGTTCGTAAAACGCGTCCTGCTCCGGGCAGAAACCGATGCGATCGTAAATCGCCGGATTGCCCCAGATCGGCTCTCCGAGCACGCGGATGGTGCCCTGACTCGGCTTCAATTGCCCCGTCATCAACTTCATGAAGGTGGACTTGCCGGCGCCGTTTGGCCCGAGCAGACCGGTGATGCCTGGAGGAATCGAAACCGTGACGTTGTTCAGGCCGCTGACCTGGCCGTACCACTTCGACACGCCTTCGGCCTGCACCAGGGTACCTGGAGTACCAGGGCCGCTCATGTCACGATCTCCACGCCGCGCACCTTGCGCATCAGGGTCCAGATCGAGGCGGCAATCAGGACCACCACGGTGAGTCCGGCAATCGCCGGCGACAACTGGTAACGGGGCTCGAGCCGGAAGATCACGTCGCCGAGCTGCTCGAGTGACGCGCTCGGAGACAGCCACGCAAACGAACTGCGTCCGGTGATGCCGCGCAGCGCGTTAAACAGCGCCGAGGTGAAGAAGAACAACCCCGCATACATCACCGCCACAAAGCGGCTGCTCTTCGACAGTGACGACAACGCCAGCATCGTCGTGGACGCCAGCAGCACCTGCGCGAGCGCAAACAGCGTGATGGCGGGAATCAGGTAGAGGTTGTTGGCCACAAACGTCAGGCTGCCGGCAAAGATTGCCTGCGTCAGCAGCAGCATCATGGCCGGCAGGAACGTTACCGACACCAGGAACAAGAACAGGATCGCGAGCTTGCCGGCAATGTATTCGGCGCTCGTCATCGGCTTGGAGAGATACAACTGCAAGGCGTTGGCGCGGCGATCGTTGGCAATCAGGCCGGCGCCGACGTAGATGGTGACGAAGAACACGAATGCGCCCTGCTGATCGAGGAACTCTCGGAAGGTCTCGCCCTTCGGCGCCAGGAACGACGCCTGCGTGAAGGTCGCCGACACGTAGATCTGCACGGCGCGCACGACAAACGGCGCCCAGGCAAACAGCATCAGCCCGATGAACTGGCGCTTGGTGATCACCGACATCACGCCGGCACGCGTCATCACCTGCCACGACTTGCCGATCGCAGAGCGGGCTCCGGCGTAGCGTTGATACCCCTGGTCATGAATAGGCATCGGTTACACCTCCCCCACGGCCTTCGCAAACACGTCTTCCAGTGTTGGCATGCTCGGGCGCAGGTGGCGCACTTGCATCTTTTCCCGAGCCGCCAGCGCAAACAGCGCTTTCGCGCCATCGTCATTCGATCCGGGCACGAACACGCGCACGACGTCCTCGTCTGAATCCTGCACTTCGTAGCTGGCGGCGCGCAGGACGTCGACGAAGCGATCCTGGTCACCCTTCACGCGCAGTTCGTAGACACGGCCCTGCTGGCCTTTCAGCGCGTTGATCGGGCCGTAGGTGGCGACCGTGCCCTTGTCCATCACCACGACGTGATCGCAGGTGAACTCGACATCGGGCAGCAGGTGCGACGACAGGATCAAGTTGACGTTCTTGTTGTGACCCAGATCGTGGATCAGCTCGAGCATCTCGTCACGGCCCTTGGGATCCATGCCGTTGGTCGGCTCGTCGAGGAACAGCAGGTCCGGATCGTGGACGATTGCCTGCGCCAGCTTGATGCGCTGCTTCATGCCCGTCGAGTAGGTTTCGAGGTTGCGGTAGCGCGCTTCGCCGAGGCCGACGTAATACAGCACTTCGTGCGCGCGCTGCATGGCGTCCACCGCGGGGAGTCCTGAGAGCTGTCCGCAATACGCGACGAACGACACGGCGTTCATGCCGGGGATGTGCGAGTCGCTTTCCGGCATGTAGCCAATGCGTTCGCGGATCTCCAGCGGCGATGCCGCGACATCGATGCCGAGCACCTTCATCGATCCCTGCTCGGGAACGAGGAAGCCCATCAAGGATTTCAGGAGGGAGCTCTTGCCGGCGCCATTGGGACCCAGCAGGCCCACGGCGCCCGGCGGAAAGATCGCCGAGACGTTGTTGAGCGCGACGTTCTTGCCGTAGCGGACGCTCAATTGATCCGCCTGAACGACCGGCCCGGTAAATCGGGCGGGCGGAAAGGGGTCCTGCACGGGGGCGGCCGGTAAAATGTCTGGCATGTGGGGCGCGGCTAGGAGTGTATACGGGTTGAAGCGTTACAGCGTTCCCCGGAGCCCCAGCGCATCCGCTTCCACGCGCATGAAATTGATGACGTTGGTGACGTGGTCTTCAAGCGGCAGCCCCATCAGCTCCGCGCCGCGAACCAGGTGATCACGGGGCACCTGCCGGGCAAACGCCTTGTCCTTCATCCGCTTGATGACCGACTTGGCCTCGAGGTCGAGGACGCTCTTCGACGGGCGGACCAGTGAAGCTGCGGTCACAAACCCCGCCATCTCGTCGCAGGCGACCAGCGTCTTCTCAACCGGCGTCTCGGGCTGGACGCCGGTGATCTCGGAAGCGTGCGAGAGGATGGCGCGCATCACCCACTCCGGATACCCCAGCGATCGGAGATGGTCGCAGCCCTTGTTGGGATGATCACCAAGCGTCGGGAATTTTTCGTAATCAAAATCGTGCAGCAGCGCGACGACGCCCCATTCCTCTTCGTTGGCGCCCTGTTGCCGCGCATAGCCGCGCACCGCGGCCTCGACCGCCAGCGCATGTTTGCGAAGGCTCTCACCCTGCGTCCATTCAGTCAGCAGCTGCCAGGCAGCCTCTCTCGACAGGTTCATGACTGGAGATGATAGTTCAGGCCGCGAAGAATTACGGCCTTGGCGTGGGCGCTGATGCCGTAGGCGTCGACCTCGTCGGCGGTGACCCAGGCCACGGCCTCCGCATCCGATCCCGCCACCGCGTCACCGGCAATCGGCCAGCAGACATAGTCGACGATCACGAAGTGATAGCGGATGCGGCCCTCGGCGTCGCGATGCACGCGATCGAACGTCTCGATGATCGGCCCGAGCTCGACGTCAAGGCCGGTTTCCTCCCTTACCTCACGCCGCACCGCATCGGTGAGCGATTCGCCCAGGTCCAGCATGCCGCCCGGCAGCGACCACTCCCCTTTGCGCGGCTCGTGCGCGCGCTTGACGATCAACGCCTTGCCGTCGCGCACGATCACCGCGCCAACGCCGACAACCGGGTGCTCGGGATATTCTCTGGCCATGAAGTCGCACACAGAATATCTGACCTTCAACCTCCCGGCCCGGATGGGTTTCGAGAACATCACGCCCAAGGTCGACGCCGCCGTCAGGAAGAGCGGCGTCACCGAAGGCCTCGTGCTGGTCAACGCGATGCACATCACCGCGTCGGTGTTCATCAATGACGATGAAAGTGGCCTGCACAAGGACTACGCGAAGTGGCTGGACGCGCTCGCGCCCTTCGACGCGTCACCGGAACGCTATGCGCACAACCGCACCGGCGAGGACAACGCCGACGCCCACATGAAACGGCAGATCATGGGCCGCGAGGTGGTCGTGGCCATCACCAGGGGGCAGTTGGATTTCGGACCGTGGGAGCAGATCTTCTACGGCGAGTTCGATGGCCGACGCAGCAAACGCGTGCTGATCAAGGTGATTGGCGACTAGAGCGGCAGCGAGGCGGCGGCGTTGAGATCGTCCGACGCCAGGCGGCCTGCCGCCAGTTGCCGCATACCAGCCGCCGCGATCATCGCGGCGTTGTCGGTCGAGAGCGACAGGCGCGGGATGTAGACGGGGATCTCGCTGCGTTGCGATTTTTCGTGCGCCTCTGCTCGTAGCCGCGAGTTCGCCGACACGCCGCCGGCAATGCCGATCGACTTGGCTCCGTGCCAGCGCGCCGCCGCAAACGCGCGATCGACCAGCGTCTCGACCACGCGGCGCTGGAAGCTCGCCGCCAGATCCACGACTTCGTTCTGCGGCAGCTGCTCGACGCCAAGCTCCTGCTGACGCTGGCGGACGTGCCGCAGCACCGCCGTCTTCAATCCGCTGAAGCTGAAATCAAAGCGTCCGTCCCGCTCGGGCGCATTGCGATCAGGATTGGTCAGCCGCGTGCCTGGCCATCGGATCGCAGTCTCGTTGCCGTCCGCCGCGAGGCGGTCGATGATCGGCCCGCCCGGATAGCCAAGCGACAGCAACTTCGCCACCTTGTCGTAGGCCTCGCCCGCCGCGTCATCACGAGTGCGCCCGAGCAGTTCGTACTGCCCTTCGGTCTTGACGAGATAGAGACTGGTGTGACCGCCCGACACGACGAGGATGATCGCGGGCAACGCGATCGGGCCGTGCTCGAGCCAGATGGACTCGATGTGGCCGGCCAAATGGTGTACCGCCACCAGCGGCTTGTTCAGGGCCCAGGCCGCGGATTTCGCGAACGAGACGCCAACCAGCAGCGACCCGACAAGACCGGGGCCCTGCGTTACAGCGATGGCGTCAACGCCCTGCCAATCCGTTCCGCCATCCGCGAGTGCGCGTTCGACGACGCCACAGATGTCGCGCACGTGTTGTCGTGCAGACAATTCAGGAACGACGCCGCCCCATTCGCGATGGATCGCGACTTGCGAGGCAACCGTGTTGGAGCGAATCGCCCAGCGTCCGCCCGTGTCCTCGACGACCGCCGCGGCGGTCTCGTCGCAGGACGTCTCAATTCCCAGGACCAGCACTGGCGAGACTTTCGAGGAACGGTGGCTTGAACACCCCGCGCTCGGTAATGATCGCGGTGATGTACTTGTTCGGGGTCACGTCGAACGATGGATTGCGAACGTGCGCACCTTCAGGTGCGAGCTGGTTATTGCCGACGTGGGTGACCTCGCGGGCGGCGCGCTCCTCGATCGGGATGCCGTCACCGTCCCTGGTGCCGAGATCGATCGTCGACGACGGCGCGGCCACGTAGAACGGAATGCCGTGTTCCTTGGCGAGCACCGCCACCGTATAGGTGCCGATCTTGTTGGCGGTGTCGCCGTTGGCGGCAATGCGATCGGCGCCAACCACGACCAGATCAATCTCGCCGGCACGCATGATCGCTCCCGCCATGTTGTCGGTGATCACCGTGGTGTCGATCCCGTCCTTGACCAGCTCCCATGCCGTCAGGCGCGCGCCCTGGAGGAATGGGCGCGTTTCATCGGCGAGCACGCGCACCTTGCGGCCTGCTTCCACGGCGCCACGAATGACACCGAGGGCCGTGCCATAACCGGCGGTCGCCAGCGCACCGGCGTTACAGTGCGTCAGGATGCGGGCCTCATCGGGCACCAGCGTCGCGCCATGCGCGCCAATCGCCTTGCAACTGGCCACGTCCTCGTCGTGGATCCGGTCCGCTTCCGTCCGCAGCCGCGCCTGCAACTGCTCGACCGACTCACCGGCCAGCGCACCGTCGGAGAAGGCGCACTTCATGCGCTCGATCGCCCAGAACAGGTTGACGGCGGTGGGCCGTGTCTCGGCCATCAGGTCGCAGTTGCGCTGGAACTCGGTCGTGAATTGCTTGGTGCCGGTCGCCTTGCTGCGCGCCGCACCAAGCGCCAGGCCCATCGCGGCGCAGACACCAATCGCCGGCGCCCCGCGGATCACCATCGTCTTGATGGCCTTGGCGACGTCGGTCGCAGACTTGCAGGTGACGAAGACCTCGGTGGCCGGCAGCTTGCGCTGATCGATCATCACGATGTCGTCGCCTTGCCAGGCAATGGTTGGCAGCATTACCCGATCATAACAAGCGTTCGTCGAACGGCAGTGGCAGCAGATCGCTCATCTGCATCGCGCGATGCACTTTCTGATGATTGGCCAGGACGACCTCGATGTCGCCGCACATCTCCCAGATGATCTGGCGGCAGGCGCCGCACGGAGGCGTGGGATCGTCGGGCGCCGCCACGACCGCAATGCGGACGAAATCTCCGCGACGCAGACCTTCCGACATCGCCTTGAAGATCGCCACGCGCTCGGCGCACACGGTCAGGCCGTAGGTTGCATTTTCGATATTGCAACCAGTGAAGACGCGGCCGTCCCTGGTCTCAAGCGCCGCGCCGACGTGGAAATTCGAGAGCTTGGCGTAGGCAAACTCGCTGGCCTTCCGTGCAGCTGCGACGAGCGCGTCAGAGCCGGCCAATGATGCCCTCGAGCAGCGCGATCAACTGTCCCTTTACCTGCTGGGCAGTCTCCATGACTTCCGAATGGTGCAGCGGCTCCGGAAACACGCCTGCCGCGGCGTTGGTGATGCAGGAGATCCCCAGCACCTCGAGGCCCATGTGCCTGGCCACGATCGCCTCCGGCGCGGTCGACATCCCGACCGCGTCGGCGCCAAGTGTTCGGAAGGCGCGAATCTCTGCGGGGGTCTCGTAACTTGGTCCCAGCACGGCGATGTAGATGCCGTGCTGAATCGTCAACCCTTGCGCCGCAGCGGTCTGGTCAGCAAGCTCTCGCAGCCGCTTCGAGTAGACCTCGCTCATGTCGGGAAATCGCAACCCGAAGCGTTCATCGTTCGGGCCGACCAGCGGATTGGTGCCCATCAGGTTGATGTGATCGTCAATCACCATCAACGCACCGCGCGAGCAGTTTGGCGATATACCACCAGCGGCGTTGGTCAGGATCACGCGCGGCACACCGAGGCGGCCGAGCGCGCGCATGGCGAAGGTCACCGCCAGCATGTTGTGACCTTCGTAGTGGTGCACGCGGCCTGCAAGCGCCAGCACCTTGCGGCCCTTGACCGATCCGCAAACCAGTTTGCCGGCGTGCCCGATCACCCCTGAGGCCGGCCAGTGCGGGATCTCGCCGTACGGAATAGTGATAGCACCATCCAGGTGCTCGGCAAAATCACCGAGCCCGGACCCCAGCACCACGGCGACGTCGACGTCACCGCATTGCTTGCCGCGCAGCCACTCAGCCGCTTCGCTTGCACGATCGAACTGAGGACGATTCTGATCTGTCTGCATTCTTCCCTGTTGGCCTGTTCGCCCGTTCGCCTGTTCGCCTGTTCGCCTGTTCGCCTATAACAAGAAGCCCACAATGATCGCGGTCACGAAATTCGCCAACGTGCCCGCCAGCATGGCGCGCATGCCGAGCTTGGCCAGGTCCGAGCGCCGGGTCGGCGCCAGCGCGCCGATACCGCCGATCTGCATGCCGATCGACGCGAAGTTGGCGAAGCCGCACAGGGCAAACGTGGCGATCGTGAACGAACGCGGATCGAGTGATTCTTTCAACCCGCCCAACTGTGCGAAGGCAATGAATTCATTCAGCACCATGCGGGTGCCGAGCAGGTTGCCAATCGTCGCCGCGTCCTTCCACGGCACGCCGAGGCTCCAGGCCACCGGCGCAAACACCCAGCCGAAGATCATCTGCAGCGACAGGCCGACGGTGCCGAGGATGCCGTTGACCAGGAAAATCAGCGCGACGAAGGAAATCAGCATCGCCCCGACGTTCAGCGCGAGATGCAGGCCTTCGGCGGTGCCTCGTCCGGCGGCGTCGATGATGTTGACGTCCGTCTTCTCGATGTCGAGCTTCACCGTGCCGCGGGTTTCAGGGGTCTCGGTCTCGGGCACGAACATCTTCGCCATCATCAGCGTGCCCGGCGCGGTCATGATCACGGCCGTTAGCAGGTGCCGGGCCTCGATGCCAAACGCAATGTAGGCCGCCATGATGCCGCCGGAAATGTGCGCCATGCCCGACGTCATCACCGTCATCAGCTCCGATTGCGTCATGCGCGCCAGGAACGGACGGATCGTGAGCGGCGCTTCGGTCTGGCCCATGAAGATGCTGGCCGCCACATTGAGCGACTCCGCACCGCTGGCGCCCATGACCTTGTTCATCACCACCGCAAACGCGCGCACGATCAACTGCATCACGCCGAGGAAGTAGAGGATCGCGAACAACGCCGCGATGAAGATGATCGTCGGCAGGATCTGGAAGGC
>JAYQOO010000148.1:4556-9276 GCA_038144855.1 Acidimicrobiia bacterium | reverse complement strand
CCCCAGGACGTTATCAACTGACAGCAGGCCTTCCACCACCACGAGACCGGCAATGACCGACAACCCGGCCAGGAATAACTCAGCAGACATCGAACAACCATCGTACTCGACACCGGCTTTGTCCGTCAGTTGGTTTGTGCAGGACGCCGGGCGCCGTGGCAGAATGCGCCGATGATGCCGAGGATCTGCGCCGTTGCCGCCCTGCTGATCGCCGTGTCCATACCCGCCGGGCGCGCGCAAACACCCGTGCCCGAAGGCCCGATCGGCCCGAGCCCTTACAACGTGGTTCGCGCCTGGCACCAACCCTTTGCGGCGCCGGGGTTTGCCTTCGGCGGCAACTCGGGCGTATTCGCAGAGTCACCGGATCGCATCTTGATCGCGCAGCGCGGCGAGTTCCGGCTGCCCGACCCGCTACCCGCCGAGTACGCCGGCTTTGCCGGCTCACTCAAGATGAACGTGCTGACCCTCGCCGACCGTCGCGTGTGGCAGAACTGCCTCTACACGCTCGATCGCAACGGACGCGTCAAGGAGCGTTGGACGCAGTGGGATCACCTGTGTGAGGGTTCACCAGGGCCAGGTCCACATCGCATCCGCATCAGCCCCTACGACCGCGACAAGCGGGTGTGGGTGATCAACGAGACGTTCAACACGATCTACGTGTTCTCGAGCGACGGCAAGAAGCTGCTGAAGACGCTTGGCGAGAAGAACGTGGCGGGCAGCGACCGCGCGCACTTTGCGAAGCCGCAGGATGTGGCGTTCCTGCCAGACGGGCGCGTGCTGATTGCGGACGGTCTTGATAACCACCGCGTGATGATTCTCGACAAGGACCTCAACTACCTTGGCGAGTTCGGTGGCAACGGGAAGGGGCCCGGCCAGTTCAGCGGCGTCCACGCCATTGCCGTCGGCCCCGGAGGCCGGATCTTCGCGCTCGATCGGTCGGGCGGCCGCATCAACGTGTTCCGCACCACGAAGGATCCGGCGAAGGTGGAGTTCGTCGCGGAGTTTCCGGGCTTCTCGCTGCCGCTCGACATCATCGTCAACGACGACAGCCTGTGGATTACCGACCTCAAGCCGCTGCGGTTTGTGAAGCTCGATTTCTCAGGAAAGCGCCTCTATACCTGGCTCGTGCCGCCGGATCTGCCGGATGGCTGTATAACACACATACCTAGAGGTCCACACCTTCTCGGTGGACTCGGACGGCAACTTGTATGGGGGCGACAATCAGTACGGCCGGACGCAGAAGTTTGTTCCGCGTCCGGACGCCGACAAGGCGTTGTTGATTCGAGCGCCCTGGGTGCAGAGATAGGACAGTCCGGCTAAAGCCGGACGCCGCAGGGGCAACGGAGGCCGCAGAACAGGCCGGTGCCTCGGGATACGCGAGCGCCTACCAAACCTTCACGCGCTCGGCCGGGGCGCGATACAGCTTGTCGCCCGGCTTGACGTTGAAGGCGGTGTACCACGCGTCGATGTTCGTGAGCGGGACGAACGAACGATACATGCCCGGCGAGTGCGAGTCGGTGAGCAACTGGTTGCGCAGCGCTTCGTCGCGTGATTGGAAACGCCAGATCTGCGCAAAGCCGATGAAGAAGCGCTGGTCACCGGTGTAGCCGCCAATCACCGGCGCGGGCTTGCCCTTCAACGAGATCTGGTAGGCGCGATAGGCGACGGCAATGCCGCTCAAGTCGCCAATGTTTTCCCCCATCGTCAGGCGACCGTTGATCTTCATGCCCGGCAACGGGTTGTAGGATTCGTACTGGGCGCCGAGCCTGGCCGCGCGCTCTTCGAAACGGTGCGCGTCCTCCGCCGTCCACCAGTCGCGCAGGTTGCCGTCGCCGTCGGACTTCCGTCCCTGATCGTCGAAACCGTGGCTGATCTCGTGGCCGATCACCGCGCCGATGGCGCCGTAGTTGATCGCATCATCCGCGGTCATGTCGAAGAACGGCGCCTGCAGGATGCCGGCGGGGAAGGTGATCTCGTTGTTGGTGGCGCTGTATGACGCATTCACCGTCTGCGGCGTGAAGCCCCAGCGCCAGCGCTCGACCGGTGTGCCAAGACGCGACCACTGCTCGTCGTTCTGAAACTCGCGGAAGCGAATCTGGTTGCCGATGTGATCGCCCGGCTTGATCTCCAGCTTCGAGAAGTCGCGCCACTGGTCGGGGTAGGCGATCTTGACCTTGAACTTGGCGAGCTTGGCCTGTGCCTCTTTCTTCGTGGCCGGCGACATCCACTCGAGTTCGTCGATCATCACGTTGAACGCAGAAAGCAGGTTCTTCACCAGCGCGTCCATCCGCGCCTTTGCTTCCGGCTTGAAGTACTGCTGCACGTAGATGCGGCCCACCGGTTCGCCCAGCGCTTGTTCGACTTCTGTGACACCTCGGCGCCACCGCGGCTGCTGCTGTTGGCGGCCGGCCAGCGTGCGGCTGTTGAACTCGAAGTCGGTATCAGCAAACGGCGACGACAGGCCATCCGCGTAGGCGCTGATCAATCCGAAGGTCAGGTATTCCTTCCACGTGGTGAGCGGAATGGAACCAATCAGCTGATCGACCGACTTCAGGTAGTCCGGTTGCCGGACGATGATGTCGCTCACCTTGCTGCCGGCGCCGGCGGGCAAGGCGGCGAAGTACGCCTGCCAGTCGAAGTGCGGCGTGGACGTCTGCAGCGCGTTGACGCTCATCTTGTTGTAAGTGGCATTGCGATCGCGATTGCGCGCGCGATCCCACTGCAGCTTGGCGAGCTCGGTTTCGAGCGACACGATGCGGCCGGCCGCGCCTTCCGGATCAGGCTGATTGCCAAGCGCGAACAAGCGCGACACATACGTGGTGTAGGCCTTGCGCGTGTCCGGGAAACGGCCGTCGGTGCGCAGGTAGTAGTCGCGATCAGGCATGCCGAGGCCCGACTGGCTGACGCTCACCGCATAGACCTCGGAATTGCGCTGATCCGGGCCCACGCCGACGCTGAAGGGGAGGCGGACGCCAATCCGGGCCGCCCGCGCGAACGCCGCCGGCAGATCCTTGGCGTCGTCGATCGCGGCGATGCGCGCCAGTTCCTCATTGAGCGGCGTAATGCCCAGCGACTCGATCTTCGCTTCGTCCATGAAGCTCTTATAGAAGTCGCCGATCTTCTGGCTGTTGGTGCCGGCTGCCGCTTGCGACTTGCCCTCGGACTCGATGATGCCGCGCACCGCCTCCTGCGCTCGCTGACGCAGGATCGCGAATGAGCCGTAGCTGGACTGGTCGGCAGGGATCGGCGTGCTGTCGACCCACTTGCCGTTCACGTAGCGGAAGAAATCATCCTGGGGACGCACGGACAAGTCCATGCCGGATGCATCGATGCCAGGGACGCGACCACGCTCCTGCGCGGTGACAGTGGTCGCGAGAGCCGTCACAACGAGGACCAGGGAAAGCCGACGCAAGTGGGACATGCGAGTCATTCTAAAGGAGTACCCACGCAATGCACTTCAGAATCGCAGCAGCTTGGTCACTTTGACGACAAAGCTGCGGCTCAACATGGTTGGCGGGAAACCGGTGTCGTCGGTGTCTCGTAAGTCGCTGTACACAATGAACAACTCGCTGCCGGGTTGATACTCCCACCGGAACCGGATATTGGAACTCACCGACTTGGTCGAGGACTGATACTGCAGCAATGCGCCGACGAACATGCGGGGCGTCAGGGTGTAAGTGGCGCGCGATCCGATGACGTTGGTATCGCCGACGCCGAACGGCGTGTCGACGTGGTTGATCGACACTTGCGGCTCGACCGAGAGTTGCGGCGAGACTTCAACGCGCCCCCTCCACGACAGCTCTCGCAGCGTGCCTCCATAGAATTCGCCGGCGCTCACGCTCGCGAAGCCCGACACGCGCCGCGACGCCGACATGAACCAGGTGGCTTTGCCCTGGCGAAATGTGTACTCGCCAATCGGCACCGTCACACCCGGGGCGATCGTAAACGGTGCGTCCAGGTATTCGAACGCGTCGGTGAATTCCAGCCCAATCTGATCGCTCGACGTCATCTCCACCCGGAACTGACCCTGGCTCTCACGCGACTCCACTTTGCCGGTCGTGTTCTCGTAGTAGTCCAGGCCGGCCTCGAAGGTCAGTTTGCGGACACCGCGAATGTTCGCCGGGCGCGGACTGTAGCGCGCCTGCCCGTACGATCGACGGAACGCCGACCGCCTCACAAAGCCGATGCCGGGGCTGAAATTGTCGCCAACGTAAAGATGCTCGAGCTGAAGCCCGGTGCGATCAGCATTCCAGTTCAAGCCGCCGCGATAACTGACGTCCCGGTCAACGGTGTCAGGGTCGTCGACCTTCGACCAGTAGCCTGTGATCGACAAATCGGAAAGCGGATTGAACGAGGCATCGGCGCCGTAGGTGTAGCTCGCGGGCGAGGCATCGCCATCCAGCGAGCGGCGCGTGGCAATGACGCCCACGCGGCTGCGGCTCAACACGTCTCGATTGACGCGCAGCACCGAAAAATTCGTCGCCTCGGCAGCGGCCGCGAGGTCGTCATCCGTCCGCATTTGCAGCGCGCCAAATTGGAAACCGCCACCCCGCCCGAGGAGACGCCCACCGCCAAGGATCGGCACCGCCACGCCGTTTGATAAACCAATACGCCGGCTGTAGAACACCAGGGGCGCGGGATTATTGCCGCCGGCGGGGGGGGGGGGCCCGCCCCCCCCCCCCCCCCCCCCCCCCCCCCCCCCCCCCCCCCCCCCCCCCCC
>JAYQOO010000148.1:2916-4546 GCA_038144855.1 Acidimicrobiia bacterium | reverse complement strand
AGCTAAAGCGCGTCAGGTTGACCTGGGCTTCGTCGTCTTCGACTTGCGCGAAATCGGTGTTGTAGGTGAAATCAGCGACGAGCGACTGTGAAATCGGCCACTTTGCATCGGCGCCGAATTCGGCGTTGCCGTCATTATTGATCTGCGGGTCGGCCAGCCGGTTGCTGACCGTGGAGCCCAGCGCGTAGGGCTTGATGTCGAAGTTGCGTTGCTTCTCTGGCGTGCGTAGTCCGATCAGCGTGGCCTCAGACGATACTTTGGCCAGGCCACGGCGTCCCCACGATCGCGGCACCGCAGTCAGGAACGAGCTCTCGTTGTTCCAGCGAACGAGGCGGCGGAAGTTGATGCCCCAGGTGTCGCCGCCTTCCTTGAAGCGGATGGAGCGGAACGGGATGCGAATCTCGACGCTCCAGCCGCCATCAAAGTCTGCCGCCCGCGCGTCCCACAGCGTGCTCCAGTTCGGATTCGGCTGCTCGTTGATGACCTGGGAGTCGCCCAGGCCGCCCAGCGCGTTGACGAAGAACCCGTAGCCGTTGCGGCGGTCGTTGAAGGTGTCGAGACCGACTGCAAAATGATCGTTGTTGTAGAGGTTGAACGAGTCGCGGCGCATCTCATTGGCGACCCGGCGCTTCGGCTCCTTCTCCCACAGCTTCGCGCTGACGTACAAATTCGCTTCGTCGAAGAACACCCAGACCTCGGTCCGGTCGGTGGCCTTGTCGCCCTCAATCGGGTCCTGTTGGATGAAGTCACCGAACGACTTGACGTCACGATAGATGGGGTCGTCCAGCCGCCCGTCAAACGCAAGGGGAGTGGTGAGCGCGACAGCGCGGACGGTAACGCTGCCATCGTCCCCGCGATGGATTGTGTCCGGCAGCGCCAGCAATGCGGTGTTGCTTGGGGTCGAGCCTTGCCCGTCCTGGGCATTTGCCAAGCGGACGGGAACACACAGCAATAGCAGCACAACTGCGACGATCGATTTCATGGATGGAGGAGCAATTATAGGCTGGGACCGACTGGACGACGGTCCGTTCAGCGCGCCGCAGATTTAGCTAGAATAAACAACCCCGAGCGATCACATCTTGATGACCACCATGCTGTTACTGTTCATTCAGGCGGGGCAGGCGCCGATTCGCATTCTGAATCCGACGGGAGTCCCCACGACCGGCGATGCCCGAACATCGCAGTTTGATTTTCAGGTGCCCGGCTCCAGCTGGCGGGTGTTCTCGGTGAATAGCAGCGCCGATCCAGACGTGCCGCTGGCGATCACCCAGGTCGAAGAAGTGAAGCAGCAGAACCCGCCCAGTTCGTGGGCCGTGTTCGTCGGTAACCGGGAGCTGCTGCCGGTGGCGTCCCTGACCATTGCCGCTGCGGTTGTCGACGTCAACGGCGTGATCAAGGCGACGCAGATCATGCCGCCGATCAAGAACCTCAAGCCGCAGCAGGTGCAGCGCCGCGAGACGAAGATCCGCGTGACGGTGCTGGCGCCGACGGACCGAGTGGTGTTTTACATCAAGGAGTTCAAGGCGGAGACTGGCGACTGGGCCGCGAATCAGGAGTTGGTGGCCACACCCATCCGGGGCGTTTCCGCCAAGTTGACGGGAACATGGTCATGCCGGCCGCCCTCCCACTC
>JAYQOO010000148.1:0-2906 GCA_038144855.1 Acidimicrobiia bacterium | reverse complement strand
TCCGTGTTTCGAATTGGTGCAGCCGCAACTGTTCAGCGCGCCCGGTGGACAGGCCAATGCCTGGGCCGACGCCGACGGTGATGGCGACCTGGACTACTTCGTCGCATTCCGCGGCCGCCCCAATCGGTTCTATCGCAACGACAACGGCACATTCGTGGACGTGGCCAGGGACGTGGGCCTGGTTGACGATGTCGAAACCCGCGCCGCCGCGTGGGGTGACTACGACAACGACGGTGACTCCGACCTCTACATCGGCTTTGCCGATCCGAAGGTGCCTGCGAAGGTCTATCGCAACGACGCGAAGGGCACGCGGTTCGTGGATGTTGCGAAGGCGATTGGCGTGAACCTGACCGGCGTGGCCCGCCAGCCCGCGTGGATCGACTACGACGGGGACGGAGACCTCGACCTGTTCGCCGCATTCCGGGATGTCCCGAACCGGTTACTTCGTAATGATCGCGGCACATTCGTTGACGTGACCGAGGCCTCGGGCATCGGCGATCCGCGCAAGACCGTCAGCGCGGTTTGGTGGGACTTCGACCGTGATGGCGATCTCGACCTGTTCACGGCCAACCAGGAAGGCGAAGCCAACGGACTCTACCGGCAGACCTCCGGGAAGTTCGAGGACGTGGCCGCGGCGTTCGGCGTCAGTGGATTGCCGCGTTCCAAAGAGGACGGCGGCGTCGGACCCGCAGTCGCCGATATCGACCTCGATGACGACTTCGACCTGTTTGTCGCCAACTACGGTCATAGCGCGCTGTATCGCAACGACGGCGGGCGCGCCTTCACCGAAATCTCGCGGGAGCGAGGCATTGACCTGAACGGACACGGCGTCACCGCCGCGTGGGGGGATCTCGACAACGACGGCCGCCCGGATCTGTACGTGGGCAATTTCATCGCCGGCCAGCCCCTGTATCGCGACGCGCTGTTCATCAATGGCGCGAAGTTCGTGGAAGCCCTGCCCGATGTGATCCTCAAGAACGATGCGACACACGGCGTGCAGTTTGTGGACTTCGATCGCGACGGGCGGCTGGATCTGGCGCTGACCAACAACGATCCGGCCGGCGGCGGGCATCCGCTGCTTCGGAACACGTCTGCGATGCGCGGCCGATCGATTGCCGTCGAAGTCACCGATCCGAACGCGCGGCGCACGCGCGCCGGCAGCGAAGTCCGGGCGTTCCGCGCCGGCACGCGCGAGCTGCTGGCGTCAGCGCTGGTCGACGCGGGCGGCGGCTACTGCTCTCAGAGCGATATGCCGGTGCACCTGGGGATTGCGAATGACTGGAAGGGGCGCATCGATATTGAGGTGATCACGCTGCTGGGCAACACCCGCCACGCGAGCGTCGTCCGGAATGTAGAGCCGAACGACTATCGCGGACGGGCGCTGCGGATTATTACCACCTAGTGACAGTCCGCCTGAAGGCGGACGCCACGGGACGAGAGGCGCGTTACTTCTTCCGCAGGTGGCCGTAGAGCAGTTCTTCCGCGAACGGCACGCACTTGTATTCCAGTAGCTGCATGTTGGGCTCGCGGCGCCGATAGAGAGGCATCTTCATCGTCCACGGCTTCGAAAACACGTTGGGGTCCTCGATCGTGGCTTCGTAGTCGAGCGTGTTGGCGTCGATCGCCGTATAGCGTTCGGTGACTTTGAGCGCATCGCTGTGCCAGTTGCCGGCGCGATCGAACCAGGTGTCGGGCATGTGGTCGGTGACCTCGATCACCAGTGACTCACCGTCCCACTTGCCAACGTTCCATCCCATCCACGCCGGGGCGGGGCTCTTCTCCTGGGTGTTCATCCGTACGACGCGGCTCGCGCTGGTGAACTCGTAGGTGAACAGCACATCGTCTTTCGACTGCACGATCTGGAACGGGTAGGGCATGTAAGTGGCGCGCGGGATGCCAGGCATGTAGCACTTCACTTCGGGATCGAGCTTCACCCAATCCGCGCGGTTGGCGTTGCGTTTCTCGAGCGCCGCGGGCAGATAGGGGAGTTCATCACCCACCACGACGCCTAGGCCAGGAGGCACGCTGAACGCCGCGGCCAGGGCGACGACCGGGCCCATGCGCGCTTCGTGCGGCTCGATGTCCCAGTTGGCGGTGTTGTTCGCTTGCCAGATGCCACTGAGATCCGGTGTGCCATCCGCGGTGCGCGGCGCACGATACGTCTGTTGAGCGGTGCCGCCGCCCGGCGTCGAGCCGCAGGCGACGAGCGTCGCCGCGATGAGGAACGCTGTGGCCAGCGACACGCTTGCGCGGCGCAATCGCATCATCATCCTCATTCGCCCTTCGGTTTCGGCCGTTCGTTGGGATCGCGGCCATCGCGGGGGGCGCCGGTTCCCGATGAGCCCATAAAGAGGGTGCGACCATCCGGCAGCGTGATGTCGCGGCCATTAGCGCGCATGCGGCCGTCCTTGGCCTTGTAGCCCGCGACCACGATCACGGTGCCGACTTTGACCGAATCGCGCGTCACGCCGTTGCGTTGCAGCGTATTGGGCGTGCCGCCTTCGACCATCCAGGTCTCAACCTTTCCACTGGCGGTCTTGTTCTCCATGTGGATCCAGGCGTGCGGGTTGATCCACTCGATCTTGGTGACCGGGCCACGCAGCGTGACTGGCGCGTTGGCATCAAACTCAGCGGAAAACGCGTGGTGCGCGACAAGCGGGACTGCGGCGGCCGCCGCCAGACCGACCCCGAGAATCCAAGCCTTGTAGGACATGGCGGGGAGGATACCCCATCTTCGGGACCGGGGATCAGCGATCGGGATTCGGGTTTACAATCCGCGCCATGAGGATTCGAACTGCGCTCACCGCTCTTTCGGTTGCCGGCTCGTTCGCCATCATCAGCCTCGGCGCGCAGGCGCCGGCCAACCCCGCGCTCTACGGATCTGACCCGGCCTACAAGGTGCCGCG
>JAYQOO010000147.1:0-9324 GCA_038144855.1 Acidimicrobiia bacterium | reverse complement strand
CCCTTTTGGGGAAATGCTGCCTGCCACATTAGCACCCGTGGCGGCGCGGCCAGTCTGGCTTCTGGGGCACGCCGATCGCCAACGAGAAGTGCCGCACAGCCGACTTGATTGTCGCTGTCGGCACCCGTCTCGCCGAGGCCAACTCGAGTTCATGGGATCCGCGTTTCACGTTCTCCATTCCGCCGACGCGCCTGATTCACATCGACGCCGACCTCGCGGAGATCGGCCGCAACTACCAGACCGAGCTGGGCGTGTGCGCGGATGCGAAGCTGGCACTGGCGGCGCTGGCGGATGAGGCCCGCGGCAAGCGTCACGCCGACCGCGGCCGTTTGAAAGAAGAGATCGCGCGCGGCCGCCGGGAGTTTGCGGCCAATTGGGCTGATCAGTACACCTCGTCGCAGTTCCCGCTGAGGCCGGAACGCATCCTCAGCGATCTGCGCAGCGCCGCGCCGCCCGATGCGTTCATCGTCACCGACGTTGGCTGGAACAAAAACGGCGTCGGGCAGCAGTTCCCGATCGACGTGCCCGGCGCGTTCATCACCCCAAGCGGTCTGGCGACGATGGGCTTCGGGCCGGCGGCAGCCATCGGCGTCAAGGTCGCGCAACCCAGGCGGCACGCCATTGCGCTGGTTGGTGACGGCGGATTCAGTGCGAACCCGTCAGTGATTGCCACCGCCATGGAGGCGGGTCTCCCAGTGGTCTGGGTGGTGATGGACAACTCGGCGTTCGGCACCATTGCCGGCCTCGAGGAGATGCACTACGGCACCACGTTCGGCTGCACATTCGAGTGTGACGGGAAGCCCTATCGAGTGGATTACGCGGCCATGGCGAAGTCGTTCGGCGCGGACGGCTACATGGTGACGACCGCAGACGAGTTGAAACCGGCGCTGGAGTCGGCGCTGGCCTCGGGACGGCCGTCATTGATCCAGGTCCCGATGGAAAACGCGCCCACTCCAACACCGGGGCACTGGGACATCAACGACATCTATCGCAAGGGTCAGTAAGTCGGCAGGGGAGCTCAGAGGAGGCACTGGTGGTTAACTTGAAATACGTGTCAGCGTTGCTCGGCGCGATTGTGCTGACCGCGTTTACGGCCACGACGGCCATGGCGCAGTCGGTGTCGAGCGCGCAAGTGTCTGGCGTGGTTCGGGATTCAAGCGGTGGCGCGCTGCCTGGCGCAGACGTCACCCTTACCAAGATCGACACCGGCGCGGTGCGATCGGTGGTCTCCGGCAGTGACGGCGCCTTCGTGCTGCCGAACCTGCCGGTTGGTCCGTATCAGCTGAAGGTGGAACTGCAAGGGTTCAACACCTACGTGCAGGACGGCATCGTGCTGCAGGTCAGCTCGAATCCGCAGATCAACGTCACGCTGAATGTCGGAACCGTCAGCGAGCAGGTCACGGTGACGGCCAACGCCACCATGGTCGAGACCCACTCGACCGGCATCGGCCAGGTGGTCGACAACCAACGGGTCCAGGAGCTCCCGCTCAACGGCCGGCAGGCCACCGAGCTGATCTTCATTGCCGGCCTCGCCACGTCGGCTCCGGCCGGCGACCTCAATACCAACAAGAACTATCCAACCGTCACCATTTCGGTGGCCGGCGGTCAGGCCAACGGCATGACTTACATCATGGACGGTGGCACGCACAACGACCCGTTCAACAACCTCAACTTGCCGACGCCGTTTCCAGACGCGCTGCAGGAGTTCAAGGTTGAAACCAGCTCCTTGCCGGCGCGCTACGGCCATCACGCCGCATCAGCGGTCAACCTGATCACGAAGTCAGGCACCAACGCGTTCAAGGGCAGCGCCTTCGAGTTCAATCGCGATTACCACTTCAATGCCCGCAACGCGTTTGCAACGGAGCGCGACAGCCTGCGCCGCAACCAGTTTGGCGGTGTGCTCGGCGGACCGATCAAGAAGAACAAGGTGTTCTTCTTCGGCGGCTACCAGGGCAAGATCGAGAAGACCAATCCGCCGACCAGCATCAGCTACATCCCGACCCGCGCGATGTTGAACGGCGACTTCACCGCGTTTGCCTCGCCGGCCTGCAACGGCGGCACCCAGCGCACCCTGACCGGCGGATTTACCAACAACCAGATCGACCCGTCGCGACTGAGCCCGATTGCGCTGAACTTCGCGCGCTACCTGCCGGTGGACAGCGCCGATCAATGCGGCCGCGTGCAGTACGGCATCCCGCAGAACAACACCGAGCACCAGGGGCTGGCCAAGGTCGACTACACCCTCAATAACCAGCAGTCCGTGTTCGCGCGCTATCTCTACGCGGTGTATGAGAATCCGGCAACCTACGACGGCAAGAACGTCCTGACGCTCAGCCGCACCGGCCAGAAGAACCAGGCGCATTCGACGGTGGTCGGGCACAACTTCGTGCTGGCGTCGTTCGTCAACGCCTTCCGCCTCACCTACAACACGACCATCAACGATCGCCCGCTGCCGGAGTACTTCACGGCCACCGATCTTGGCAGCCGCGTCTACAGCCCGCTCAAGGGCTACGTCGGAATCAACGTGACCGGCAACGGTTTCTCGGTTGGTAGCGGCGGCACCAACCCCGGCTACTTCAACTCCGAGAGCTGGCAGATCGCCAACGACATCGACATCGTCAAAGGCAACCACCAGATCTCGTTCGGCGGCAACTGGATCCACACCAAGATCGAGACGCTGAACAACCGCCCGACGAACGGCGCGTTTTCGTTCAACGGCCAGGGTACCGGCTTGTCGCTGGCGGACTTCATGATGGGGATCGTCAGCGGCGGATTCCTGCAGGGGAACCCGGTCTACGACTACGACGACCACGACTACGTGGGCGCGTATGTCCAGGACGACTGGCGCGTCAGCCAGGACCTGAGCGTGAACATCGGCGTGCGGTGGGAGCCGTGGATTCCGCTGCGCAACACCTACAGCTGGGCGAGCAACTTCGACATCGCCCGCTTCCGCGCCGGCACCAAGAGCAAGGTGTATCCGCAGGCGCCGGCCGGCTTGTTGTTCCCTGGAGATGCCGGGTATCCCGGCCGGGGCACCAGCGAAGGGAAGCTGGCGCAGTTTGCGCCACGCGTCGGCGCGATCTGGACGCCCGGATCCGACGGCAATACCAGTATCCGCGCCGGGTGGGGCATGTTCTACGACACGCCGCACCTCTTCTTCAACACGCGCTTTGCGAACAACCCGCCGTGGGGAGCGCAGATCACCATCCCGAATCCTGCGGGTGGATGGCTGGATCCGTACTCGACCTATCCTGGCGGCAACCCGTTCCCGGCGTTGAACACCGGCTGGGCGACACAGGCGTTTCCCGCATTCGGCGTCTACGTCAACACGCCGTTTGACATGCAGCCCACGACGCTCCATCAGTGGAACATCAGCGCGCAGCGCATGGTCAAGGACTGGCTGCTGTCAGCCACCTATCTTGGCAACAAGTCCGTCAACCTGTGGCGCGCCACCGAGCTGAACCCGGCGATCTATGGTCCCGGTGCGACCACCGGTAACACCAACGCGCGCCGCTTCCTGAACACCATCAACCCTGTGGAAGGGCGGTTCTACGGCACGATCGGTCATGTCGACGACACCGGCAAGGGCATCTACCACGGGATGCTGCTCTCGGCGCAGCGGCGCCTCAAGGACAACGTCAGCGTGCTGACGAACTGGACGCTCTCGAAGTGCATGTCGGATCCGGCGACGACGGAAATCACGGGACCGACGATCGTCAATCCGGCGAACCCGGACCTCGACTATTCCTACTGCTCTTCGGATCGTCGCCACGTCGTCAACGCCTCCGTCGTGGTGCGCACACCCGAGTTCAACAACCGCGCCCTCCGCGCCGCGTTCAGCAACTGGCAGTTCTCGCCGCTGGTGCGCTGGCAGAGCGGCAACCGCTCGACCGTCACCACCGGCGTCGACAACGCACTGACGGGCATGGGCGGACAGCGTGCCGTGCAGGTGCTCGACGATCCGTACGGCGATGGCACGCCGGGCAACTACCTGAATCGCGCCGCTTTCGCGTCGCCCGCCGCTGGAACCTACAGCACCCTGGCGCCGTTCAGCATCCTCAATCCGTCGCGCCTGCAGAACGACATGGCCATCACCCGGTCGTTCCGGTTGCCGTCGGGCCAGAGCTTCCAGTTCCGTTGGGAGATCTTCAACGTCATCAACAAGGTGAACTACAACGCGCCGGTGACCGCGCTCAATAACGCCGCTTTTGGGCGGATTCAGAGTGCCGCCGATCCCCGCATCATGCAGTTCGCCTTGAAGGTGGACTTCTGATCCACATGCCCTCGCGCACACTCGGCGCCGTGATGGCGGCTGCGGCATTGTCCGCAGCCGTCGTCGGCGCGCAACAGAATTGGACCCAGGTCGGGCAGGATCCCGGCGCGAGCAAGTATTCGACGCTCGACCAGATCAACACCCGAAACGTTGCGACCTTGCAGAAGGCCTGGACGTTCCACACCGGCGACAAGACCGGGTTCTTCGAGAGCACGCCGCTCGTCGTCGACGGCATGATGTATGTGACCGCGCAGAACGGCCTCTACGCGCTCGATCCGACGACTGGTGTGCAGCAGTGGAAGTTCGAGTCGGATGGCGGCACCCGTCGCGGTCTGACGTACTGGCCCGGCGATGCGACCACGCCCGCGCGCATTTTCGGGTCTGCCCAGGAGCGGCTGATCGCGCTCGACGCCAAGACGGGCCGGCTCGTGCCGCAATTCGGGCAGGGCGGCTTCGTGGATATGGGCACGACGATGGCTTCGCCTGCCTCCCTGTACAAGGACGTGTTGATCACGCCCGCGACGACGCCGGTAATCCGCGCCTGGAATGCGAAGACCGGCGCGCTGCTGTGGTCGTTCGACCTGATCGCCCAGCCGGGCGATCCCAACAACAAGACGTGGGAAGGTGACTCGTGGAAGGGGGTCGGCGGCACCAACGCGTGGGGCTACCTCGCCGTCGATGCCGAACGGGGCATTGTCTATGTGCCGACATCAATCGCCGGCGAGAACGACTACGTGGGCGTCACGCGTCCCGGCGACAACCTCTATGGCACGTCACTCGTGGCGCTCGACATCGCCACCGGCAGGAAGCTGTGGCACCAGCAACTGGTGCACCACGATATCTGGGATAACGATCTCGGCGCTCACCCGACCCTGATCGACGTGACCCGGAACGGCAAGACCGTGCCGGCCGTGGCGCAGATCACGAAGATGGGCTTGCTGTTCATCTTCGACCGCGTGACCGGTGCGCCGATCTTCGGCATGGAGGAGCGGCCGGTGCCCCAGAGCACGGTTCCTGGTGAGAAGACCTCGCCGACCCAACCGTTCCCGGTCAAGCCGGCGCCCCTGGCCCGCAACTCGATCACGCGCGCCGAGCTGCCCACCAACATCTCGCCCGAACATACCGCTTACTGCCAGGGGCTCTGGGAGAAGTACAAGCTCCAGGACTCGGTCCCGTACACGCCCTGGAAGGTCGACCAGGACGTCGTGGTGTTTCCCGGCGCGATCGGCGGCGGCAATTGGGGTGGCGTGGCCTATAACAAGAAGCTGAATCTCGTCGTGACGAACATCATGAACGCGGGGCAGTGGGGCCATCTCGAGAAGAGTGATGGCGCGCCGCTCGGTGGTGATCAGCCCGGCGCCGGGGCCCGTGGCGGCGCCGGAGCGCCCGGCGGCCGCGGCGGTTTTGGTGCCGGCGGTGGCCCGCCTCGCAGCCGCGAGCCGTATCGTAAGGTGACGCCCGAGGGCGGCCGCTTCTGGGATCAGAAGACGCAGTACTCGTGCGCGCCGACGCCCTGGGGCGAACTGGTGGCGGTCAATACCAATACCGGCGACATTGCCTGGCGTGTGCCGCTGGGCAGCTTCGATGAACTCGAGGCGAAGGGCATCAAAGCCGGCCGGCCCAGCCTTGGCGGGGCGATCACGACCGCCGGTGACCTGGTGTTCATTGCGGCCACGACCGATGGCTACTTCAGAGCGTTCGACGCCCGCAACGGCGCCGAACTATGGAAGACGAAGTTGACGGTACCCGCCCATGCGATTCCGTCGACCTACATGGGCAAGGACGGCAAGCAGTATGTGGCGATCACCGTGGGCGGCGGCGGGTTCCTCCGCAGCCCGCAGAGCGACGAAGTGGTCGCGTTCCGGCTGCCGTAGGAGACTGCGATGAGACGACCGCGAGTATGGATCGTGCTGGCCCTGCTGGTGAGCGGCGCGCTGCTGCAGGTGGAGGCCCAGCAGGGGCCACCCAGAGCGCCGCGCCCGCAGGCGCCGCGGGCCAGGAAGGTCGTGCTCGCCTGGGCCGACACCCGTAACGGCATCGCGCAGCACGAGTCGACCTCGCACGCGCTGTCGGTGATCGAGCGGCTTGGTTACGAGTCCGGCGCGTACGACACCTTCATTCGGACCGACTCGAACATCATCTCGAAGCAGCCCAGGCGCACCACCGGGGAACCGGCCAGTGGTGGCCCGAGCCTCGCCATGGTCGATGCGATTTTTTTCCTCGGCCATCGTGACGTGCCGATCGACGACGAGCAGAAGAAAGAACTGCTGGCGTTTGTCCGCGATGACGGCAAGGGCATCGTCGCCGCACACACCGCGCTGACGGCGTTTGAGTCCTGGCCGGAGTTTGGTGACTTGCTCGGCGCCCGCTACGACGGCCACCCGTGGCATGAAACCGGAACCGTGATCAACGAGGCCAAGGACTCGCCGATCACCAGACACTTTCCACAGACGTTCACGATCAACGACGAGTTCTACCAGGCGAAGAGTTTCTCGCCTGATGCACGCGTCCTGCTGCGCCTCGACGTCTCGAAGATGCCCGCCCATCCGGAACTGCGCAACAAGGCCTTTCCGCTGGTGTGGACGAAGAACTACGGCAAGGGCCGCGTGATGTATTCGTCGTTCGGCCATGACGCTGCGATCTACGACAACCGTGATGTCGCCCAGATGTTCCTGGAAGGCATGAAGTGGGTGTTGCGGGCCGGCGAATGAGGTTCGGCGGTGGTATTGCGGCCGCAATACTGTCGTTGACGGTCCTCGGGGCCGCTTCCCCAGCTCCGAGGACCTTTCCTAAGCATGTGCTCGCCTGGGCCGACGTGCGCGGCGGCTACCAGCACGAATCCATCACGCACGCGCTGAGCACGATCGAGCGGCTGGGATGGGAGTCCGGCCTCTACGACACCATCATCCGCACCGATTCGCAGTCGATCACCAAGTCGCCCATCCTGTTCCGACAGGGGACGGGCATCGCCAGCGGCGAGCAGTTTCTGGCCCGCAATCTGAACTACTTCGACGCCATCTTCTTCTTCGGCGTGCGTGAGATCGATCTCGACGCGCAGCAGCGCGCGGACCTGTTGTCATTCGTGCGCGACGACGGCAAAGGGTTCGTGTCGACCCACGCCGGGGCGACGGCATTCTTCTCGTGGCCGGAATTTGGCGACATGGTGGGTGGGCGCTTCGATGAGCATCCGTGGGGGATCAGCGAGGCAACGGTCGTGGTGGAGGATCGAACATCGCCGATCACGCGGCATTTGCCTGCCACCTTTCCGGTCGTTGACGAGCACTATCAGCTCAAGGACTTCGACCGGAAGAACGTGCACGTGCTGGCGCGCCTGGATGCCGGGAAACTGGATCTGAAGGCGCCGCTGGTCCACCGCACCGACCGTGATTTCGTGGCCGCCTACACCAAGACCTACGGCCGGGGCCGTGTCTTCTATTCGACGCTCGGGCACCCGCGTGAGCTGTGGGACGAGAAGTGGCTGCAGACGATGTACTTCGAGGCGCTGAAGTGGTCGATGCGCGCCGACTGAGCTAGCCGAGACCGACCCGGCTGGTCACGGCCTCGAAGCGCGGGTCGCTGCTGATCGACTCGAAGCGCGGGTCGGCTTTGAGCGTCAACATTTCGAAACAACGTTCATCGCACGCCTTGGTCAGCCAGCGGAATCCCGCTTCGCGATCTCCGGACGCAAACGCATTGGTCATGAATTCGACCGGTGAGACGTAACGCGCCGACGCCATCTGGTTGAGGGTGTGCAGTGTCTCCACGGCGCGATCCGTCTTTCCTGACAGCGCGAGGGCGCGCGCCAGCGCGCTCTGCAGCCGCAGCGAATTCGGCGCGAGGTCGACCGCCCTGAGGTACGCCGCCGCGGCTTCGTCCAGTTCCTTGCGTTGTTCCTGGACCAGCCCAAGCGTGAGATATGCCGGCGCAAAGTGGGGATTGAGCTCGATGGCGTGGTCGCACTGTTCGAGTGCCGCGTCGAAATCGCGGCGATAGTACTGGATGACCGCCACGTCTCTTGCAATGATCGACGACACCGGGTCGAGCGACTGGGCGAGCAGTACTTGCTCCAGCGCTTCATCAAGGCGGCCCATGGGAACCAGGCACGACATGGCGTACCAGTGCCGTGCCGTCGCGTAGCGGGGATTCAACTGGATCGCCTTCTGGAACAGGTGCTCCGCGCCCACGAAGTCCCAGTCCTGCGTCGCTCGCACGTGCGCAAGCGACGTGTGCGCTTCGGCCGAATGTCCGTCGAGCATCACCGCCGATGCGGCGCTCGACGCGGCTTTCGCCCACACATCCGCCGGTCCGAGGACGCCGTAGTGGGCCAGCAGCCCGTACGCGTCGGCGACGCCGCTGTGCGCCAGCGAGAACTGTGAATCCTCGACGATCGCCTTCTCGAAGAACTCGACCGCCTTATGCAGGCCTTCTTCCGTGCGCTGATTGAGGTGATAGCGGCCCTGGAGATACAGGTTGCGGGCGGCAAGATTGTCGGACTGCCGCCTGGCGCCCGGCAGGCCGTCGCTTTCGACTTCTGGCGCGACTTTGTCCGCCACCACCCGCGCGATCAACTCCTGGCCGCTCACCGGATCGGCCAGTTCTACATCCGTCGATTCGGACCAGAGGTAGAACCCGCTGGCACCATCGACCATGTGAATCGTGACGCGCAGACGCTCGCGCGCCGATCGCACCCCTCCGGTAATGACCAGCGCCGCCTCGCCGACATCCGCGTCAAGCTGGCCGGCAGCATCATCGGTTCGGGGGGCGAGCACGCGCAGCGCCTTGATTGGCGTGAGGGCGTGCACGATCTCGTCGCGCAAGCCGCGGCAGAAGTAGTCCAGGCTGCTGCCCGGGCTGTCGTCCTTGATCGGCAACACCGCGACCGTATTTCGGCTCGCTAGCGTCGCCGTCAGCGATCGCTTGGCCGGCGCGTCGTCGCGCAGGCGGAAGACCGGGGCGTATCCGCCCTTCGGCAGGTCAATGAACATCTCGTCGGCGTTGCCCTCGTCGCGGTAGTAGCGCGCGAGCCTGGTGCGCAGCCGGCGCGCCTGGAT
>JAYQOO010000146.1:0-9346 GCA_038144855.1 Acidimicrobiia bacterium | reverse complement strand
TCGGCGCCCTTCAGGTCGGGGGCCTTGGGCCAGATCAGTTCGGCGTGTTCGCCGACGACCCGTGAAGCGGCGTAAAAGGCGTCGTAATCCGAATTCGATCCGGGAAACACGACGACTGCGAACTTCACTGCAGTACCTCGACGCGATAGCTTTCGATCACCGGATTGGCCAGCAGCTTGTCGGCCATCTCGGTGACGCGCGCCTTGGCCGTCGCGGCATCGGTATCGGCCAGCTCCACCTCGAAGAACTTGCCCTGGCGGACGTCCTTCACGTCCTGGTAGCCGAGGGTCACGAGGGCCTCGGCGACAACGTGCCCCTGTGGATCGAACACTGACGGTTTCAGCGTGACGTAGACGCGAGCTTTCATGCTGTGAAGACCCTCTTGAACACCGCATCGACGTTGCGGAGCTGTTCCTTCAAATCAAATGCTTTTTCAACTTCCGCCGCCGGCAACACCTTGAGAATGTCGGCGTCGGCCAGCAGCAGCCCCTTGAAATCCTGTTTCTCGTGGAAGGACTTCATGGCGTTGCGCTGCACCCATTCATAGGCCTGCTCGCGCGACACGCCGTGGCGCGCCAGCTCCAGCAGCACCTGGCCGGAGAACACCACCCCGCGCGAGCGATTCAGGTTCTCGAGCATCCGGTCGGGATAGACAACCATGCCCGACACGATGCGCGTGAAGCGGCGCAGCATGTGGTCAAGGGCGATGAAGCTGTCGGGCAGAATGACGCGTTCGACCGACGAGTGCGAGATGTCGCGCTCGTGCCACAACGCAATGTTCTCGAGCGCTGCCATGGCGTTGCCGCGAATCAACCGCGCCAGGCCGACGATCTGCTCACAGCCAATCGGGTTGCGCTTGTGCGGCATGGCCGACGAGCCCTTCTGGCCCTTGCCGAACGGCTCTTCGACTTCGCCGATCTCGGTCTTTTGCAGCCCGCGAATCTCGAGCGCGAACTTCTCGAGCGACGCGGCGGTGATCGCCAGCGCCGTCAGCAATTCGGCATGGCGGTCGCGCTGAATGACCTGCGATGAGATCGGCGCCGGCTCGAGGCCCAGCCGCTTGCAGACATCGGCTTCGATCGACGGATCAAGGTGCGCAAACGTGCCAACGGCACCCGAGATCTTGCCGACCCGCACGGCCTCGCGCGCGCGCCGCACGCGCTCGATGTCACGCATCCATTCGGCGTACCAGAGCGCCAGCTTCAGGCCAAACGTCATCACTTCGGCGTGCACACCGTGCGTGCGGCCGATCATCGGCGTGAGCTTGTGCTCGGCGGCCCGGGTCTTGATCGTCTCGCCAAGGGTCGCCATGTTCTTGAGAATCAGGTCGCAGGCTTCGACCATCTGGATCGCCTGCGCGGTGTCGACGACGTCGGAGGATGTCAGGCCGAAATGCAGCCAGCGGGCCGAGGGCCCGACAATCTCAGCGACCGACGTCGTGAACGCGATCACGTCGTGCTGCGTCGTCTTTTCGATTTCGTCGATGCGCGCGATGTTGAACGCGCCCTTGTCGCGCAGCTCGCGGGCGGCGTCAGCGGGCACGATGCCGGCAGCGGCCATGGAGTCGGTCGCGGCCAGTTCCACCTGGAGCCAGGTCTCGTAACGACGCTGCTCGCTCCAGATGCGGCCCATTTCGGGGTTGGTGTAGCGCGGGATCATTCCGGCTTACGGCTTTCGGCTAACAGCGTGCCGCCAATATTCACAGTGCCAACTGCTCCTTCGTCACTTGCAGTCCATTTACGTTTCCAAGCACGGTCACGGCAAGCGAACCGTTCGTGAAAAACCTGTCGGCGAGTTTCAGCACGTCATCCGCGCTGACGTGTTCGATGGCCGCCAGCATGTCGTCGAGGCTGAAGGTGTGTTCGCGGTACATCTCCTGCCGCGCCAGGTGAGACATCCGGCTCGAGGTGCTCTCGAGACCAAGCATCAGCGAACCCTTCAGGTGATCCTTGGCGCGCCGCAACTCGACGGGGTCGAGCCCGTCCGCCTTCATCTGGCGGATCTCGGCGACGACGACGTCGATCAGCTCGGCGACCGCGTCGTTGGCGCAACCCGCGTAGATGCTGAGGGCGCCGGCATCCTGGTAAGCGGACAGGCCGGAAAACACGGAATACGCCAGGCCGCGCTTCTCGCGCACGTTCTGGAACAGGCGCGAGCTCATCGAGCCGCCAAGCGTGGTGTTGAGCGCGTAGCCTGCGTAGCGGTCGGGATGGTGCTGCGGCAGCGCCTCGGTGCCAAACACGATGTGGCTCTGCTCGAGGTCCTTCTTGCGCACCTGGATCACGGATTCGACGACGGGTGCCGACGACACGGCGGCTGGACCGGTGTGCGGCGCGTTACGCAGGGCCTTCTCGAGCAACTCCTGCACGCGGCCATGTTCAAGATTGCCGACCGCGACCACGACGAAGTTCGACGCGACGTAGGTCTGTGCGAAGTACTGCTTGAGGGTGGCCTGATTGAGCGCGCTGACGCTTGCCGGCGTGCCGAGAATCGGCCGGCCCAGCGGATGGTTGACCCAGAAGCCTTCGGCGAAGAGCTCATGCACCAGATCGTCGGGGGTGTCCTCGACCATCTTGATCTCTTCGAGAATCACCTTCTTCTCGCGCTCGATGTCGTCTTCGGCAAACAGCGGATTGCAGATCAGGTCGGCAAGGATGTCGACCGCGAGCGGCAGGTGCTCATCGAGCACCTTGAGGTAATAGCCGGCGTACTCCTTCGACGTGAACGCGTCGATCTGGCCGCCGATGGAGTCCACCTGTTGCGCGATTTCCTCGGCGTTGCGCGTCGGCGTGCCCTTGAAGAGCATGTGCTCGACGAAGTGCGCGATGCCGGGATGTTCGCCGGGCTCGTGACGCGATCCGCGCGTGAGCCAGATGCCGACGGCGACCGAGCGCACGTGTGGCATCCGCTCGGTGGCGAGGCGGACACCGTTGGCTAGCACGGTTCGGCGGATATTCGGTTCGGTCACGTGGGAAACCTGCCGTGCTTAAGTGATTACGGCAGAGGGAATTAACCTACAGAGCATATCAGAATGAGCCGCTTTTTCGCTCGCCCGCACATTACCGGGCAAGGGCCGCAGCACGCACAGATGGCCCGGAGGGAAAAATATGACTGCGACTCATGTTCGCCAGCACAACAGCGTCTTCGCCGCCGCCGAAAAGCGCACCCTGATCTGGATCGCCGAGCGGCTGCCGCGCTGGATCAACTCTGACCACCTGTCGGCGCTCGGCCTGGTTGCGATGGCCGGTGCGGGTGCATCTTTCGTCATCGCTCAGTCGGATCCTGTTGCAGGCGCGTCACTTGTGGTGTTGTGCCTGGTGCTCAACTGGTTCGGCGACAGCCTCGACGGCACCGTCGCCCGCGTCCGGGATCAGCAGCGGCCGCGCTACGGCTATTACGTCGATCACGTGATCGACCTGGCCGGCACGGCCCTGTTGTTCACGGGCCTGGCGGCGTCCGGATTCATGTCGCCGCTGATCGCCACGCTCGTGGTGGCCGCCTTCTTCCTGGTCTCAGCCGAGGCCTATCTCGCCACCCACGCCAGGGGCGTGTTCAAGATGTCGTTCATCGGCGTTGGACCGACGGAGCTGCGGCTGGTGCTCGCCGCGGGTGCGCTCGCGCTGATCACCATGCCGGTCGTTGATGTTCCCGCGCTCGGGCCGGTGCTGTTGTGGGACCTGGGCGGCATCGCCGGCGTGATCGGGCTGGTCGCGACGTTCCTGGTCACGTCCGTCGTCAACACGCACGCACTCTTTATCGAGGAGACGAAGCGATGAGCGGCCGCATCTTCTTGTCCGCGTACTTCGTGGAAGCGACGGGACTGCATCCGCTCGTCGCGAACGTCGCCAGCATGGCGGCGCTTTCGGTCGTCAACTTCGTCAGCGCGGATCGACTGGTGTTCAAGGCGGGGATGGTGCTCGCGATGCTCGGCGTAGCGGGCAGCGCCTCTGCCAGCGGTGACGCTACCTTGCAGCCGAAGACGGTGCGTGAGTTCAACAGCTATGCCGCCGCCGTGGAATCGCGACGGGCGCGGGAACTGACGGCGAGCCACCCATTCCTCGACATCGAGCGACAGCCGCCCCCGCAACTGACCCGGACCCTGGCGGCATTGAGGCGTGGCGACGTCATCGTCACCACGGCCTTTTCTCCGGACGTGAGCGAAGTGCCGATCGAAGGCGGGCTGATCAATCACTGGCGGGGGACCGTGCTCGTCCCGCGAGTGACGCTCGATCACCTGCTCAAGGTGTTGCAGGGCCCGAGCGATCAGCATCAGCAGGAGGACGTGATCAGCTCGCGCGTCGTGCCGCGCGGACCAGACGCGCAAGCGCTGTTCCTTCGGGTCAGGCGCAACAAGATCGTCACCGTCGTGTACGACACGGAGTATGACGTGACCTACAAGAGGCTGGCGTGGGATCGGGCGACGAGCACCAGCCTGTCCACGCGCATCGTTGAGATCGAGAACGCCGGCAGCGCGCGCGAACGGGCGATGCCCGAGGGCAACGATCACGGCTACATGTGGCGGCTAAATTCCTACTGGCGCTACAAGCAGCTGGGCGACGGCGTGGTGGTGGAGGTGGAGTCACTGTCGCTCAGCCGCGACCTGCCGCCGATCATCGGACCCCTCATCAGGCCCATCGTCAGCGGTGTCGCACGCGACTCGATCTCCCGGACACTTGTCGCACTCCGAGCGCGGTTTCAGGGCGCTACAATGTGAGGGTGAAGACCGACCTGGCCGGACTGGAGTTGTCCGAGCTCGAATCGTTCGTCGAAACCCTCGGGCACAAGAAATTTCACGCCCGGCAGATCTACCAGTGGATCTGGAAGCGCGGCGTCACCGACTTCGCCTCGATGACGAATCTCAGCCGCGAGTTACGGACGGCGCTCGAAGAGAAGGCCTCGATCTCCCTGCCCGAGGTCGAGCAGCACGCGCTTTCAGAAGACGGCACGCAAAAGTTCGCGCTGCGTCTCTCCGATGGCAAACGCATCGAAGCGGTCTTCATCCCCGACACGCCCAAGCAGACGTTCTGCGTCTCGACGCAAGTCGGCTGCGCCATGGGCTGCGCGTTCTGCCTCACCGGCAAGATGGGACTGATTCGCCACCTGACAGCCGCCGAGATTGCCGGCCAGGTACGGCTGCTCGCGCGATCGACCAATCTCCTCGACAAGCCGTTCAACATTGTCCTGATGGGCATGGGCGAGCCGCTGCAGAACTACGACAACACGATGAAGGCGATGCGGATGCTGAACCAGAAAGAAGGCTTCGACATGCATCCAAAGCGCGTGACGTTGTCGACGGTCGGCCTGGTGCCGCAGATGGACAAGCTGGCGCAGGAAGAGTTGATGCCCAACCTCGCGGTGTCGTTGCACGCAGCAACCGAGGAGACTCGTGCCGCCATCGTGCCGGTGAACAAGAAGTACACGATGCAGGACGTGGTCGATGCCTGCAAGCGCTTCCCCCTCTCCAAGCGTCGCCGCATCATGTTCGAGTACGTCATGCTCGCCGGCGTCAACGATTCGGATGCCGACGCCCGCAAACTGGTGAAGGTGCTGTCGGGCGTCAAGGCCAAGGTCAACCTGCTGCCGCTCAACGCCGCACCGGGGATCCCGTTCGAGCGGCCGTCCGACGATCGCATCAACACGTTTGCGAAGATCCTGGCCGATCGCGGCTTGATGGTGTCTGTACGGAAGAGCCGTGGCCGCGATATCCGCGCCGCCTGCGGTCAGCTGATTGTCGAAGGACAGTCGGCCGGCAAGAGTGCGGGGGTGCGAGGTGCGTAGGTGCGTCGGTGTGATCGTCGGATTGCTCCTGATGGCCGGGTGCGCGAGCGAGCCGCAGTCGTGGTCGGCGTTACAGAAGCAGCTTCCGAGTCTGGCCGACAACGCGCAGCGCGATGCGGCGATCGAGAAATACATCGCCTCCAAAGGCGGTACGCCGCTGGTCGAGAATCAGACGCGGCTGATCTTTCCGGTCAAGGACAAGAACGGCGTCCAGCCACGCGTGGTTGGCGACTTCAATGCCTGGGCTGTCACGCCACAAGGTTACGACTCGACGATCGGCGTGACGACCCGGATCGAAGGCTCGAGCTGGGGCTTCGTCGAAAGCAAGTCGTACACGAACGCGCGGCTCGAATACGGCTTCCTCTACGACAAGGACTACGCCACCGATCCCCTGAACACGCGCACGGTGCAGGCGTTTGCTGGTCCGCGCTCAGAGATCCGGATGCCGTTCTTCGTCGCCCAGCCGGAGGTCGACGAGATCGGATCCGCGCCGAAGGGCGAGTTGATCGCCGAGACGTTTACCTCCCGCGCGCTGGGCAGTTCGCGACGCATTTGGTACTACCTGCCGGCCGGATACGCCGGAGCCACCGACGCCCTCTATCCGGTCGCCTACGTTCTCGACGGCGCCAACTACGTCGAGAAGATGGACGTGCCGAAGGTGCTTGATCACCTGATTGCCAACAAATCGATTCCGCCGGTCATCGTGGTGTTCTCGGAACCGGCCGACCGGCAAGAGGAATACTCGCGCAGTCCGAAATGGCGCGCCTTTATCGCCAACGAGCTGGTGCCGTCGGTCGACAAGCGCTTCCGCACCTTCCCCACGCCGGATCACCGCATCATTCTCGGCAGCTCGCTGGCCGCGTATGGCGCGGTTGACCTCGCCGTGGCGGCACCTTCGGTGTTCGGACTGTGCGCGGCAATTGCGCCGCCGGTGCAAGCCGCGACGGTGGTTTCGAACCAGGCGGCGGCGCGGGCCGCGGTCGTCTCGATCAAGTTTTTCGTTATGGGCGGCGTCTACGACTCAATGATCGACGGCGCTCGACTGCTGCGCACTACCCTGGACGAATACCAGGCGCCGGTCAGCTACCTCGAAGTCTCGGAAGGCCACAACACCAACACCTTTCGCGGGCATCTCGACGACGCGCTCAAGGCGCTCTTGCCCGCGCAATAGAGGCGGGCTCAGACGCTCAGGGCCTTCTTGCCGATATCGCGCCGACACTGCATCCCGTCAAACCTGATCTTGCTCGCGGCTTCGTAGGCGCGGGCCATGGCGATGTCGTAGGACGGCGCCTGCGCCATCACCGTCATGACGCGCCCGCCTGACGTCACCAGCTCGCGGCCCTTCTGCTTCACGCCCGCAAAAAAGACCTGCACGTCGGGGCAATCGCGGGCGACCTCATCAAGTCCGTGAATGACATCACCGGTCCGCACCTCACCTGGGTATCCGTGAGCGGCGAGGACAACGCCGACGGCAACAGTCCGGCTGAAGCCGGACGCCGCAGGTGTTCCGGAGGTAGCTGCTGGGCCGGTGGTAGCTGGTGTTCCAGCGCTCGCTTCTGTTCCAGGGGTAGCCGCTGTTCCGGTTGACCCTGAAGGCTCCGTATTTAGGCGGAGCATCGACAACAACGACGGCAGCAGCGGCAACACGACTTGTGCCTCTGGATCGCCGAATCGCACGTTGAACTCGATGACCTTGGGCCCGGCCGGCGTCAGCATCAGGCCGCAGTAGAGAAAGCCGCGGAACGGATTCCCTTCGGCGGCCATTCCCCTCAACACCGGCTGGACGATCGTGGCCTCGATCTGCTGCTGAAGCTCGGGTGTCATCAAGGGGCTCGGCGAGAAGGCGCCCATGCCGCCGGTATTGGGACCCTGGTCGTTGTCGAAGATCCGCTTGTGATCCTGGGCCGACAACAGCGGCACGTATTGATCGCCGTTGGCCACGACGAAGAACGAGACTTCTGGGCCAGTGAGCATCTCTTCGAGGACGACGCGCGCGCCTGCGTCGCCAAAACTCTTGTCGACCATCGCGGCGCTCACCGCCGCCTCCGCCGTGGCGCGGTCCGGTGCAACCACCACGCCCTTGCCGGCCGCCAGGCCGTCGGCCTTCACGACCAGCGCGTCGCCGAACTCGCCCGAGCGGATCGCCGCCAACGCCTCGGCGGCCGATGTGCAGACGCGGTACTTCGCGGTCGGCACCCGGTGACGCCACATGAAGTCCTTCGCGAACGCCTTGCTGGTCTCAAGCTGGGCGGCGGCCTTCGTGGGGCCGAATACCGGACGGCCTACCGCTTCAAACCGGTCGGCCAAGCCATTTCCGAGGGGGGCTTCCGGTCCGACCACAGTCAGGTCGATCCGTTCCTGCTCAACGAGCCGCAGCACGGCGTCAGTATCCAGGACGTCGACCGGAGCCAGGGCCACCTGGCGGCCGATACCCGCATTGCCAGGGGCGCAAATGACGTGGCTGACGGCAGGTTCTTGGGAGAGTTTCCAGGCCAGGGCGTGCTCGCGCGCGCCGGAGCCAAGGACAAGGATGCGCATTTCCGCCTATTTTACTGGCCCGCCCTCGGGGCCGGCCCGCCGTAAATGCAAGACAACACAAGACTTCTTTGCGCCAAAACGGCTTCTAGGGATGTGATAGCCTAGCATACTTGGCCCAGCACCGATTGGAGCGAGAGTCGGGACGATCTCGCGATCAGGTGATGTAGAGCCAGAAATCTGACCAGGAAGGGGGTGACTACGAGATGGCCGAAGTGAAATTGCAAGAGGGTGAGTCGATCGAAAGCGCGTTGCGCCGGTTCAAGCGCAAGGTGCAGCAGGAAGACATCATCAAGGACATCAAGAAGCACTCCTTCTACTTGAAGCCGGGCGACAAGCGCCGCGCAAAGCAGGCGTTGGCCCGGAAGCGCAATCGCAAGAAGATGCGCCGCGAAACGGAGTAACTCCAATGTGCCTGTGGTAGATTACGGGCACTTTCTGTAGTGCGCGCGGAGCGCGCAAAGCTAAGCTGTCAGCGGCCAAGGGCACTTCCCTTGGCCGTTTGCAAGGCATTACCCGACGCAGAGGACCTAGCGAATGGAAATCGTCGAACGCACCGTGAACGATGTGACCGTGCTCGACCTCAAGGGCAAGATGACCCTTGGCGAGGGCGACGAGTTGCTGAAGGACAAGATCAACAGCCTGCTGGCCGCCGGTAAGAAGAAGCTGTTGCTGAACCTCGAAGCTGTGCCGTACATCGACAGCGCGGGCCTCGGCGAAGTAGTTCGCACTTACACAACGGTGAGCCGCCAGGGCGGCAGCCTGAAGCTTCTGAATCTGACCAAGCGTATCGAAGATCTGCTGTCGATCACCAAGCTGTTGACGGTGTTCGACACGTTCGATTCCGAGGCGGAAGCGATCAAGAGCTACAAGTAAGGCACGCGTCAGTGGCGACTCGGTCAACGGCGGCGAGCCTGTTCGTTTCGCTGCGACCGGATCAGTGGCACAAGAACCTGATTGTTTTTGCCGCACTGATTTTCGCCGTCAAATTGCTCGATCGGGCCGCCATTGCGAATTCCACGGGGGGCGTTTT
>JAYQOO010000145.1:0-9390 GCA_038144855.1 Acidimicrobiia bacterium | reverse complement strand
CCAGCATGGACCTGCGTCACGAGACGTTTGTGCCGCATATCCTGGCCGTCATGGTGGGCACGGTGGTGGATTTCCCCAACAGCGACCGCACCTACCACAACGTGTTTTCCCTGTCGCGCGCGAAGCGCTTCGATCTCGGCCGGTATGCAGCGGGCAAATCGAAGGGGGTGCGCATGGACCGCACCGGCGTGGTGCGCGTGTTCTGCGATATTCATTCGCACATGAGCGCGTTCGTGCTGGTGTTCAACCATCCGTTCTTCGACGTCACCGGAGTCGATGGACGATTCGAGCTGCCAGGGTTACCGACCGGCACCTATTCGATCGTCGGCTGGTACGAGGGAGAACCGCCGGTCACGCGGTCGGTGGTCGTGCCACCCGGCGGCTGGGCCGAGATCGATCTGGTCGTGCCGTAATGGGCGTGCTCGGATCCATCACCAACCGTATTTTCCTCGCCAGCACCCTGCTGGCCATGCTGTCGATCGGCGCCGCCGTCTACTTCGTGAGTGCGCGCATGACGACGCAAACCGAACTCGAACTGCAGGGCGACCTCACCGAGGCGGCGACCCTCGTCAACGATCAGCGCCGCACTCAATTCGAAAACTTCTCGCGAACCGCCCTGCTGATTGCCGACCTGCCAAAGTTCAAGGCGGTCCTTGAAATCTGAGACCGGCCCACGCTCGCGCCGATCGCGGAAGACTACCGCGTGCAAGCCGGCGCCGACCTGCTGCTGGTCAGGGCCCGGCGCGGCGAAGAGCTCGCGCTCGCCGGAGAGTTCAGGCCTCAGCCGCCCGGCGGGTCCGCCACTGTCGTTCCGGCCGCTGACGCCAGGGGAACGCCCGATTTCTGGTCGCACCCGGGCGGTGTGCTGGAAGTCGTCAGCGTCCCGGTCACCATCGGCCTCGACCGCCCGGAACTGCTCGGCGTGCTCAGCGTCGGCTACCTGCTCGATGAACACCGTGCCGCGCAGTTCAAGGCGCTGACCGGCGCCGATATCGCCTTCGCGATGGACGGCGAAGTGCGGGCGTCGACCCTCGGCGGCAACGCCGCGGCCACGCTGGCACCGTTGCTCACGACCACGGGCACGGCTCTGGTGTCGATCAGCGGCGAAGAGTACGTGGCGGTAGCGCAGGCCCTCGGCCCGACCAGCGGCGTGCGCGAGCCCACAGCGATCATCCTGCGCTCCCGGAGCCAGCGCATGCGCACGCTCGGCACAATCCAGGCGGCCCTCGCCGGCATTGCCATCGGCGCCACCTTGCTCGCCATTGTCGTCAGCTATGGCGTCGCGCGCACGATCACCAGGCCGCTCGCATCGATCACCGATCACATGCGGCACGTCGCCGCAACGGGTGACCTGACGAGCAAGATTCCCACCAGTCAGCAAGGCGGCTGGGATGATGACGACGCGCACATGCTGGCGACGACGTTCAACACGCTGACGGATTCGATCGCGCGGTTCCAGCGTGAGGCCGGACAGCGCGAACGGCTGTCGTCCCTTGGGCGGCTATCGACGGTCATCGCGCACGAGGTGCGCAACCCGCTGATGATCATCAAGGGCGCCTTGCGCACGCTGGGGCGCGACGGGGCTTCGACGGCGGATGTGCGCGACGCCGCCAAGGACATCGACGAGGAAATCAACCGGCTCAACAGCCTGGTGAACGACGTGCTGGACGTCGCCCGCCCGATTCGATTCGATCCAGCCCCCGCCGACATCAACCGGGTCTGCAGGGATGCCGTGCAAGCCGCCAGCGCCGGCACCTCGAAGCCGGTGAGGCTGGAGTTGGCCGACGATGTGCCGGAATTGGTGACCGACAGCGAGCGGCTGCGGACCGTGCTCGTCAACCTGCTGACCAATGCCGCCAACGCGATCGAAGGCCGTGAGGGGGCCACGGTGACGCTCATCACACAGAAGTCCGGCCAGCGGCGCGTCGGCATCACCATCCGCGATACCGGCAAGGGCATTGCGGACGAGGACCTCCCGCGTATCTTCGATCCGTACTTCACGACCCGCCGCGCCGGCACTGGACTCGGGCTGGCCATCGCCAAGAACATCATCGAAGGACTGGGCGGATCGATCACGGTGGCGACGCGCCCTGGCACCGGCACCGACTTCCGCGTCGAGATCGGTGACGCGCCAATGACGGCCTGAACTCTTCGCGGTAGACTGGTGATTCCTGACCGTGCCCGGTAGCATCCTGCTCGCAGACGACCAAGAGAAGATCCTCAAGACGCTCGGCCGCGCGCTGCGCGACGACGGACATGAGGTCGTCACCGCAGCCAACGCCAGTGACGCCACGCGGCTGCTGAGCGAGCGCTCGTTCGACCTGCTGATCATCGACTTCCTGATGCCCGACCGCACCGGCCTGGACGTGATTCGGGATCTCGCCGCCAACGCGCCTGAGTCAGAACGGCCCGCCGTCGTGATGATGACCGCGCACGGCAGCATCGAGAGCGCCGTCGAAGCCATGAAGCTCGGCGCCCGCGACTACCTGCAAAAGCCCTTCGAGGTGGACGAACTGCTCGTGCTGGCACGGCGCGCATTGGAGGACCAGCGCGCGCGGACCGGGCTTCGCTACCTGCTGAGCGAACGTGACGCTGAGTTCAACCATTACGGCATCATCGGCCGCAGCCGCGCGATCCTCGACGTGATCGCGCGCGCCGAGCTGGTCGCCGAATCGAAAAGCACGGTGTTGGTGACCGGGGAAACCGGTACGGGCAAAGAGCTGGTGGCGCGCGCCATCCATGCGCGCAGCGCGCAGCGCCACATGCCCTTGATCAAGGTGAACTGCGCGGCCATTCCCGAGACGCTGCTCGAATCCGAACTCTTCGGCCACGTGCGCGGCGCCTTCACCGGCGCGACGTTCACCAAGAAGGGGCGCTTTGCGCTGGCCGACGGCGGCACCATTTTCCTCGACGAAATCGGGACCATCTCGCTGGCCGTGCAGGCCAAGCTGCTGCGCGTTCTGCAGGAACGCGAGTTCGAACCGCTTGGCGCAGAGCGTACGCAGAAGGTCGACGTGCGGGTGATCGCAGCCACCAACCGCGACCTGCGCCAGCTGGTGGCGGAAGGCAAGTTCCTCGAAGACTTGTTCTATCGCCTCAATGTCATCCCGATCGAGATGCCGCCGCTGCGCGAACGCCGTGAAGACATCCCCGTGCTGGTCGAACACTTCGTGCGGCGGTTCGCAGAGCGAACCGGCAAGGCCATCGAGGGTGTGGAAGACAAGGCCATGACCGAGCTGCAGCGCTACGAGTGGCCCGGCAACGTCCGTGAGCTCGAAAACACCATGGAGCGCGCCGTGATCCTGGCCACGACTCCCCTCCTGAACAGCCGCACGGTGTGGTTGATGAGCGCCACGTCTACCCCCGCAACGGCGGCCGTTCCGTCGTTGAAGCTGCACCAGAACCTGGAGTGGGCCGAACGCGAAACCATGCGGAAGGCGCTCGAGCAGGCTCGTGGCGTGAAGAAGGATGCGGCCGAATTGATGGGCATCAGTCAACGCGCGCTGAGCCACTACCTGGCGAAGTACCGCATCGAATCCTAGTTACGCTGTCCGTAAGTCGGTTACGTGCCGCGGTGAATCGGGGCCGTCAGGCTCCGGGAAGATCGTCTAATTCCTGAATAATCCACGCGATCTGCCCGACCGGTGAATCGGCATCGACCTTGCTTGTCTCCCGCCAAGTGTTTATCTCATCGATCGCTCTGAAGGATTCAGTTGCCGCGGCGGGGACGGCGCTCCTGCTGGGAACGGCAGTAATGCTGCCCCAGCAGGACCTCGTCGCGGCTACTGAATCCATGCAGAGTACCGCGCAGGGCGAGCCGCGCACGATCGAAGTGGTGGCCAAGCGCTTCACCTTCGAACCCTCACGCATTGAAGTCAAGGAAGGCGAACGCGTGCGGCTGGTCCTGAAATCGGCCGACGGGGTGCACGGCGTCGAGATCAAGAAATTCAAGGTGAACAAGCGGATCCCCCGCGGCGGCGAGACCGTCACGATCGAGTTCGTGGCCGACGCCCCCGGGCAGTTCCCCATCCTCTGCTCGGAATTTTGCGGCAACGACCACGACGAGATGAAGGGTATGCTGGTGGTCGAGGCCAAGGCACCTCAATGACAAGAGCCTTCTCAATGAAAAAACTCCTGCTCGTATTCATGGCCGCGACGCTGATCGCGGTTCCAGCCCTCGCGCAAGACGACGACCCCGATCGCGACCCCAACAACAATCAACCGGACTTCACGGTCGCGACCCTCAACACCAACCTGCCGCTGCCGAAGGGCAGGATGAACTTCCGGCTGACGCATCGTTTCCTGCGGCCGGTCGGCGAAGGTGACTTCGGGGATCTCGTGGAACGCGCATTCGGCCTCGACGGCGGCGCGCAGATTGGCATCGATCTGTCGTACGGACTGGCGAAGAGCCTCGATATCGGCGTGTATCGCACCTCGGATCGCACGATCCAGTTCCAGGCCCAGTACATCGCCATTCGTGACGCCAACAGCCCGTTCGGCCTGAGCATCGTGGCCAACGTGGATGGCACCGACAACTTCAGCGAGGAGTTCTCCCCGGGTGTAGCCGTGGTGCTGTCGCGCGAACTTGGCGATCGTGGCGCCCTGTATGTGCAGCCGTCGTTCATCAACAACACCAGCTTCGCGGCGACCGACGGGGATGACTACACCATGATGGCCGGCGTCGGCGCGCGGCTCCGGGTATCACGTAACATGTATCTGTTCGCGGAAGCGTCGCCGCGACTGGCAGGGTTCAAGCAGGGTGTGACCCAGGCGAGCTTCGGCTTTGAATCCCGCTACGGTGGACACGTTTTCCAGTTGAACGTGTCGAACGGATTCGGCACGACCATGGCGCAAGTGGCGCGCGGCGGCGCCCCCGGCGACAATTGGTATCTCGGCTTCAATCTTTCGAGGAAGTTCTTCTGATGAACAAGACGATCTGGACCGGCCTCGCGGCGGCGGCCCTGACCGCGGTTACAGCGGCGGCATGTGGTGGCGGCGGGGGCGGCGGCACGACGAGCACCCCGACGAGCCCGACTACCACGACCACCACGACAACGACCACGACCACGACGAGTTCGACGCCAACCGACTCCGCCACGATCACGATCGGCGCCGACGGACGCGTCACGCCAGCCACGGTCACGATCACTCGCGGTGGGCGCGTGACCATGATCAACAACCACAATCGTGCGCACGATATGTCGTCGGATCCGCATCCGGAACACACGACGTGCCCGGAACTGAATCAGTGGGGCTTCTTACAGGCGGGCCAGCAACGCACGTCCGGCAACTTGAACACGGCGCGCACCTGCGGCTTCCATGATCACAATGAGCCCACCAACACCGGGCTGATCGGATCAGTAATTATTCAATAGGCGATTGGCCTAGTAATCGTAGACGCCCTTGCCGACCTTGCGGCCCAGACGTCCCTGAGCGACGTGCTGCTCCAACAGGGGGCAGGGGCGAAACTTCTCGCCCAGCGTCCGATGCAGGTATTGCAGGATGCTGAGGCGGGTGTCGAGTCCCACCAGATCGACGAGTTCGAACGGTCCCATCGGGTGGTTCAACCCGAGCTTCAATCCCTTGTCGATATCGCGCGCGCTGGCCACGCCGTCCTGCAGCATGTAGAACGCTTCGTTGCCGATCATCGCGTTGATGCGCGTGGTAATGAAGCCCGGCGACTCCTTCACGAGCACGGTCTCCTTCCCCATCTTCGCGGAGACTTCCTCCATGACCGCAATCGTCTCCGGCGTCGTGTCGAGCGCCTTGACGATTTCGATCAGCTTCATCCGGTGCACGGGATTGAAGAAGTGCATGCCGCCCATGCGGCCGGGCCGATCCAGGACCGCCGCCATCTCGGTGATGCTGAGCGCGGAGGTATTTGACGCGAGCACGGCATGGGCTGGAGCCGCCGCCTGCACGTCACGGAACAACGCCAGCTTGAGGTCGATCTTCTCCGGTGCCGCTTCAATGACGACGTCGGCATGCTTGACGGCATCAGCCACAACGGTGGCGAGACGCAAGCGGCCGCGCATCGCGTCCGCATCGTCCTGCGTCGCCTTGCCAAGCTGCACGCTCTTGTCGATCACCGCATGGATCGCGGTCTTCCCCTTGTCGACGGCCGCCTGCGACACGTCATACATCACCGTGTCGTAACCGGCGGTCATCGCCGCATGAGCGATGCCGTGCCCCATCGTGCCCGCACCAAGAACTGCCACTGTCTTGATCTGTGCCATCTGCGCCTTCCGTGCTGATTCCCGAACCGCCTAGGCTTCGGTGCGGACGTATTCGAAGTCGATCGGCTGGCGATTGATGCCACGCTGCGGCGGCGCAATGTAGTTGGCGAACTGTCCGGGCTTGTAGACCGGCTGCACCTGGATGCTGTGCAGGTACTGCTTGTCTTCCGGCGACGGCAGCCACTCGTACTTCTTTCGCTCCCACTCTTCAGCGGTCAGCTGCTGGCCGAACGGGTCGAAGTGCTTGCCGGCATAGACGCCCACGTGCCGGTTGAACTTGCGCGACGGCAGCGTGATGCGCTCGGACATGCCGTGCGCCTCGAGCACGCGCTTGTTCCAGCGATCGACGCCGGCCTGGCAATCGCCGACATACCAGTCGCGCAGCACCTCGTTGAGCGCATTGCGCATCGGCACTTCTTCGCGAATGATCAGGCCGCTGTCGTCCATCATGTCGAGCACGTACATGTTGCCGGCGAGGATGTGGTCGTCGTCGAACTTGTCTTCTTCAGCGCGGCCCTTGAGGCCGTTCGAGAAGTAGGCAGCGGCGTTACTCGACACTTCGCTGCCGTGCAGGTCCAGGCTCTGGCTGAACCAGAAGTTCACGAACTTCTGGATCAGCGGCAGGTCGATGCCGCCGGCCTTGCGGACGTCGCCCGAAAAACCGGTGTCGCGCAGCAGCTGGCAGGTGCGCTCGAGGATGCGGGCGATGCCGCTCTCGCCGACGAACATGTGGTGCGCCTCCTCGGTCAGCATGAAGCGCGTGGTGCGCGCCAGCGGATCGAGCGAGCTCTCCGACAATGACAGCAACTGCGACTTGCCGTCGCGGTCGGTAAACATCGTGAAGGCGAAGAAGTCCAGCCAGGTATCGATCGGTTCGTTGAACGCCTCGAGCATGCGCGGCGTGTCGTCGTTGCCGCTGCGGCGTTCGAGCAGGGCCTCGGCTTCCTCACGGCCGTCGCGGCCGAAGTAGGAGTGCAGCAGATACACCATGGCCCACAGGTGACGGCCTTCTTCAACGTTGACCTGGAACAAGTTGCGCAGGTCGTAGAGGCTCGGGCAGTGCGCGCCAAGCGAGCGCTGCTGCTCGACGCTCGCCGGCTCGGTGTCGCCCTGGATGACGATCAGGCGGCGGAGCTGGTTTCTGAACTCGCCGGGCACTTCCTGCCACACCGGCTGTCCCTTGAAGTCGCCGAAGCCGATGCGGCGATCCGGAATCGGCTCGGCTAGAAAAATGCCCCAGCGATACTCCGGCAGGCGCACGTAGTCGAAGTGTGCCCATCCCGCGGCGTCGACGCTGATCGCGGTGCGCAGGTAGACCTGGTGGCTGTCCTGGAATCCGGGCGGGCCCATTTCGCGCCACCAATCCAGGTAGGCGGGCTGCCAATGCTCCAGCGCGCGTTGCAGCCGCTTGTTGCCGGCAAGGTCGACGTTATTCGGGATCTTCTCGTCAGAAATCATTTCGACGTCCGTTCTGCGGGTTAGGTCCTCTTGAAGTCGAACGTTGGGCGTCCCTCTCGTCCGTAGGTCATGAGCGCGCCCTTCTCGCCCACGGCATTCGGACGCTGGAAGATCCAGTTCTGCCAGGCCGTGAGGCGGCCGAAGATCTTGGTCTCCATGGTCTCGGGGCCGGCAAACCGCAGGTTGGCTTCCATGCCGGTGAGCGCATCGGGCGAGAACGCCGCGCGCGCCTCGATCGCCATGCGCACTTCATCGTCCCAATCAATGTCGTCGGGTGCCGAGAAGATCAGGCCGGCGGCGAGCGCTTCTTGCGGGTCGAACGGGCCATCGTGCGACAACGCGCGATCCACCGATGCCGGCTCGCCGAGGAACCGCACCTGCAGGCGCGACAGACCGTTGCTCATCGGATACGCGCCGCCGTTCATCTTTGACAGGCGAACGCTGTTGTCGTCATCCGGGTGATCGATCATGTAGGCGCGGTCGGCGGCGAGCGCCAGCTCGAACAACGTGCCGGCAAACGCGTTGCCGGGCTCGATCAGCGCGAAGAAGCTGCGCGAGGTCAGGTCCATGCGCTTCAGCGTGCGGCGAATCAGTCCGGTGATCTCGCGCACCAGCCAGTGTGATTGATTCGCGTGCAGCACCTCATCGACGGCGAGGACGGCCTCTGGGGCGCCGATCGCACGCACGATCACCGTGCCAATCTCCGGCTCGTTCAACCGCAGGCGCAGCAGCGCATCATCGAATTCGCGGAACGCGCGCACCGCCCATGAGCTGTCGCCGGCCCGCAGATATTCATCACCGTTGGCAGGCTGCGGCGAATCAGGCGCGGCAATGGTCATTTCACAGGTGCGCTTCGCCCGATCGATGCTGCCCTTCACGTACTCGTATTGAATGACGTCGCCATCGATCGACGGCGACAACGGACCGAGGGTAATGCCTGGGCCGCTTGCGGGGCGATTGGACATCGCCGCCAGTTCCAGCGCGCGTTTGGCGACGGCGTCCTGGAACCTGCTGGTCGGATAGGTCGCATCCACGAACCGGCCTTCGACGGCGCGTTTGCCGCGCACACCTTCGGTCAGGGTACTGAAGTCGTCAGCAAGGTCGCGACGTACCTTTCGCTTGTCGACGACTCGCGTCAGGCCGCCGGTGCCTGGCAACACGCCGAGCAGCGGCGTCTCAGGCAACGCCACCGACGCCGTGCCGTCGTCCACGATCACGATCTCGTCGCACGCCAGCGCCAGCTCGTAACCGCCACCGGCGCAGATCCCGTTGACCGCCGCCAGGAACTTGATGCCGCTGTTGGCGCTCATGTCCTCCATGCCGAGGCGGGTCTCGTTCGTGAACTTGCAGAAGTTCACCTTGAACGCGTGGCTGGAGCTGCCGAGCATGAAGATGTTGGCGCCGGCGCAGAAAATGCGCGGCTTGAGGCTGGTCAGCACGACGGCGTGGACTTCGGGATGCTCGAAGCGCAGACGCTGCAGGATGTCGGCCAGCTCGATATCAACGCCAAGGTCGTACGAGTTCAGCTTCAGCTTGTAGTCGTTCGGGCGGAGCCCGGCATCTTCACGGACGTCCATGGCCAACGTCGCCACCGTGCCGTCAACCGTGAGTTTCCAGTGCTTGTACTGCGCGGGGGTTAGTCCGAACGTGACGGGAGGGGGGGTGCCGATTTGTTCCACGCTGCGCAGTTTACTAC
>JAYQOO010000144.1:0-9393 GCA_038144855.1 Acidimicrobiia bacterium | reverse complement strand
ATTCGTTGGGGTTGGGGGGGGGGCGCGCCGCGCCATCGCGCGCAGCGCCGGCACGAGCAGCAGGTAGGCCTGCGACAGGCACGAGGTTGGATAGCCTGGCATCCCGAACATCGGCTTGCCGCCAACCGTGCCGAACACCGTTGGCTTGCCTGGCTTGACGGCGATCCCGTGAAAGACGATGTCGCCCTTCTTCTTGATCACGTCGAGGATCAGGTCGCGCTCGCCGACTGAACTCCCACCAGAAAACACCAGCACATCGCACGACGCGCACGCCTCGATCGCCTGCTCGAGGGCGTCGAGCGTGTCTTGCGCGGTTGAAAACGGAACCGGCACGCCGCCGTGTTCCTGGATGATCGTGCTCAGGGTGAACTTATTGATGTCGTAGATCTGTCCGGGTTGCAGCTCCTGGCCTGGGTCGGCGATCTCATTGCCGGTCGAAAGGATTGCGACGGTCGGCTTGGCGAACACCTCGACCTCACCGATACCGAGCGCGGCGATGGCGCCGATCCGGCTCGGATTGAGCTGCTCTCCTCGAGCAATGACGGTCTGTCCAACGACAATGTCCGCGCCCTGGCGGCCGACATTCTGACGGGGGTAGACGGGCGTCAGCACCCGGACATCGGCACCCGCCAGTTCCGTCTCCTCAACCATCACGACGGCGTCGGCGCCCTGGGGCATCGGCGCGCCGGTGGCGATCTCGATCGCGGTGCCGGGTTCGACGGACTTCGTCGGCACCTGGCCGGTGAACACCTTGTCGATGACGCGCAGCACTTTGGCGTCGTAGCGACTCGCGCCGAACGTGTCTTCAGCGCGGACCGCAAAGCCGTCCATGCCCGCGCGCGAGAATGGCGGCACGTCCCTGGTTGAGCGCAGGTCGGCTGCTGCCACGCGCCCGTTGGCGTCGAGCAGCCGCACGAGTTCGGTGCGCGTCAGAGGGTCGCAGGCTTCGGCGATGAGCTGCCGCGCCTCTTCGAGCGGGATCGTCTCGCGGATCGGCTTCATCTCGGATTTCATTTCGTGGCCTGCTGAACAAGATGGGTGAGTTCGGGGACAACGAGCTTCGTCATCGCCAGTCGAACCGCCTTTGCTGCGCCCGGAAGTGAAATGACCACGACGCGCCCGATGGTGCCCGCGCAGGCGCGGCTCATGATCGCCGATGGGCCGATGTCCTGGTAGCTGAGCATGCGGAAGATCTCGCCGAAGCCTGGCAGTCGCTTGGTCAACAACGCGTCGATGGCTTCATAGGTGCTGTCGCGGCTGGTGAGTCCCGTTCCGCCGGTGGTGATGACGGCGTCGACATCGCCGATCGCCGCCTGCTGGCGCACCAGTTCGGCGACTCGCGCGGCGTCGTCCTTCTCGATGGTCTTGCCGGTGACGTGATGTCCGGCCGAGGTCAGCAAATCAACAATGGCGTCGCCCGACACGTCGTTGGCGTCGGTGCGCGTATCAGACACGGTCAGCACAAAGACTCGCACCCGGGCCGGGGCCGCCGCCTTATGCTCCTGACTGCTCATCACTCGATTATAGTGGTGCCGATGAAGCGATTCCTGCCCGTGATTGCGGCGGCGTTGCTGGCCACGGCAACGGTCGATGGCCAGCCGGCGACCGACAAAGCCGGTCGCGCCTGGGTCGATGCGACGTTGAAGAAGCTGTCGCTCGAACAGATCGTCGGCCAGATGATCTTTGCGCCGTTCCAGTCCACCTACATGAGCAGCGACAGCGACCAGTACGAGCAGCTGGTGAAGCTGGTGCACGAAGCGCACATTGGCGGCGTGATCGCGTTCGGCGGCAGCGAGCCGATCCCGCAGGTCATGCTCAACAACACCTACGGGGCGGTGATCCTTGGCCAGCCAATGGAGCTGGCGTCGATTCTCAATCGCCTGCAGTCAGTCTCGAACCTGCCGTTACTGACCTCATCCGATTTCGAGTGGGGCGTGCAGATGCGCATTGCCGGCGCGACCAAGTTTCCGCGCGCGATGGCGTTTGGGGCGACCGGCGATCCACAACTGGCCTACGAGGCCGGCAAGGTGGTGGGCGCAGAGTCGCGGGCGCTGGGCGTGCACGTGAACTACGGTCCGGTCGCCGACGTGAACAACAACCCGCGCAACCCGGTGATCAATATCCGGTCCTTCGGCGAAGACCCGGCCAAGGCGGGCGAGATGGTGGCGGGGTGGGTCCGCGGCATGCAGGACGCCGGCATGCTGGCGACGCTCAAGCACTTCCCGGGTCATGGCGATACCGACGTTGACTCGCACCTGGGCTTGCCGCTGGTGGCGCATCCGCGCGAGCGGCTCGATGCCATCGAGTTGCCGCCATTTAGGGCCGGCATCGCGGCCGGCGCCGCCGGCGTGATGGTGGCGCACATCGAATTGCCGGCGATCGACGCAGAGAAGATCCCCGCAACCTTCAGCCCCAAGGTCATCTCAACGCTGTTGCGGCCTGGCTTCGAAGGCTTGATCTATTCGGACTCGATGAAGATGCAGGCGATTACCGAAATGGCGTCACCCGGCGAGGCAGCGGTGCGCGCGGTCAAGGCCGGCATCGACGTGATCCTGGATTCGCCGGATTCGGCCGCCGCTGCGGCCGCGATCGTGGCCGCGGTGAGAAGCGGCGACATCCCACGGGAGCGGGTGGAGCAGTCGGCCCGGCGGGTGCTCGACGCAAAGGCTCGACTTGGCCTGCATCGCACGCGCACGGTCAATCTGGATTCGGTGCCGTTGACGGTCGGCGGCCGCAAGCACGATGCCGTCGCCCGCACGATCAGCGAACGCTCGATCACCCTGATCAAGGACACGCGCAACAGCGTGCCGTTGCCGACGCCCAGGACCGGCAGTGTGCTGTACTTGTCGGTGCTCGACTATCCATCGGGTTGGCGGATCGCAGCGCCCAGTCGTTCGGTGATCCCCGCCTTGCGGTCTCGCTGGGCTAACCTCGAGGCCGTCGAGATCTCCGATCGTGCCACACCATCAGAACTCGACCTCGTCCGTGCCATGTCCGACAACTACGACGCGATCGTGGCCGGTGTGTTCGTGCGCGCCTCGTCGGGCAGTGGCCGGCTCGATCTCGCGCCGGCGGTCGTGCGCCTGCTCCAGGATCTCTCGCGCGGCAGCGAACGCCGCAAGCAGCCGTTCGTCACGATGTTCTTCGGCAATCCGTATACGCCGATGTTCGTGCCAGAAGTGCCGGCGATGATGCTGACCTATGACTTCTCGGATTACGCAGAGGTGTCAGCGGTGAAGGCGCTGGCGGGAGAGATCCCGATCACCGGCAAGCTGCCGATCGCCTTGCCCGGCCTGTTCCCGATCGGCCACGGCATTTCGAGAGGGAAGTAGTCAGGCCGGCTTGAGGTGGTAGTGCCGCGAGCTATCCTCGACGCGGTATTGCTCGCCGCTGTCAGCATCGGTGGCGACATCGCCGTCGAGTGACAATCCCTTCACCGTCATCTTGCGGTCGCACATGACCGTCAGGGTGATGCCATCGTGCTCCTGCGAGCCGAGGCGACGCACCACGCCGCACAGCCGTTCCGACGCTGCGCCGATCCCGCGCTTCAAGAACCACATGCGCCACGCTTGCGGACCCTCGGGATGGACGTGCTTCCGGTCGTCGTCCTCGAGCTCGGTGGGCGGGCGATCGCGGTGAGCCAGGCGGATGGTTGCGCTTTCGCCGGTCGCAAGTGGGCGATCGGGCTCGGTGGAGTCGTGCCACAGCGCGGTCTTGGCGATGGCCGCACTGGCGGTGCCGCGGCCGGGCTGCACGATCGCAGAGAAGCTTTCGGATGGCCCTTGATTGGTGACGTCGACGCAGAGAAATCGGCCGTCGGTTCTGACGGTGAGCAGGGACGCGCTTCATTTCCCGGCGCGGGACTTCGCTTCGCTGTCGACGTCCTTCTCCCAGGCGAGGAGTTGTTCGTTCAGTCGGCGGACGATGTCGGTTCGCGATGCGGCAAGGTCCGTGCGCTCCGAAATGTCGTTCGACAGATCAAACAGCGAGAGTCGAACGCCGCCCTCGTGCAACAGCTTCCAGTTGCCGCTGCGCACCGCGCGCTGCTCGATCCCTGACACCCGCACGCGCCAGAACAGCGTGCGATCCGTCACGGCCGCCTTGCCCTCGATGATCGGCAGCAGGTTGATGCCTTCGAGCCGGGCGTCCGGCGGAACCGTCGCGCCTGCCACGGCCAGGATCGTGGCGCTCAGATCCATGGTGATCGCCACCTGTGCAGTCACGCGGCCCTCGGGCAGGCGCCCGGGCCACGACACGATCGCGGGCACGCGAATGCCGCCTTCCCAGAGCGTGTACTTACGGTTAAAGAGCGGCGTATTGCGGGACAGCCACTCGCCACCGTTGTCGTTGGTGAAAATGATCAGCGTGTGGGGGGCGCCGCGGGCCTTTTCATGGGGGGCGCCGATGTGGCCGCCGCGGGCGGCGGCACGTTCCATCATCTTCACGTAATCCTGGCGCGTGCCACTGTTCTCGTCGGTGGCCAGCATGTGGACGGCGTTGCGCTCGGCGACCGATGGCTGATCGGGAACCTGGTACGGCCAGTGCGCCGCGCCGTACGCGACCTCGAGGAAGAACGGCGAACGCGCATGAGCGGTGATGTAGTTCACCGACCGCTCAGTAATCAGGTCGGTCATGTAACCATCGGCCCGCGTCGGGGTCTCGCCGTCGAACAGATCGTGCTGCCCGGCGCCGTCGGTGTGCCGGTAGTAATCGACATAGCCGCTCTTGTAGCCCCAGAACGTGTCGAAGCCGTGCATCTTCGGCGAAAACTGCGGCAGGTAACCGAGATGCCACTTGCCGATCAAGGCGGTCGCGTAGCCGTGATTTTTCAGCAATTGCGGCAATGATCGACCGGTGACCGGAAGGCCGAGACCGCCGTCGTTGGTGGTGGCGTTGCTCAGCGGGCGTTCCAGTTCAAATCGCTGCTGGTATCGACCGCTGATCAAGCCGGCTCGCGTCGGCGTGCACGTTGAACCGTTGGCGTAGAAATCAGTGAAGCGAGTGCCGCGCGCGGCCAGCCGATCGATGTTGGGTGTGCGAATGTCCGGCGCGCCGTAGCTGCCAATGTCACCGTAGCCGACGTCGTCGGTGATGATCAGGATGACATTCGGGCGTGCATTCGGCGCCTGCGCCGACGGCGCCGCGGAGGCGATGCAGATGAGGAGGGCGACAAGAAGCCGGCGCACGACCGCCGATTCTATAACTATTGCCGCGAGGCGTTATCGCAAGCTGGATGCAGGCACGCCGTCCGCCAGCGCCGCGCTGCGTGCGCGATTCACGGCGGACTGATCCTGGTCGTAGGCCTGCTGCGCCCGGGAAAATTCCAGCAACGCCTTCTCGTACGCCGGCTGGCCCTCGCGTTGTTGCTCGGTCTCGTTCAGCCGGCGGCGGGCATCATCCAGGCGTTTCAGGCTGGTTTGCAGGCGCGCGCTGGCGAGCGCGAACTGTTGCTGCAGGCGCCGGGCTTCGGAACCGCCGGCTTTCTGCTGGATCCCAACCTGCTCGTCTTGCCGCTTTTTCAAGTCGGCAATGATCTCGTCGGCTCTGGTCTCGACGCTCTTGCTTTCGGCAGGAGGTGCCTTCTTGCCCTTCGCCTCGGCCTTGGGCGCTTCAGCCGGCGCAGCGGGCGGTGCGCCGCTGCCGCACCCTGCGGTAAAGGCAAGTGCGACAGCCACGAGACGCGTCTGCCATGGTCGAGTGGGACGTTCGCGCACCAACAAAGTCGCCGGACTCACATCGGCTTGACGATCGACCGGATCGTTGCCGGGGCACCGGCTGTCAGGTCTCCGGCCTTCACGCCGCGAAACGCGTTCTCGGCGGCGGCGCCTTCGGCGGCGGCCTTGGTGACGAGCGCGACCAGCTCCTTGTAAGCCGCGGCACTCGATGCCGTCAGCTTGAGCTCGATCAGGCCATCGGACGCGATTGAGTTGACCGAGTTTCCCCCGGTCAGGTTCGTGATCTGGTAACTTCCGGCCGGCAGCGCCTTCTGGATCAGGATGACGGCGCGAGCGGCAGCGTGGAGGGCGCTGACGCGCCCGTAGGCGCCGGAACTGTGTCCGCCAGGGCCCTGGAAGTCGATGCGCAACCCGCCCGACTGCTGAGCGAATGCGGGTGTACCAGACGCCGCGATAGCGATGACAAGAGCGAGCAAATAGATCAGACGCTTCATGATTGAGGCTCCCTTACTTCACGACTTCGCGGGTGCGCACACCCATCGGGCCCACGGCCGGAGGCACGATGGTGCCGTCCGCTGCGTGGAATCCCGAGACGATCAACGCCGCGGTCAGCACCCGGTGCATGCGCGCCACTTCGGTGGCCGGTGCGCCTCGCGTGCCCCATTCCCAGAACGCGTGCCCACCGGCTCCGGCTGCCGAAGATGCCAGCGTGAATTGATAGGTTGGGATGCCGGTGTTGGCCGGCACGTTGTCGTTCAAGCTGCCGGATCCGGTGCCGACCATCGTCGAGGTCAGCGCTCCGAGTTGAATGCCGGATTGCAGACCGGCATGCACGGCGACGTTGTCGACGCTCTTGGCGACGTACGCCGGGCGCAGACCAAACCACATCAGCTCGAGGCTGATCGCTTCCGTGCTGCCGTCCTTGCGTCCGTGCCGGGCGTTCTCCGCGCTGACGCCAGCCTGGAACATCGGCTCGATCGTCTTGCGGATCTCGTCGAGCGTTTCCGTGCGCGGTGAGCGCATGTCGACTTCGAGCGAGCAGCTCGGCACGCCGGCGTTGGCGGCGGGCGGGGGCTCGCAACTGGCGCGGCCGACGGTGTAGGTGGTGCGCGGCGCGCCCGGGCGAAGTTCCGACGGCGTCTTCACGTTGGCGATCATCGCGATCGCTGCAGCCATGGCGGCAACCGCACTGGGCCCGTCCTGTCGCGGCGATGGCGCCTTGAACTTCATCTCGAATCGATAGCTGCCGAGGAAGTTGACGGTGCCGCCGCCTTCGAGACCGAAGTTCGCGACGAAGTTCAGCGGATTCGATCCGGTGCCGGCCTTCTGGTCGAAGCCGTAGAGCTGCTTCATGCCGGCCAGGTTGCCTTTGCCTTCCTCACCGGCGGTGCCGCAGATCCAGATGTCGTAGACCGGTCGGATGTTGTGCTTCTTCATTGCCGCCGCGAGGATGAACGCGTTGGCGGTGCTGGGCATCATGTCGCCGTAGCCAGGCACGTAGATGCGCACGCCGCCGCCGGTTTCGGCTTCCTTGGCATTTGCGAAGATCTTGCTGGCCGTGGCGTAGTGCTCGTTCTCGATCACCCGTCCGCGGGCATCGAACGACAACTCAACGGGGATGGCTGCCAGTTCCTCGGGCGTGGCGACTACCGGCTGCGCGTACGGCTGCAGCTTGATGCGGATATTCGGATCGCCCGACTTCGGCAGCGTCTCGGGATTGACGACGTCGATGTGGCCTTCGACGAGCACCTTCGGGTACTGGCCTTTGTAGTTCTGTGCGCCAGGAGAGCTCGAGTACGACCCCTTGATCACCACGCACGCGTTGTAGACCGGCAGGCCGTCGACGATGTTGGTGTCGGAGGCGGGGATCATGCCATCGGCGCGCGTCATCACTTCGGCCTGGCTGAAGCCCCAATCCGTCACCAACCGCTTGTGGATTTCGGCGGCCTTGAGGTGCTCCTCGCGCGACGGCGACGGGATGCGCACCAGTTCGAGGAAGTTGTTCCACCGCGCCTTCGCGGCGGCATCGGTGCTCTGGTCCTTCAGGAGTGCCGCAATCTGCGGATCGTTGGCGATCTTGTCCGCTGCCGAGACGATCGGCGCAGGAATCGTGGCGGTCATGCCGCCCTCTTGCGGCCGCTGCCCGCCGTCCTGGCTACCGAGCGCGGCGACCGTCGTGAGAATTACGGCTGTTGATGTGAAAAGCGCCTTTGCGTGCCCAAGTCTTTGCATCGGATCTCCGGATGAAAAATTGTAGTGCAGGTACGCAAAAAACGCGTTTCCTTAGGGGGAAACGCGTTTTCGTCGATTGGTGCGCCCAGAACGATTCGAACGTTCGACCTCCTGGTTCGTAGCCAGACGCTCTATCCAGCTGAGCTATGGGCGCGACAGACTTTCAATCTTACCAACAACATGAGAGAGGCCACAAGCCAATTGAATTTCATTGGTCTTGTGGCCTGTTTCCCGCCTGCCCGCCGGTAGCTAAGGACGCCGGTCCTTATCGATGTTGGACGCCGACCTGGACCGTGAATTCGCCACGGTTGTCGGGCAGGTGGTCGTCGTTCACGCCCAGATACAGCCGGCCGGCGACCGGCGCGGTGATCGACGCCTGGCTGCCGATGCCCATCGGGTTGTAGTTGCCGATCTTGCCGATCAGGGCCCCGGCAAGGACGCCAGACAATGGCGCGTCAGCGAATGTGCGACCGCTCAGCGAACCGGCGGGCCTGGCCACGTCCTGCACGTTGTCGCTCAACTGGATCTGGCCACTGGTGTTGAAGGTGATCACGTCGCCGACGCGCACCGTGATCCCCGTGTCCGTCCAGCGCAGTTGAGAGTTGACGAGGATGGTCTGCGCGCCAGGCTGCGAGCCGATCGCGCCGATCACCGGCGACCCGCCGGCGGCATCGAATTCACGTGCCGAGAGGATGCCGTCGCGATTGGTATCGCGCTGCGTGAAGCTCAGGTTCGACCAGTGCCACTCGGCACGCGACAACGAACCGTTCTTGTCGTAGTCCAGGTTGTTGAACTCGTTCCACGTCGCCGGCATGCTCGGCTGCGAACCCACCACTTCGTAGCGGCTCAGCACCCCGTCGTTGTTGCGATCCATCCAGCGGAAGTCCGCCAGCCCGCCGTACCACTCCGAGCGTTCCACGCGTCCGTTGTTGTTTGCGTCCATGTCGTCGAAGTTGTCGCCGCGCATGTCGTCGACGCCTTCTCCGAGGAATTCGTTCAGGTTGATCGAATTGTTGCGATCGCGGTCGACGCGGCGGAACGTCTCCAGGTCAAAGTGCCACTCGTTGCTGGACAAGCGGCCGTCGCGGTTGTGGTCCAGGCTGGTAAAGCTGTTGCGGGTCCAGTTCAGGTTGGTCTCCCACCGATTCGGATTGTGGTCGGCAGGTTCGAGATCCTGCGCGCGGCGGCCGCCGACGCGCACTTCTTCACCAGACAGGACGCCGTCGTTGTTCCAGTCGTGGACGTCGAACGAGCGAGCGGAGCCGTTCCATTCCTACCGGGTCACGCGGCCGTCGTTGTTGCGATCCATTTGCTGGAACCGCATACGGGACACTTGCGCCTCAGCCGTGGTCACGATCGGCGTTGAGACAAGACTCAGCGACGCTAGAGCCAGCGAACCAAACGTCAGCACCGAAGTGCGAGCAAACATAACAATCTCCTCCACGCGAGGAGATTGCATAACGTGTGCCGGTAGATTGCGTTAGCG
>JAYQOO010000143.1:0-9408 GCA_038144855.1 Acidimicrobiia bacterium | reverse complement strand
CTTCAGGAACGCTATCGACTCCGCGTCCGTGCGCTCCAGCACATCGATTTTCAGGAAGCGGCGTGACACCCCGCGGTCCTTGTCGAACGACTGCTGGACGTCTGAAAACGTCGTCGAACCAATGCAGCGGAGCGCACCAGAGGCGAGGGCCGGCTTCAACAGGTTGCCGGCGTCCATCGTCCCGCCGGAGGCGGAACCCGCGCCGACCAGCGTGTGAATTTCGTCGATGAACAAGATCGCCTGATCGTGCTTGGCCAGCGCATCGAGCACCTGCTTGATGCGCTCCTCGAAGTCGCCGCGATAGCGGGTGCCGGCAACCAGCGCGCCCATGTCGAGCGCGAACACGCGCGCGGTCTTCAGCGCTTCGGGCACATCGCCGCTGTGGATGCGCAGAGCCAGACCTTCGGCCAATGCGGTCTTGCCGACGCCGGGCTCACCGACCAGCAGCGGGTTGTTCTTCCTGCGGCGGCAGAGCACGTGAACCATGCGCTCAACTTCGGTCTCGCGACCGATCAGCGGATCGATGCTGCCGGCCGAGGCCTTCGCAATCAGATCCGTCGCGTAGGCCTGCAGCGGATCGACGGCCGCAACGCCGCCTTCGCCTCCGTCTGGCGCACCACCAGGCGTGGCCGGTTCGGGCGCGCCATGAGAGATCGCACGCAGTAACGTCAGCCGATCGACGCCCTGCTTGCGCAGGAAGTACGCGGCGTGGCTCTCCTCTTCGTGGAGCAGGAACACCAGCAGCGCGCCGCTCTCGACCTGCTGGGCGCTCGAATTCGCCGCGTGCACGACCGCGCGTTCGACGACGCGATCGAATCCAAGGGTCGATTCAGGCTTCACGGCCTTGCGGCCCGGCACGGGCGTGAACGCGCGATCGAGCACCTCTTCGAGGTCGGTGCGCAGCATCGCCAGGTTGACCTTGCAGCGCGACAGGATGTCCATCGCCTGCGGGTCCTCGCTGAGCGCGTGCAACATGTGCTCGAGGCTGACCATGTCGTGACGGCGGTCGGAGGCAATGCGAAACGCGCGACGGATGCTCTCGAGCGTCTCGGGTGCGAACGGCACGGGTGTGCGGCTCATTCCTGTGAATCCTGGATGTCGGGTTCGAGAGTCACCAGCAGCGGATACTCGTGCTGCTCGGCGAGTTGTTGGGTGGCCTTGACCTTGGTTTCCGCGACATCGCGCGTAAACAGGCCGGCGACGCCGACGCCCTGCTGGTGGACGTGCATCATGATGGCGAACGCCTCGGCGTGCGGCAGATGAAAGATCGACTCGAGCACCCAGACAACGAACTCCTGGGTCGTGAAGTCGTCGTTGTGCAGCAAGACCTTCCAGAGCCGTGGATGTTCGACGCGCTCCTGGTGACCGGCCTCGATCTGGGAATCGGGCTCGATCCGGTCGCGAACTTTGGGATCCGCCACACCTCGATCATAACCCTTCGACCTCGCGCCCCCTGGCTCCGGGCCCATGCGCGGCGTCACCGGCAAGGTCGTCATCCAGGATCCAGGGCGGGGCCGGCGCAGCGACGAGCCGTTCGACTTCGAGGACAAACTGCCGGCGCGGCACGCGCTCGGCGCCGAGGGACATCAGGTGCTCGGTCTCCATCTGGCAATCGATCATCGGAAACTGCCAGCGTTCGAGCTGCGCGGCAAGCCGCGCCAGGGCGATCTTCGAAGCATCGGTGCGGCGGGTGAACATGGATTCGCCGTAGAACATCCGGCCGATCGACACGCCGTAGATGCCCCCGGCCAGTTCGCCCTCCATCCAGACTTCCACGGAATGCGCGAGACCGGACGCATGGAGCGTGCCGTAGGCCCGCCGCATCGGCGCGCTGAGCCAGGTGCCAGATTCCCCGTCGCGGGGCGCGGCGCAACCATCGAGGACGCGCGCAAAGGCCTTGTCGATCGTGACCAGGAAGGCCCCCTTCTTCAGTTTCTTCTTCAGCGAGTGCGAGATGTGCAACGACGGCGGACGCAGGATGGTGCGCGGATCGGGCGACCACCACAAGATCGGGTCCCCCTCGTTGAACCACGGAAAGATCCCGCGCCGATAGGCCTCAACGAGCCGCTTGGCTCCCAAGGACCCGCCGGCCGCCAGCAGGCCATCCGGATCGTCGAGCGCCTGCTCCACGGGGGGAAACGGGTCGGCCGGGCCGAGAAAAGGGATCATGCTAAGCTGGTCTCGCCGTAGAGAGACGAATCGAATGGTCTGGTTTTACGAACGGCGAGGCACCTTCTTCCGGTGCGAGACGCGAAATGCGTCGAGTGGCACCGGCTTCGAACTGGTGGTGATCCAGCCTGACGGCTCGGAGCGCGTCGAACATTTCGACGATTCGGCGACGCTGGCCCGCCGGCAGGCGGAACTGGAAAACACTCTCACGCACGATGGGTGGACCGGTCCGTTCGGGCGAACAATCTGAACCTCTTTGAACTTTTCAGTTTTAACTCTAAACTAAGAAGTTCAGCCCCTATGGTGGATGTAGCTCAGGGGTAGAGCTCCGGACTGTGGCTCCGGCTGTCGCGGGTTCGAATCCCGTCATCCACCCCAAATTCCCCCCAGCACCGTGCTCTCCGACACATTTCTCCGGCAGTTGGAAGAGCGGCACCTTGCCAACCTGACGTTCAGCGAGGTGACGCGCGCGTTGCGGGCGCTGTCGTCGGCATACGTCGAACGGCGCGAGTCGGCCCTCACCGACCACAAGGCACTAGACGGCGCCGGCAAGCGGGCGGCCTTCGCGCTCTACTACGGACCGCTCCACTACCTGCTCGTCGAGCACATCATCGGCACCTTGAACGTTGCGCTGAAACCAGGCGTCGTGGTCGACCTGGGCTGCGGCACGGGTGTGGCCGGCTCGGCGGTCGCCAGGTCCGTGACGCCGGCGCTCGACGTCGTGGGGTTCGACACCCACCCGTGGACGCTGGATGAGGCTCGCTTCACCTACAAGTCACTGGGCCTGCATTCAGACGTTCGCCGCGCACACGCGGCCACCGTCCGCTTTCCCAGGCACACCTCCATCATCGTGGCGGCGTTTGTCGTCAACGAACTGAAAGACCAGAACCGCGACCAGTTGCTCGACAACCTGCGCGCGGCCAGGGCACATGGCACGCACGCGCTGATCGTGGAGCCGATCTCGCAGCGCATTTCACCATGGTGGGATGAATGGGCGCGCGCGTTCGAGAAGATCGGCGGCCGCAACGACACCTGGAAGGCGCGGATCGAGACGCCATTCTTCGTGAAGCAGCTGGCCAAGTCCTCCGGCCTGAGGCCGGAGATGCTCACCGCGCGAAGCTTGTTCGTCTAAGTGGCCGGCACGCCTGGATTTGGCGTCGACGGCAGGGCCAGTTCGCCCTTCTCGTGCAGCTCCACGGCCGCTTTGACCACCACGGGATCAAACGCCTTCCCCTCGAGATCGCGCACCATCTGCAGCGCCTCTTCGAGCGGCAATCCCTTTCGGTACGAGCGATCGGACGTCAGCGCGTCGAGGAAATCCGCCACGCCGAGCACGCGACCCAGCAGCGGGATTTCCTCGCCGGCCAGCCCTTCCGGATAGCCTTTGCCGTCCCAGCGCTCGTGGTGATATTTCACGCCGGGCAGCAGGCTGACCACCTTCTGGCTCTGGATGTTGGACAGGATGCGCGCGCCGTGGATCGGGTGCAGGCGCATTTCCTTGAACTCGTCGTCCGTCAACTTGCCGGGCTTGTTCAGGATCGCGTCGGGCACGCCGATCTTGCCGACATCATGCAGCAAGCCTGACAGTTCGACGACGGCGCGGCCGTCGGCATCGAAACCGAGATGCTCCGCGAGCCTGACGCCAAACGCCGCCACGCGTTCCGAATGCTTGTGCGTGTAGCCGTCCTTGGCGTCGATAATCGAGGCAATCGCCTTCATCACGTCGAGGAACAGCCGCTCGACTTCCGCCATCAATCGCGCGCGATGCAGCGCGATGCCGGCTTGATTCCCGACCGCCGCCAACAGCTCGAGTTCGGCTTCGCTGAACTCGCGCGTCTGCTGGCTGTCGACGTACAACACGCCGAGAATTTCATCCGTGGTGCGCATCGGCGCGCACATCACCGAACGGATCTTCTGCCGGACAATGCTTTCGCCGCCGACGTAGCGGTCGTCGGCCATGGCGTCATCCGTAAAGGCCGAAATCCCCTTCTCGAGGACATCGTTGACGACCGAACGCGACACCGTGACGGCGCCGGTGGCGCGGCCGTCGCGCGTGCGCAACGCGACCATGTCGACGTTGCCGGTCTCCTTGTTGCGCATCAGGATCGCTGCGCGATCGCCACTGGCCACTTCGAGAATCGCCGACAGGATGGAGTCGAACAGGGCTTCCACGCTCGAGGCGCGCGACAGGATGTCCGACACCTTGTTGAGCGTGGTCAGGTACTTCTGCGCCGACTCGAGAAGGCTGGCCTCGTCCTTGCGCTTGAAGACCGACGACAGGAATTCGAGCTTGGTGGGATCAACGGCGCGCTGCACCAGCGTGCCACTGCGCGTTTCCACGATGCTCAACGACGTGCTGCCGCCGGGAGCCGGCCGTGACGGCGAAGCCTCTTGCACGCTCTGGTCGAGCAACTCGATGACCGTCGATCCGATGCGCAGCTTGTCGCCGCGCCCGAGTTCAACGGTGGTGATCCGCTTCTCGTTGACGTAGGTGCCGTTGGCCGACTGCAGATCGGTCACCACGCACAAGTCTTCTCGCGCGGTAATGGTGCAGTGCCGCCGCGACGCTGCCTCGTCGTCCACCACCACGTCGCAGCCTTTGAGCCGGCCAAGCGTGATCGCCTGCCCGGAGTTGACCGCCACGTTCCGGCCTGCCTCCTTGCCGGACCGGACGACGAACTCGAATCGCATTCGCAGATAATACTAAAGTGCCTCCAGACAGCCTGGTCGAAAAGCGGGTTCGATACATAGAGCGACAGCGCGAGCTACATAAGGATCGCGTCAACGTGCAGTTCGAGGGGCGCGCACCTGAGGGCACCGGCCCTACCAACCGGCACGGCATGCCCAAGCTGCCCGTCGGTCAGCGGCAGGTGCCCAATTGGCCCGTCCTCGACCTGGGCGACCTTCCCGACGTGCCGCTCGAGACGTGGCGCCTCGAGGTCGGGGGGCACTGCGAGAACCCGTTCGCCGTGAATTGGGAGGAGTTCCTGGCGCTGCCACAGGCCGAGGATGTCAGCGACTTCCACTGCGTGACGACGTGGAGCCGTATGGACAATACCTGGAAGGGCGTGCGCTTCCGGAGCATCGCCGAGCTGGCGGTGCCGCGGCCCGACGCCACGCACGTGCTGTGCACCGGCTATGACCACATGCCCGGAACACGTATTCCCTACACGACCAACCTCCCCCTGTCGCGCGCCGTGGAAGAAGACGTGCTGCTCGTTCACACGTGGGAAGGGGCGCCGCTGCCCCACGAACACGGCGGGCCGTGCCGGATGATCACGCCAAAGCTGTACGCGTGGAAGGGCACCAAGTGGATCCGCAAGATCGAGTTCCTGGCCGGCAACAAACCGGGCTTCTGGGAAGAGCGCGGCTACTCCGACAGCGCCGAGCCCTGGTTCGACGACCGGTATTCCGAGTAAGCAGATGTTTGTCGCGAAGGATCTGCGGCCGATGCTGGCGACGCTGCCACCTGCGCCGCCGAGCCTCAAAGATCCCTCCTGCGTCTACGAGCCGAAGGTCGACGGCATCCGCGCCATCGTGGAAGCGCTGCCCGGCACGCCCCCGTCCGTCCGCTTCTGGTCTCGAAACGGCAACGAGAAGACCGCACAGTTCCCCGACATCGTCAGTGCCATCAGCACCTGGCTGAAGTCGCTCCCGGCGCCGGTCGTGCTCGACGGCGAGATCGTCGCGCTCGACGAAGAGATGCGCCCGGCGAGCTTTCAGCGTCTCCAGCATCGCATTCACGTCACCGTGCCGGGATTCAATTCCCGCAAGCAGATTCTGGCCCCCGACGAGCAACCCTGCGCGTTTGTGGCGTTCGACATCCTCCGTGACGGCGACGACGACCTGCGAACCAGGTCGTTGACTGATCGGCGCAAGCGGCTCGAAGCGTTGTTCGAGCGACACCCGGCGCCGGAATCCGACCTCGTCCGGCTCACGGTGCAGTCCGTGGGCAACGGCGAGGCGCTGATGCAGCAGGCGCACGAGGAGCAGTGGGAAGGCTTGATGGTCAAGATCGCCCGCTCGCCGTATCGCGCGGACAAGCGCAGTGCGGAGTGGATGAAGTTCAAGCTGAACAAGCAGGATGAATTCGTCGTCGTCGGCTGGACGGCCCCTGCAGGCACGCGCATGCACTTCGGCTCGCTGATCCTGGGCGCGCCTCATGAGGGCAGCAGCCAAAACGGGTTGCGATACGCCGGTGAAGTGGGCACAGGCTTCACCGCCGCAGAAGTCGAGCGCGTCATGAAGTTGCTGCGCAAGATCGAAACGCCCACCTGCCCGCTCGATCCCAAGCCGAAGATCCTGTCGGCGAAAGGCACCGCCCATTGGGTCCGGCCGTTGCTGGTGGCGCAGGTGCGCTACACCGAGATCACCGATGACGGGCGGCTACGGCACCCTGCCTATCTCGGTCTTCGGGACGACAAGCGCGCGAAGGCCGTCGTCCTCCCGAAAGGCGAGTCGACGGCCGCGACTCGAAAGGTGTTCGACAACTCGATTCCAGCGGCTGCCGACATCGACGCCATCGTCGATCAGATGCATGAGTTCGAGAAGTTCAAGAAGAATGGGCGCCTCAAGCTTCCGGGCGGAGACTTCCTCGAGATCACCAACCCGCACAAGATTTTCTGGCCGGCGATCAAGAAGACCAAGGGCGACCTGATTCGCTTTTACGCGAAGATCTCGCCGTTCATTCTTCCCGTGATCGACAACCGGCCGCTGGTAATGAAGCGGCTGCCGAACGGCGTCGACGGCCCTTCGTTCTATCAGCACCGCGGACCCGAGCAGCCCCCGCCGGGCGTGCGGGCTGAGACCCTGGACAACGATGACGTGCCGAATCGCCTGATCGGTGGGTCCCTGAAGACGCTGCTCTACATGGCGCAGCTGGCCTCGATCTCGATGGACCCGTGGTTTTCGACGATGGACGATCTTGATTCGGCCGACCAGGTCGCGATCGACCTCGATCCGCAGCCGGGCGCGACCTTCTCGCAGATTCTGGACTGCGCAGAATGGGTGGAGGAGGAACTCGACAAGGTCAAGGTCAACGGCTTTCCCAAGACGTCAGGGTCGGAAGGTCTGCACGTCTACATTCCGCTGCCCAAAGGCACACCCTACGAAGCCGGCATGTTGTTCTGCCAGATCATCGCGACGATGATCGCGGCGAAGCATCCGAAAGTGGCGACGGTTGAACGCATGGTGCGTCGCCGGAAGGACGGCACCATCTACATCGACTACCTGCAGAACATCCAGGGAAAGACGCTCGCATGCGCCTACAGCGCGCGCGGCAGCGCGTTTGCCGGCGTCTCCACTCCCCTGACCTGGAAAGAAGTCCGCCAGCGCCCGAAACCGCAGGACTTCACGATCGACACCATTCACGCACGCCTGAAGAAGACCGGCGACCTGTGGGAGAAGCTGCGCACGCACAAGGGCACCGACCTGATCGCCGCCCTCGACAAGCTGCAGAAGTAGCGTCATGCGAACGGGCATCATCCTTTGCGGCGGACGATCGACGCGCATGGGCCAGGACAAGGGCTCGCTCGACGTCGGCGGAGAGACGATGCTCGAACGCATCAGCCGGCTCCTCAGCAGCATCAGCGATGAGGTGATCATCGTCGGCCGGCGTGACCAGGCGGCGGTCACGGTACACGACGCCGTTGAAGACCAGGGACCGCTGGCCGGCATCGCCGCCGGACTGCGGGCGAGCAAGACCGATCTCAATGTCGTCGTGGCCTGCGACATGCCGCTGATCGATCCTCGCGTGCTCGAGCGACTGGCGTCGATGATCGGCGACGCCGACATGTGCGTCGCGGTCAACGACGGCCACGCCAGCGTGCTGTGCGGCGTCTACCACTCGCGAGTCGCTCCGATCGCGCAGCAGTTGTTCGACTCGGGCGAGCGCCGAGTGATGGCGCTACTCGATCGCGTCCACGTAAAACGGGTCGACGCCGCGCTGTTTCGCGACCTCGACCCGCAGTTGAGCACCTTCAGGAGCGTGGATACTCCTGAGGCGTATGCCGCAATGGTCGCCCGGCTCTAGATCTACTTCCTGCTCTTCGCCATCGCGCTTTGCAGGGCGCCCTTGTTCTTGCCCGACAGGTATCCCTGGGCGACCAGGCCGTTCAGGATGTGCGCCACGCTGCTGACATTGCGCCCATGGTGGTTCTCAATGTTGATGCCGAGGGCCACAGATCGCCAAGGGTACAGCCGCTGGCCAGGAGCGTGTTGGGCACCCTCGTGGGAACTCCGCCGACGGTGACGGTCGCGCCGAGGTCCGACGCAATGCAGGCATCGACGTTATCGTAGATGCCGTCGCCGTCAGAGTCGACCTGGGCAGCAGTGGAAGAGATGCTGCCGAAGACGCTCTTCATCAACCGGCCGAACTCACGGTAGGCGGAGAAGTTCGTGTTCGGCCAGCCCGCGCCCTCCATCACGTCCGGATAGTCGGCGATCCGGGCCACAAAATCGTTGATGTCACCGGTGGCGTCATACCAACGATCGTAATAGCTGACTTGTCCGTAGCTTGTCAGGCCGGACGCGTGGTTGGTGTTTTCAATATCCCAGTACTGCTGAAGGGACGCGCCGCCGTTGTAGTAATAGTTCCTCAGGTCGTAGGCATACTTCATGACCCGGTTCATGCTCTGGGAACGATAATCATCCGGATTGGGAGGCGTGAGGCTCGGCACAATGGTTTCAGAAAAGCGCGCCTGGCCGCCCGGATCATAGACGGTGAACTCGATCTTGCTGATCGCCCCCTGCCATTCGGACTGGTATTGCACGTACCCACCGAAATTGCCACCGCCGCTGAACGAAAGCGGCGTTGAAGGCTCGTGCGTCACTTTGGCCACGTAGTAGCCGTCGTAGTAACTAGTCCCGGTCCAGGTGTTGTAATCGAACTGGCCGGCCCAGCTGACGGGCCCGGTGACCGTGTAGGTCTGCTGGGCATGCGCCTGGACGCTGGCCCCCAGCATCAGCATCGCAAACATGACGACGACCTGCGTCTTGCGGCTGTGCTGCAGTGACATATGGACTCTCTTCCTCTAGCGATCCTTGAGTGCGTTGACGGACAGGGGTGTTCGACGTGCGAATCATGAATCACCTCACCCGCCCCCCGCGCTCATGATCGGCTGATGATCGGCTCATCGTCCGCTCATGGCGGGCTGATTTCTGGGGGGGGGGGAGGTCTGTGATCGTGGACTGGAACGCGAGCGGCGGCCGGCGCAGGCGAGTCGGGCCGTGCAAACGAAA
>JAYQOO010000142.1:0-9427 GCA_038144855.1 Acidimicrobiia bacterium | reverse complement strand
GGTCGTTGGTGTGGGGGGCTGGGGCCGCGGGGGCCGCTGCGGGAGCCGCGGCGGCAGCAGCGGGCGCGGGCGCCGGTGCGGTGGCTGCCGGTGGTGGTGCCTGGGTGACCGGCTCCGCCGGCTTCTGGGACTCTTCGCTCACGTGAACCGCTCCCTTTTCTGCTTCGATGCGGGGCCACAGAGCGCCCGCGTTCAAGATCTGTTTCTCGCCTGACGTGCGCCAGGACGCGTCACTTTCTAGCCGCCGATCCCTGATCGGCCGGTCGTCACCAAGCCGTCGCAGGATCTCGGACGACGACGCGGGCATGATCGGCAGCAGCAACGTCGCCGCAATGCGCACCGCTTCCGACAGGTCCCACAACACGCCGTTCAGTTCGGCGGCATTGTCGGGACTCTTCGCCAACTTCCACGGTTCCTTCTCGGCGATGAAGTTGTTGGCTGCGCTGATCAATCCAAATGCCGCTGCCGCACCTTCATGCAGCGCGTGGACTTGCATGCCGGCCCGATAGTCGTGGACGGCGCGATCGGCGAACGCCGCGAGCGCACCCGAGGTTGCCTGTGACCGTACGCGGCCCTGCTGATACCGTTCGCTCATCGACGCGACGCGGTTCACCAGGTTGCCGAGGTTGTTCGCCAGGTCGGCGTTGTACTTCTCCTCGAAACGCTCCCAGGTGAAGTCGCCGTCACCGCCGTACGGGATCTCCTTGGTCAGGTACAGCCGCAGCGGATCCGGGCCGAACTTGTTGGCCGCATCGAGCGGATCGACGATGTTCCCCATCGTCTTGCTCATGCGCTCGCCCTTGAAGTACACCCAGCCGTGTCCGAACACCTGCTGCGGAAGCGGCAGGCCGGCACTCATCAGCATGGCGGGCCAGATCACGCAGTGGAAGCGCGTGATGTCCTTGCCGACCACGTGCAGGTTCGCCGGCCACCACTTCGCAAACTGCTCGTCGTCCCACGCGTAGCCAACGGCGGCGGCGTAATTGATCAACGCGTCGAACCACACGTAGACCACGCTCGTGGGGTCGAACGGCACCGGGATACCCCACGACTGGCCGGCACGGCTCATCGAAATATCTTCGAGCCCGCCCTCGACCAGGCGCAGGATCTCGTTGCGGCGAATCTCCGGCTCGATGAACGACGGGTGGTCGGCGTAGTGCTTGAGCAGCGGCTGCTGGTACTTCGACAGGCGGAAGAACCAGTTCTTTTCCTTGATCCACTGCGGCTTGGTCTTGTGGATCGGGCACAGTCCCTCAACCAGGTCCTTCTCCGGCTTGAACGACTCGCAGCCTTCGCAATACCAGCCTTCGTAGGCGCCCTCGTAGATGTCGCCGTTGTCCAGGCAGGCTTGCGCCATCTTCTGGACCGCGGGGAAATGCCGCTTGCGGTCGGTGGTGCGGATGAAATCGTCGAACGACAGGTCGAGGCGCTTCCAGACGTCGCGAAACACGCCTTCCATCTCGTCACAGTAGGCAAGCGGTTCCTTGCCCTGCTCAGCGGCCTTCTTGAAGACGTTCTGCGAGTGTTCGTCGTTGCCCATCAGGAAATGGGTCTCAAACCCCGCGAGACGGCGATACCGCGCAATCACGTCGGCGGTGATCTTTTCGTAGGCCGTGCCGAGATGCGGCTTGCTGTTGACGAAATCGATTGCGGTTGTCAGAAAGAACTTCATCGTTCGAGCCACGCCTTGTGTGCGAGCGCCTGGACTTCCTTGATTGGGATGCCGCGCTCCGCCGAGAGTTTCGCCAGGTCTTCGAATTCCGGTTGCGCGTTCAGGATGCGGCCGTCGCGGCTCGCCACCTTGAATCGCACCGGGCCCACGCCGGTCGCGACCGTCACCATTTCGCGGTCGAGGCATTCACGCGCCAGCACCTGGTGCCGGATGCCGATCGTTGTCGATTCGCGGAACACGATGTCGGTCATCACGTCACGCTGCTCCGGCTTCGCCACGATCGTCATCAGGGTGCCGGGGCGGTTCTTCTTCATCTGGATGCCGCTGTAGAACACCTCGAAGGCGCCGGCCGCATACAGCTTCTCCATCAACACGCCAAAGATCTGCGGGTTCATGTCGTCGATCTCGCACTCAAGGACCGCGACCTGCATCGACCTCGGCGATCCGGGCCGTGCGGATGGTGTGGTCCCGTGCTCAGGGCTCGTGCCAACCAGGACGCGGACGACGTTCGGCGTGTCCTTCAGTTCGCGATCCCCCGCGCCGTAGCCGGTCCGCTCGATCGTCATGGCCGGGACCGGACCGTACGACGTGGCGTACTCCGTCAGCACCAGCGCACCGGTCGGCGTCAGCGTCTCCATCTGGATGCCAGATGAATACACCGGTGCGTCCTTCAACAACGCGACCGTGGCCGGGGCCGGGGCTGGAAACACGCCGTGCGAGATCTTCACCATGCCGCCGCCGACATTGATCGGCGACACCACCACGCGGTCGGCCTTGAACCACTCGAACGCGAACGCTGCGCCGACGATGTCAATGATCGAATCGATCGCACCGACCTCGTGCAAATGCACCTGTTCGAGCGACGTGCCGTGAATCGCCGCCTCCGCACCGCCCAGCCGCGTGAACATCGCCCGGGCGCGAGTTTTTGCGCGGTCAGACAGCGCCGAGCGATCGATGGCGGCAAAAATGCTCTTCAGGGAATGATGGCCGTGCGAAGGATGCGCCGAGTGCGCCGCGTGCGATCGCTGCAACTCATGCACCCGGAATTTGGCCGCGGAAATCCCGGACTTGACCACGCGATCCAGCGAGACCTCGATGCCGCCGACCGCCAGGCTCCCGAGGGCGTGCGTCAGTGCGTCGAGCGGCAGTCCCGCGTCGAGCAGCGCTCCAAGGATCATGTCACCGGCCGCGCCGGCGAAGCAGTCGAAGTACAGGATCTTCACACCACGCCCTCTTGCTTGAAGCTGAAAAACGTCCCGCTTCCCAGGATGATGTGATCGATCACATCAATGCCAACCATGTCACCGGCCATCTGCATCCGGCGCGTCATGATCCGGTCCGCGGGGCTCGGCAGCGGATCACCCGACGGGTGGTTGTGAAACAACACCACGTGAGAGGCCGACGCGGCAATCGCCACCCGGAACACTTCTCGCGGGTGGGCGATGTTCGCTTCGACCGTGCCGATCGAGACGATCTCGCTCCGGATCACCCGGTGCTTTTGATCGAGCAACAACACCCCGAACCGTTCGACAGCAAACCCTGCGTACCGTGGCGCCAGGTAGTTGGCGACATCCTTCGTCGACAACATCTGTGGCCGTTCCGAGCGGTCGCCAAACAACGTGCGCCGGCCCAGTTCTACCGCCGCCCGCAATCGAGCGGCTCGCGAGACTCCGACACCGGGAACCCGGCGCAACTCGTCGAGCCCCAATCGCAGCAGCCCCTGGGCATCCCCGGCCCGCTGGATCACGTCCCTGGCCACGACCAGCGCGCCGCGCGCGCGGGTGCCGGAACCAATCACCAGCGCCACCAGTTCGGCATCGCCCAGCGCCTCGGCTCCTGAGCGCGCCAGCTTCTCGCGCGGCCGATCCACCAGCGGCATACTCGCCATGGCGCCGGATCCTTCATGGTAGCTGATTGACGCGCGATCTGCGTGGTTGACAGGTCCCTCGCCGCCATGCGCTGGCGTATACTCGTGGCACATGCGTCGTGTGGCTCGCCTTCTGGCAGTTTTCATCGCGGTCCTTTCAGCCAGTTGCGCCGAACCCCCTCACAAGGAAATGAACCAGGCGCAGGGCGCGATCGACGCGGCGCGGTCTGCCGGCGCCGACAAGTTCGCGGTCGAGGAACTCACGGCGGCCATCGACGCACTGAAGCGCTCCGAAGAAGCCGTCACCGACGGCGACTACCGCCAGGGCCTCAACCATGCGCTCGACAGCCGTGAACGCGCCCGGAGCGCCGCGAAAATGGCTGTCGACGGTAAGGCCAACGCGCGCGGAGCCGCCGAAGCGAAAGTCGCGGAGCTGGCAACCCTGCTGTCGCGCGCGCATGCACAGCTCAACGTCAAGGACATGACCAGCCCCCGGCTGGCGGGCCGCCTCCGCGTCCCCAAGGCAACCGTCGCCGCCACGGACAAGAAGCTGCAAGAAGCGCGCACGGCGCTGAAGGCTGAGGATTACGCGACCGTGACAACGGCGATGGACGGTGCGGCGGCTGATCTTCAGGCCGCTTTGACGCAGATTGACGCCATCGCCACGTCGCTGCCCGCTCCGCGCAAACGCTAGGGCTGACGCCCTGTGATGGCGATTTTCGCGATCGCGTCGCCGGCGATCGAATCAGAAAACGAAATCGAAAGAACTACGTTCGGCTGTCGGGCAGCCGGGCATCGGGCACCCAGTGGCCGTCGAAGACCACCTCTGCCCAGCCGGTGAGGTAGATCCCGTCATCGCGCCACTCGACGCGTTGCGTCCCACCTGGCGCAATCACCTGCACATCGCGGCCGGCACCACCATGAGTGATCGCGGAAATGGCCGCGGCACACGCGCCGGTACCTGAGGCATGCGTAGGTCCAACACCGCGCTCCCAAATCAGGATGCGGACACGATCCGGGGCTTCAACCACCGCAAACTCGACATTCGTGCCTTCGGCGAATCGTCGATGCGTCGACAGTCCCGGACCAAGCCGATTGAAACGCTCAACGTCCGGCAGTTCCGGCATCAGCGCCACGCACTGAGGGTTGCCGACGGCCAGCGTGGTCACCGTCAGGGTTTCCCCGGCGACGTCGATCTGCTCCTGCTGGACGCGCTCGGGGTGCCCCATCGCGGCGCGGAAGGTATAGCGCGCGTCCTGCCGGCTCATGAGCGCCAGCGTCTTCCATCCGGCCTCGGTGTCGACCCGCACGTCGGTGATCGGGGCGAGCCGAGCCTGCTGACGCCGGTGCAGGACGAGCGCCGCGAGGCAACGCAAGCCATTGCCGGAAAGCTCCGACGGGCTGCCGTCGGTGTTGATCAACTTCATCTGCGCGGTTCCGTCAGGCGCGATCGTGTAGTAGATCACCCCATCGCCGCCCACACCGGTGTGGCGATCGCACAGCCGACGCGACAACTCGTCGAGCTTCACGCCCTCGGCCTGCTCGGCCGGGACAAAAAGGAAGTCGTTCCCGTAGGCGTGCGCCTTCGCAACTGACAACATCACGGCACGTGGAAAGCGTTGAAAACCCAGGTCAACCCGGCGCTGAGGCCAATCTCAGGATCGCGAGTGGTCAGCCCGAGCAACAGACCCGCGTCGAGCCGTACCGGCCCGGTTGTGAAGCGGGTGCCGAAGCGCAGCACGCCGCGATCCTCCGCGCCAGGCGTGATGATGTTGGCGAAATTCGCGCGCCCGGCAAACTCCCCGACCACTTCGCCACGAGGGCTGATCGCGCGAGCCACCGACAGGCCATAGATCAGCAGGTCGTCCTGAGAGGCCGCGCGCAACGGATTGCCGATCATCATCAGGCCGATGTTGGCGACGACGCGAATCGACTGGACGGTCTTACCGATCGTCACCGCCGAGGCGAAGTCCTGAACGTCCTTGCCCAGGCCGGATTCGTTACCGGCATTCGGCAAACGCGTCGAGAACCAGGTGCCAATCGCCGGGCGGCTTCCGGACTCGCCCACCAGCCGGACCTTGGCGCCGATTTGGATATCGCCGAAGTCATCGGTCGACTTGCCGTCAAGCTGCAGCAGGCCCGACAACGGCGCGCCGGGCGTTTGCTCGCTGATCGAGAGCTTCTGGTACGGGCTCCAATCCAGCTGGATCTCGGCAATCGAACTGACGCCGAGGCTCACGCCAAACGACGGCAACTCCCAGTGATCGCCGCGCAGGCCGGACACGGGAAAAGAGGCGTCGCGGTTGAATTCAATACCGGCTTCTATCAGCGCCCGGCCGGCGCCAATCGTCTCCGGATCCTCTGTCTTGAGCGGCCGCTGTTGGGCCAGCGCCGGCGTGGACAAAGCGAGCACCAGAGCCACCGCGAACCAGCATCGTGCGGGATTGCCTTTGAGCATCAAAACGTCTTTCTGCTATCGAGAAGAATGGTCACGGGACCGTCGTTGACCAGCGCTACCTGCATCATTGCCTGGAATTCGCCGGTCGCCACGCGAAGGCCACTGGCGTTCAATTCTCGCACGACATCTTCGTAGAGGGCTTTCGCAATTTGCGGCGGCGGTGCCGACGCAAACGACGGCGGCGGCCCGTTGCGCGCGTCGCCGGACAGCGTGAACTGCGACACCACCAGCACGCTTCCGGCGCAATCGAGCACCGACAGATTCATCTTGCCGGCCTCGTCCGCGAATATGCGGAGGTCGCGGATCTTGGTCGCGATGTATTGCACGTCGCTCGGCCCGTCGCCCTGGTCGACGCCAACCAGCACCAGCAGGCCCGCGCCGATCTCGCCGGTCGTACGATCCCCGACGGTGACGCGCGCCGAGGCGACGCGCTGGATCACGGCTCTCAAGACGGTGCCCTCACGAGGGCCGGTTCACCAGCAAGGGGATCAGCGTGGGTTCGCTCACCACGTCTTCGACGATCTCACCGATCGGATTCAACCGGCGGTCGAGCAGGTGACGCGGCATGACGTTGCCAAGCGCCTTGATCATCGACGACTTGACGTTGGGATGCTCGCGTTCGAGCTCAACGATCAACCGCTTGACGCGCTGGCGCTGAAGACTCAAATCGCCGCACGCCGGACAGCAGCAGCCAATGATCGGCAGCTCGCGTTCCTGGCAGTAGGCACGCGCCTCGGCTTCGGTCACGTAAACCAATGGGCGGATTACGACGTGTTGGCCGTTGTCGGACGTCAGCCGGGCCGGCATCGCCTTCAGCGCGCCGGCAAAGAACAGATTCAGCAACACCGTCTCCACGAAGTCGTCGAGGTGGTGGCCGAGCGCGATCTTGGTGGCGCCGGTCGTCTTGGCGAGGCGATACAACACCCCGCGGCGCAGTCGCGCGCACAACGAACACGGGGTGTCGTCGCTCTCCAGCTTGTCGTCAATGACGGCGCCGATCGTGGTGTGTTCGCTGTGGAACTCCCAGCCGCGCTCCTTGCAGGCCGCGGCGACCTGGGTGTGCTGGTAGCCCTCGTACCCCGAATCCACATTGACGGCCACGATCGAAAACTCGATCGGCGCGCGCTTCTGGAGCACGTCGAGGATCTGGATCAAGGCCCAGCTGTCCTTGCCGCCAGACAGGCCGACCATGATTCGATCGCCGTCTTCAACCAGGTTGAAGTCGGTGATCGCCTTGGTGGCTTTCTTGGCGATGCGCGCCTCAAGCGGCGTTCGATACCCCACAGTCTGATTATACTTTTGGCACCGGTGTCTCAGACCAGAGAACTCTCGCTCGCAACCATCGCCTATGCGGTGCTGACGCTGCTGATGACGCTGCCCTTTTCGCTGGCGCCCGGCACTCACGTTACGGCCGACGTGCCCGACACGCACCTCTATATCTGGACGCTGGCGTGGAATACCTACGCGTTTACGCACCAGCCGATGCAGATCTTCGACGCGAACATCTATTACCCGTTCGCGAACACGTTGGCCTACTCCGAGAACCTGATCGGCAGCGCGTTCTTCGCCGCGCCAATCATCTGGCTCACCGGCAACGCCGTGCTGGCCACCAACCTCACCGCGTTGATCACCTGCCTGCTGTGCGGCACGGGGGCGTTCCTGCTCGGTCGCCGCCTGCACCTCAGCATCGCGGCCGCCTTCGTGTGCGGGTTGGTGTTCGCCTTTGCGCCGCCCCGCTTCTTCCGGCTGGGGCAGTTGCACCTCACCGCTGTGCAATGGATCCCGTTCTGTCTCGCCTTCCTGCACTCGTATCTCGAGGCCGGCAGGCGGCGCGATCTGTTGCTGGCGATCGGGTGCTTTTCGCTACAGGCGTTGTCGAGCGGGCACGGGGCAGTCTATCTCGCGATCGCAACCGCGCTGTTGCTGTTGTGGCACGTCGCGCGCGGCACTCCAGTCGATCTCATGCGCCGACTGAGGGACGTTGGCGCCGCGGGCGCCTATCTCCTGGCCCCATCCGTCTGGGTGATCGTGCCCTATCGGCTGGCGCAGGACGAAGCCGGGCTGCGTCGTGAGTGGGTGCCGGGCATGCAGCCTGGCATTGAGAGCCTGCTTGCCTCGCCATCGCTCGTCCACCAGTTCCTGCTCGCCCACGTCTGGGGGCCCTTTCCAAAGGAACCCGCCGCTTACCTGTTCCCAGGCGTGCTCGTGCTGGTGCTGGCGGCCATCGGCGTCCCGGGTGGCGCGCGCCGCTCGTCGCTGCGTGACAACGGCGCGGCCTTCTACCTGCTGCTCGGCGTCCTGTGTTCGCTCATGTTCATCGACTGGCCATTCGAACCGTGGAAGTTCGTCTACTGGCTGCCTGGCTTCAATTTCATTCGCGTGCCGTCGCGCTTCATCATCATGAGCGTGCTCGCACTGGCAGTACTTGCAGGGTTCGGAGTGGATCGCCTGATCGGGTGGATGCCACGCGCACGGGTCGCCACGGCAGCCGTGGTCGGCCTTCTGCTGGTCGGAGAATACGTGACGTATCCATTTCCGTCGGTGCCATACGCCGCCGACATTCCCGCCGTCGACCAGTGGCTCAACTCGCGCCCCAAGCCATTTGTGGTCGCGGAACTGCCCGTGCCCAGCGCCGGCGACAGCGGCGCGCTGGAACGCCAGCAGACGCAGTCAATGCTGCATGCGACCGCGCACTGGCAGAAGACCATTCACGGTTACAGCGGCATCCGCCGCCCGTATCACGACCAGCTCTACGCGGACCTCAATCGCTTCCCCGATCCCACCAGCCTCAACAGCCTCCGTGAAGTCGGTGTGACCTACATCGTCGTGCACACCGAGGCGTACGGCATCACGTGGCGCACGATCGAGGAGCAGATCGCGCAATCAGGTCAACTGAAACTGGAACACAGCGACGGCGACGGCCGCGTCTACTCGCTGTTGCCGCGATGATGGGTGTGCGGTGCTACTTGCCGCCGTGTTTGCGGCGCCACTCGTCAGAGCCCTTGATCGCGTCGGCAATCGCCTGCCGCGCTTCCGCGTCGGACTTGCCGGCGATCCGGGCCTGCATGTAGACGTCGAGAATCCACGTGCCGATCGCTTCGGCATCAACCTGCTTGGCGTCAGGGTTGTACAGCCCGCCGGGCCGCTGCAGCCCCTCATCCGAACGGTAAAGTTCGTCGACAAACGTCACCGCCGCGACCAACTCCTGCCGATGCCCCTGGACCTTTTCGTTGGCAAGCCGCTCGACGCGGGTCTCGAGTTCACGGGTGGTCTGCGCCACCTCGGCCCTCAGGCCGCTGATCCGAAGCTCCTGCCACGCGATCTGGCCGAGGAGGATCAGGATCGCGAGCGCCAGCAGGGTGTTGGTGGTTCGAAGCGTCGATGCGCGGGGATCCGAGGCCGGGGGAATGGCGTCAGACATCGCGGGGTA
>JAYQOO010000141.1:0-9485 GCA_038144855.1 Acidimicrobiia bacterium | reverse complement strand
CGAGTTCACCGTGATGGGGTGCGCTGCAGCGTAGTAGGAGCTGAAGAGCGCCGCGGCCGCCGGACCGCCGTTCGGCTGGCTGCAGGAGTCGAGCGGCGCCGCGTTGCCGTCTGAACCCTCGGCCATGTTGATTTCATAGCCGCTCTTCTCGACGCTGGTGCCGGCGCTCAGGTCCGGGCTGATGAACGGCGCGCCACCGGTGGTGACGGGAATGCCGAGATCGCTCAGATCCGACGCGTAGAAGCCGTTGGCGCAGCTCGACGAAAACGCCTGCTGCGAGCTGTTGATCGCGCGCAGCGAACCGATGGCCGACGCTTCGTTGCCCGACATACGGGCACGGAGCAGACCGGGCACGGCGATCGCCGCGATGATGCCGATGATGGCCACAACGATGAGCAGTTCGATGAGCGTGAAGCCCTTGTTGCTCTGAATACGCATGATGTTCGTTCTCCTTTTTTCCATGGTTGCCGCTATTGCTTGTTCTATTGCGGCCACGCGGCGGCGGGCGGCGGCGCGGGCCTGCCCCGCTCTACGGCAACCGGCGTACCAAGCTGAGGACGCGACCGGCTTGCATGAGCTAAACGCTTGTTTCCATTGATGTTATCGGAGCGATCGGCCGGCACGATAGGCCCGAACGGGCCATGCCGACTGACAATTCGTGTCAGCTTCCGCTGCCAGTTCTTGTCACGTGCACAGCTTTACATTCGGACGACCCACAGCCGCCCGTTGCGAAACAGCACGGTCGCGGATCGGTGCCGCGACGGAATGTCGGTCGGCCGTAACGCCGCCACGTATCGGAGACCTGACGCCTTCCAGGAGTCCCAGTTCAGCTCCGGACGCACCGCCACGATGCCTTGTCGGCCGGTGTGGAGATAGACCAGGCCGGGATTGGATGACGCCACCGGGCCGTCCTCCGGAAGCGAGGTCTGCATCCACGTCAGCACCGTGCCCACATCGCGCGCCTCGGCCATCCAGGGTGATTGGCCCGCGGCGGCGGCGCGGAGGTATTGCGTGTGGTCGACGAGATGGAAGCCAATCACCACCAGCACCGCAACGCGCGCGACCCTCGCCCCGCCGAGGCCACGCCACAACAGCCACACAAGAAACGGCGCGAGCGGAACAACATAGCGGATCGTCAGCGACGACACGGTTGAGAACATCACGAGTGACGCGGCGATCAACATCACCGGGAGCGACAACCACGCCGAGGACCGGTAGATCCCCCAGAGCATCACCACAACCAGCACGGCAGACACGACTCGCGTCCCGATCGCGCCGCCCATGCTGCCGCGGCCGGGAGCGCCAACCGACATCACTTCCAGGCCGCTCTCTGACGGCCATCGAAACAATTCCGGGATCACGACCGCGCCGACGTCCCTGGTGGCCATGCCGGCAAGATTGGCGGCTCCCCGCCAGATGAACTCCCGGGCGGAGACGGCCGTGTCGACGGCACCCGGGCTATCCCTGCGGATGAGTTCGCCGTACGAGAACGCAATGGTCCCGCCGTGCGCGATTCGCTCGTCTGCACTGGCAGCGTTGACGCTCGAGTAGGCCTGCCATGGCGACACCAGCACGACCACCGTCGCCACGAAGAGTGCGGCCTGCCGCCAGCGCCGGTGCACCAGCAGGTATCCGATCGAGGCAGCTATCGCGGCGAGGCCCGCGGTGCGGATCAACACCGTGGCCGCGGCGCACGCGCCGGCGACCAGCGCGCTACGCGGCAAGTGACTCGTCGCTCGAGTCGCGCGTTCCACGGCGATCACCGTCGCCAGCTGAGCCAAGGTGAAGACGCACTCGGCCATGACGGCCGATGTCGCCAGGAAGACCAGCGCCGGGGTCAACATGACGGCAGCCGCAATCAGCAGCGCCTCCTCGTCCGGGACATCGCGATGCCGTGTCAGGTCCCACCAGCAGGCGACCCCGACGCCAGCCATGGCGACCAGGGAAACTGCTTTCAACGCCACGACGTTGTCGGGGTATGACGGGTTGAACCAGAAGACGATGGAGAGTAGCGCCGGGAAACCTGGCGGCACGGACGGCACGATCGCCGCTGCCGACGAGCTGATGAGCCGAAACCCTTCGCCGAGCGAAAGGGCTTTCCCGAGAACCAGGTACCACGCATCGTCGAGCAACAGGCCGGCAAAGGGGTCGATGCGCAGCAGGTAGACCGCGACCACGACGACGATGGTGACGGCCAGCTTCATTCGCGCTTGAGGCCGTGCTTCTTCATCAGGTAGCGGAACTGCCGGAAGCTGAGGCCGAGCACGTCGGCAGCCCGGGTCTGCACGCCGCCCGCTCTTTCGAGCGCGCGTTCGAGGTGCGAGCGCTCGATGTCCTGGAGGTGACGCTCAAGGCTGAATCCGTCACCGGTCTGCGGGATGACCTCACCTGGCCGCGACGTGGCCGGGCGACCGTCGCGCAGGTGTTCCGGCAGAGCCGCCCGCTCGATGCGGTCACCGGACTCAAGCGCAACCGAGCGCTCGACCACGTTTTCGAGTTCACGGACATTGCCCGGCCAGGGATACGCGCACAGCGCTGCCATGGCGTCGGCGGTGAATCCGCCCACCTGCTTGCCCATCTCCCGGGTGAATTTCGCGACGAACGCATCGGCGATCAGCGGGATGTCCTCGACACGCTCGCGCAGGGCCGGCACCTGCACTGGGATGACGTTGAGCCGGTAAAACAAGTCCTCGCGGAACTTGCCTTCGCCCACCTGCTTTGGCAGATCCCGATTGGTCGCGGCAATCACGCGGATGTTCGAGGCGCCTTCTTCAGTGGCGCCAACCCGCCGGTAGCGCCGATCCTGCAGCACGCGCAACAGCTTGACCTGCATGGTCGGCGGCATCTCTCCGATCTCGTCGAGAAACACCGTGCCGCCTTCGGCAGCCTCGATCAGGCCTTTCTTGTCTTTGTCAGCACCGGTGAACGCTCCTCGCACGTGCCCGAACAGCTCGGATTCGAGCAGCGCTTCAGGCATCGCACCGCAGTTGACCGCGACCAATGGGCGATCGCGCCTCAGCGACAACTGATGAATCGCCCGCGCGACCAGTTCTTTGCCGGTGCCCGATTCTCCCGAGATCAACACGGTGCTGTTGGTTCGGCAGACCGTCTCCACCAGCCGAAAGACGTCGAGCATGACGGCACTACGGCCGATAATCCCGGCAAATCCATGCTCCGCCGTTGTGCGCCGGAGCACGACGTTCTCATGCCGGAGGCGCCGCGAGGCCAGCAACTGGCGCACCTGCATGGTCACCAGGTTGACGTCGCGAAACGGCTTCTCGAACAGGGCTTCGGCGCCAAGCGCCTGCGCCGCGCTCCACTCGTCGGAGTCCTGCGTCCAGTGTGCGGTCATCATCGTGACGATGATGTCCGGCGCCGTCTCCCGAATCGATTTCAGCAGCGACACGCCGTCAAGCCGGGGCATGCGAATGTCGGTCAGGACGACGTCCAGGTATTCACGCGCGATCACCCCGCGCGCGGCAACGCCATCGGCGGCGGTGAGCACCTCAAAGCCGTCGCGCTGAAACAGCAGGCGCATCCATTCGCGCATCGACTGTTCGTCGTCTGCAATCAGGATGCGCGGCCGGTCCTGCGCGAGTGACGCGTCACGAGGCGCGGCAGGCCGCGTGTCGAAGGACTTTCTCATGACGCCTGCCGCTCCGCGCGCGCGTTATTCCTCGACGGGAACGCGACCCTGAAGACGGTGCCCGCTCCGGTGCGGGGCTCCACGTCAATCTGCGCACCGTAATCGGTGACGATGCGATGCACGATGGCCAACCCGAGCCCGGTGCCCTTGCCAAAGGAGCCACGAAACGGCTGGAAGATGGTGTCGAGCTCCTCTGCCGGAATCCCGACGCCCTCGTCTTCGACGAGCAGGACGGCGGTACGCTCACCTGCGACGTCGTCGTGGACGGCGCTCAGGCGCAGGCTGCCACCGTCAGGCATGGCGCGCAATCCGTTGGTCGCCAGGTTCCAGATGATCTGCCGGATCTGTCCTTCGTCCGCATCGATGGCAACCTCGTCGTCCGACAGCACCACCGTCACCTCGTGACCGTCATCCACCTCGGTGCTGTTGCGCAGCAGCATCGCGGTTTCCTGCACGATGGCGCGGAGGTCGAGCCTCTGCAGCGAGAAATGCTGCGGCCGGGCGTACGCGAGAAACGACTTGATCGTCTGGTTGAGGCGCTCGGACTCCTTGAGCACGATGTCCATCAGCTGCGCCTGGTCTGCAGACAGCGGCAGCTCCTGTTTGAGCATCTGCATCGAGCCGGACATCGAGGCCAGCGGATTGCGGATCTCGTGGGCGATGCCCGCCGCCATTTCGCCGACGGCGGCGAGGCGCTGCTGGACCCGCGCGGTCTGTTCGACGCGCCTGATATCGGTGACGTCCTGGAACGTGTAGATGAATCCGCGCGTGCCGTCCGGCAACGGCAACGCGGAAACGCTGAGGCCGATCTCGATCGCCTGGCCCTTCGGCTGACGCAGCACATAGTCGGTGCGCTTGCTGCGCAACCGTGACAGGTCCTGCCCCAGGCTCGTGGCAAAGGCCGGCGGCAGTTGCAGCACCTCCGAGGCCGGCTGACCGATCGGCAACGCGCCGTCGCGGCCGGTGATCATCATCGCGGAGCGATTGAACGTCAGCAGCCGATTGTCGGCATCGGCTGTGGCCAGCCCGCTCAGCAGGTTATCCAGCACGTATTGGTTGAACGCCTGCAGGTCGGCGATTTCTTCCGTGGCCTGCTCGAGCTGCGCTTCGCCCCGGCGCGCGCGTTCGGCGAGCGAGCCGCTGAGCACGGCGACAGCGAAGAACCCAAACGCGTTGAGCGCCATCGTGTATTGCGCCACATTGACCGGGGGCAGATCCATCGCCACGAGGTTCTCGTACGGCAATTCGAGATAGCCGTTCGCGCTCAGATACTGGGCCACAACCACGCCGACAAACAGGATGGTATTGAGCACCGCCAACTGAATGCCGCCGCGCCTGAACTGCACCGTGCTCGCGGCGACGATCGGCAGCATGTAGAGGATGACGAACAGGCTTTCGACGCCGCCGGTAATCAGCACCGCGGCCGATACCACGATCGAGTCGATCGCGAAATGCACGTCGGTCAGCCACGGCAGGCGTTCGACGAACTGCAATGAGGCGATAAAGCCGAGGCTGACCGCGAAGGTCAGCCCGACCAGGAAGTAGAACGGATTGATCGGCAGGGCGCCGGGCGAGCGCAGTTGCACCACCACCGCGGCGCCCAGCAGTACCGTCGCCACGAGCAGGCGCACGGCAATGTGGACGACCAGGCGCCGCCGCAGCGTCCGCTCTTTCATCAAGTCAGCTTGCTGATCAAGTCGAAGATCGGCATATACATCGCGATCACGATGCCGCCGACGGCGCCTCCGAGGAACGCGATCATCACCGGTTCCAGCAGCGTCAGCAGGCCTTCCACCGCAACGTCGACTTCTTCCTCATAGAAGTCGGCGATCTTGCCGAGCATGGTGTCGAGCGCGCCGGTGGCTTCACCGACGCCGATCATCTGGACCACCATGCCGGGGAACACGCCGGTCTTCTTCAGGGGCGCGGCAATGGTTTCACCGCGCTCGATGCTCTTGCGCGTCGACTGAATCGCATCCTCGATGATCGCGTTGCCCGACGTCTTCGCGGTGATGTCGAGACCGTCGAGAATCGGCACGCCCGACGACATCAGCGTCGACAAGGTGCGGCAGAAGCGGGCGACGGCGATCTTGCGCAGGATCGGCCCGAGAATCGGCACGCTCAGCGAGATCCGGTCGATCACGCGTCGACCACCCTCGGTCGCGTAGTAGGTGCGGAAGGCCCAGCCCATCACGAAGGAGCCGACGATCAGGACCGGCATGAAGCGAACGAGGTTGTCGCTGAGCGCAATGACCACGCGCGTCGGCAACGGCAGTTCGGCGCCAAGGCCCGCAAACAGCGCAGCGAACGTCGGAATGACCTTCCAGAGGATCACGCCGATGACGACACCGGCAATGACGATGACCGCAATCGGGTAGATCATCGCCGACTGCACCTGGCTCTTCAGCTTGACGGCCTTTTCGATATAGGTCGCCAGGCGCTTGAGAATGGTGTCGAGAATACCGCCGGCCTCACCAGCAGCGATCATGTTGCAGAACAGCGAGTCGAAGCACTTGGGGTGGCGCTTCATCGCCTCGGCCAGCGACATGCCGCCTTCGACATCGGAGCGCGTCTGCAGGATCACCTGCGAAAAGTACTTGTGCTCTTCCTGGTTCCCCAGGATGTCGAGACACTGCACCAGCGGCAGGCCGGCGTCGATCATCACCGAGAACTGGCGCGTGAAGACCGCGAGGTTCTTGGCCGGCACGCCGCGCGCCTTGAGCTTGCGCGCCTGGGCGGTCGCCCCCGTCTTGGCCTGTGCCGGCTGAATGCGCGTGACCTGGATCTGTTCGCGGCGCAACGCCGCGACGACCGCATCCATGGTGTCGCCGATGCGCTCGCCCGACACGTTCTCGCCGGTCCGGGTCCGTCCTGAAAAAGCAAAAGTCGCCATAGCCCTAACTCCGGGGGGAGTTCACAGTTAACGAATCGGTGGCCGGGCACCGGGCGGCGGTCCGCCGGGTCGCCCCATGCCGGCGCCGGCGACGACGCCGGCACCGCGGTTAATCATCTCCTGAAGCTCCTCACGATTGGACGAGGCGTTGATCGCCGTTTCCAGCGTGATCAACCTGCGGAAGTACAACGTCGCCAGCGACTGGTTCATCGTCTGCATGCCGAGCTTTTCCTGCCCGGTCTGCATCGCCGAATAGATCTGGTGCACCTTGTCTTCGCGAATCAGGTTGCGAATGCCTGGCGTTGGCACGAGGATCTCGAGCGACACCACCCGGCCCTTGCCGTCGGCTCGCGGCAGCAGCGCCTGGCAGACGATGCCTTCGATCACCAGCGACAACTGGGTGCGGATCTGCGCCTGCTGGTGCGAGGGGAAGACGTCGATGATGCGGTTGATCGTCGAGGCCGCCGAGTTGGTGTGCAGCGTACCGAACGTCAAGTGGCCGGTCTCGGCAATGCGCAACGCCGCTTCGACGGTTTCAAGGTCGCGCATTTCGCCGATCAGCACGACGTCAGGATCTTCACGCAGCGCCGCGCGCAACGCGTTCGACAAGCTGTCGGTGTCGCTGTGAATCTCGCGCTGGTTCACCAGGCAGTTCTTGTGCTGGTGCAGGTATTCGATCGGATCCTCGACGGTCAGGATGTGGCCGTGACGCTCGACGTTGATCTTGTCGATCATGGCCGCCAGCGTGGTCGATTTACCGCTGCCGGTCGGGCCGGTGACAAGGACCAGGCCACGCGGACGCTCCGCCAGCTTCGCCATCACGGCGGGAAGGCCAAGCTCATCGAAGGCGCGAATCTTTTCGGGAATCCGGCGGTAAACGGCGCCAACCGCGCCCTTCTGGTTGAACATGTTGCAGCGGAAACGCGCCAGCCCGCGGATGCCGAACGAAAAATCCAGCTCCTTGGTTTCCTCGAAGCGCTTCTTCTGCGCGTCGGTGAGCACGGCATACGCCAGAGACTTCGTCTCGGTCGCCGTGAGGTCCGGATGGTTCATCCGCTGGAGTTCGCCGTGCACGCGCGATTGCGGCGGTGAGCCGATCGACAGATGCAGGTCCGAGCCCTCCATCGCCACCATTTCCTTCAACAGGTCTGGGAGTGTCGCCATGTGGTCCCTTTTTACTTCACCGTTTCCCGAAGTACTTCTTCGATCGTCGTGACGCCTTCGGTAATCTTGCGCAATCCGCTGCCGCGCAGCGTGATCATGCCTTCTTCAATGGCTTTGCGGCGCAATTCGAGTGCCGACGCGCCCACCAGGATCAGTTCGCGCAATTCGTCCGTAATTTCCATCACTTCGTACAGGCCGACGCGACCTTTGTAGCCGGTCTTATTACATTTTTCGCAGCCGCTGCCCTTCTTCGGTTTGACCGAGGCCGCGAGATCCGGCGTGAAGCCGATCTGCTCGAGCGCCGGCGGCGGCACGTCGTCTTCGATCTTGCAGTTCACGCAGACGCGGCGCACCAGGCGCTGGGCGCACACCAGGTTCAGCGAGCTGGCCACGAGAAACGGCTCGATGCCCATGTTCATCAAGCGGTTGATGGTGCTCGGCGCATCGTTGGTGTGCAGGGTCGACAACACCAGGTGGCCGGTGAGCGCCGCCTTGACGGCAATTTCGGCGGTTTCGAAGTCGCGGATTTCGCCGACGAGGATGATGTTCGGATCCTGGCGCAGGAAGCTCCTGAGCGCGGCGGCGAAGTTGAGGCCGATGCTCTCGCGCACCTGCACCTGGTTGACGCCGAGCAGGTTGAACTCGACCGGGTCTTCGGCGGTCATGATGTTCGTCTCGGGCGTGTTGACCTTGGAGATCGACGAGTACAGGGTGTTGGTCTTGCCGCTGCCGGTCGGGCCGGTCACGAGGACCATGCCCCAGGGTTTCTGAATCTGCGTCTCGAGCTTCTTGAGAGACTCCGGCTCGAAGCCGAGTTTCGTCATGTCGAGCATCAGCTTGCCCTTGTCGAGCAAGCGCATGACGATCTTTTCGCCGAACAGTGTCGGCAGGCAGGAGACGCGGAAGTCGATGTCCCTGGTCTGGCCGTTGTCGCTGAAGCGGATCTTGATGCGGCCGTCCTGCGGTAATCGCTTTTCGGCGATGTCGAGCTTGGCCATGATCTTGATACGCGACGTGATCGCGTCACGCATCTTCAACGGCGGCGCCATGATGTTGTAGAGGATGCCGTCGATGCGGTAGCGGACGCGGTATTCCTTCTCGTACGGCTCGATGTGAATGTCGCTGGCGCCCTTCGAGATCGCCGACATCAGCACCACGTTGACGAGCTTGATGACCGGCGCCTCTTCACCCTGGCGGGTGAGCATCTCGGCGCTGATCTCCTCGAGCTCCTCCATCACCTCGACGTCGCCGGCGGCGGAGTCGAGCATGGCAGGCATGTCGGTCAGTGAGCGGGCCGCCGCGTCGAGGGCGCTTTCGCCCGGTACTTCCTGCGTCACAACCGGGCCGCCGGCTTTCGGCTTCTCGCTGGCGCCGCCGCCGATGCCGTAGTACTTGTCGATCGAGTCGAGGACTGCCGTTTCCGACGCGACCACCGGCTCGACGTTGTAGCCGGTCATGAACTTCACGTCGTCCATCGCGAAGACGTTGGTGGGATCGGTCATCGCGATCGTCAGCGTGGCTCCGGCGCGGCTGAGTGGGACGATCTGGTATTTGCGTGCGGTTTCGGCCGGCACCAGTTTGATCACCGCCTGGTCGATCTCGAATTGATTCAGGGCAATCGACGGCACGCCGTACTGCTTCGACAGCAGCGCGGTGATCTCCTCGTCCTTGACGTAGCCAAGCTTCACGAGATTGGCGCCGAGCTTGCCGCCGTTCGTGCGCTGGTAGTTCAGGGCTTCCTGGAGCTGTTCCGCCGATATCCGCTTCTCTTTGAGAAGCAAT
>JAYQOO010000140.1:3963-9510 GCA_038144855.1 Acidimicrobiia bacterium | reverse complement strand
CGTCGACTCTGTGGCGCCACCGCCGCCCGGCGCCAAGGGCGCCAAGGGCGCGGCGAAGGGAGGCAAGCGTGGCTAGCTTCAGCTTGTCGAAGCTGCGGTGGTACGCGCAGCTGGGCGCCTTCGCGGCGCTCTCGATTGCCGCCGCGGGTGCGTTCTATTACTTCGTTGAGACGAAAGAGCAGGCCGCCATTGAGACCCAGGCGCGCGAGCTGAGCGAGATCCGCGGCCGGATTACCCGCGGCCAGACGATGGCGCGTCAGCTTCCCGAGTTCCGCAAGCAGATCGATACGCTCGAGGCGCGACTTGAGGCCCTCAAGCCGATTCTGCCCGACGAGCGCGATGTCGGTGACCTGCTGCGCCGGGTGCAGACCCTCGCCACCCAGTCGAATCTGCAAGTGCGCGGCTTCCGGCCGCAGGCGATCACCACGCGTGAGCTGCACGCTGAATGGCCGATCGCGCTGCAGCTCGAGGGCAACTATCACAACTTGGGGCTGTTCCTCGATCGCGTCAGCAAGTTCCCGCGCATCATCAACATCAGCAACATGGTGATGGCCACGCGCGAGAACCCCACGCCCGCGCAGACCATGACGATCGCGGCCACCGCGACGACCTTCGTGCTGGTCGATCCGCCGCCGGTGACGGAAGACGCGACGACGAAGAAGGGCAAAGGCAAGAAAGGACCGGCGAAGGCGCCGGCGAAGAAGTGATGTCGATCAACCGCCGGTCGTTTCTGTTCGTGATCGCACTTGCCACCGTGGCGCTGGCCGCGCCGTGTGCGACGTACGCCCAGGCCAAGAAGAAGGCTGAGGCGCCAGCAGCCCCGGCTGCGCCCCCGGCCAAGAAAGTCGACCTGCCCGTGCCACCGGCGGGCTTTGAGTACTCGCCGGAAGGGCGGCGCGACCCGTTTGTCAGCCTTGAGAACCGCGGCACGACGGAGAGCAGCGCCCGGCGCGCGGATGGCGTGCCCGGAATGCTCACCGGTGAGCTCACCGTGCGCGGCATTTTGCAGACCCGCGGCACGTGGGTCGCCATGGTGTCCGGACCGGACGGGAAAGTGTTCACCGTTAAGGCCGGCGACAAGCTCTCCGACGGCGTCATTCAGTCTGTTTCAGCGAACGCAGTAGTGATTCTTCAGGAAGTCAACGATCCGCTGTCGCTCGAGAAGTTGCGCGAAGTGCGCAAATTCCTGCGCGGCGGAGAAGAGGTCAAGTGATGCACGGTCGCATTTCACGGCTGGTGCTTGCCGCGCCCATTGCGGTCGCCCTGGCGTTTCTCACCGCCAACGGCACCGCCGCCATGGGTGGCGCCGAGACGCCGGCGTTAAAGTCCATTTCGTCGCGGCTCGATGGCGCGGTCAGCACGGTGCTGATCGAAGCCAGCGAACCGGTGGCGTATCTCACCAGCCAGCCTGATCCGCTGACGGTGCTCGTTGATCTGCGCAACGTCAATGCCGCGGCGCTCGACGGCAAGCCGTTCGCCGATATGCTGGCGCCGGTGAAGGCCGTCGCGCTTGAGACCGCCGTTGCGCCCGATGGCTCCCCGGTTGCGCGAGTGCGCGTGCGCCTCGATCGCGCCGCGCGGCACCGTGTGCGCGGAGCCCGGAATACGATCCTCGTCGAAGTCCAGCGCGACGGAGCGACTGGAGGGGCACGGGCGGTCCTGCCGGAAATCCTCAGCGCGCCGGCCATCAAGGCTGCGCCGATGGCAGCGGCGGCGCCGAATGCCGAGAAGAACACGGTCGCCACCGAACTGCGCTCAGTCCGCTTCGCCAAGCTCGATAACGGTTACTCGGTCACCCTCGCCGGTAATGGGCCCCTGGTCGCCGCGTCCGTTGAGGAGGCGAAGGATCTGCCCGCCCGCGTGCTGCTCGACTTCAAGGGAGTTGCGGCCGGGTCGGCACCTGCAGTGACCAACATCAAGAACGACGACATTGAACGCATTCGCGTTGCAACCAACAGCCGCGATCCGCTGATCACGCGCGTCGTGATCGACCTTGCGCAGAAGCTGCCGTATACCGTTGAGCAGATCGGCGATGACCTGCGCGTGATGTTCAAGAAGGTCGTGGCCGGCGCCACCACGGCGATGGCGGCCGTGGCCCCGAAGCCGGCCGCTCCAGTCGCCTTGGCTCCTGAGGCGCCGATCGTCGTCGCGAACGAAGTGACGCCAGCGCCGCCCGTTGCAACCCCTGCGCCGACCGTTGCTGCGGCTGTTGCCCCGGTTGTGCCGGTTGCGCCCGCCGCACCAGTTCCTCCGGTCGCGCCGATCGCGCAGACCCCTCTTCCGGTGCCCATGCCGGCGAACGTGCTGGCGGCTACGCAGCAGCCCGCCGCAAATTCGCTGCAGCAGAATCAAAACGCGGTGGCGGGACAGCGCCAATTCAGCGGCGACCCCGTGACGCTCGATTTCCAGGGTGCCGACCTGCGAGCTGTCTTGCGCACCTTCGCCGAAATCAGCAACGGGCTGAACATCGTCATCGACCCATCGATTCAGGGCCAGGTCGACCTGTCGTTGCGTGACGTGCCGTGGGACCAGGCGCTCGACATCATCCTGCGCGCCAACAAGCTCGGCTACAGCGTGGACGGCAACATCGTCCGCATCGTCCCGCTGAACGTGCTCGCCGCCGAGAACGAAGAGCGGCGCAAGCTGGCAGAAGCCCAGGCACTCGCCGGAGAACTGCGCACCCTGACCGTGCCGGTCAGCTACGCCAAGGCTGCGGACCTGGTTCCGGTGATTACGCGCAGCACGCTCTCAGCTCGCGGTGACGTGCAGGTCGACGCGCGCACGAACACGTTGATTATTCGCGATCTCGCCGAGCGCCTGACTTCTGCATCGGATCTGGTCCGGGTGCTCGACCGGCCGCAGCCGCAGGTCGAAATCGAGGCGCGCATCGTGCAGTTGAATCGCAACAGCGCGCGCGACCTTGGCATTCAATGGGGCTTTGGCGGCCGCGTGGATCCCTCGCTCGGCACCAGCACGGGGCTGGCGTTCCCGAGCAGCGCGAACCTGCAGTTGGGCACCGGTGGTGTGGATGCCACCAGTCCGTCGGCGGTGAGCCTGGCACTCGGATCGATCAACGGCGCGCTCAACCTCGACGTTAACCTTCGCGCCCTCGAAAACGATGGCAAAGGCCGCATCCTGTCGACGCCACGCGTGGCGACGCAGAACAACGTCGAAGCCGAAATCACGCAGGGTTCGCAGATTCCCATCCAGGTGGTCTCGAACAACACCGTGACCGTCACCTTCAAGGACGCCGCACTCACGCTGCGCGTCACGCCACAGATCACCGCTGCCAACACGGTGATCATGCGCATCTTCGTCGAGAAGGCCGCGCCGAACTATACCCAGACGACGCCGCAGCAGCCGATTCCGTCGATTGATACACAGCGCGCCGTCACTACCGTGCTGATGGACGACGGAGAGACCACGGTCATCGGCGGCATCTACACGCGCGAGGAAGCCGACATCACCACGCGCACGCCGCTCCTGCATCGGGTGCCGCTGCTTGGCTGGCTCTTCAAGACCGATCGCAAGGTCGACGATAGCGACGAACTGTTGATTTTTATCACGCCGCGGATTGCGAAGTAGGGCATATGAGCACACGAACTCTTACATCAGCGCTGTCGCGCCTCCTGCTGGGAGCCGCCTGCATGATTTCAACCTCGTGCGGCGGCGAATTGCTGCGCACCGGTAGGGCACCTGTTTACCTGGTTGTCACGGACGTGACCGCGGGTGCCGAGGGCGGCGACCTGACGTCATTCCTGCTGTCGGACATCATTACTAACGGATCGGCCTTCAATGACAACGTGCGTGTGGGCCTCCGGGTCGAAGCAAAGAATCCGTCAATTGAAACGACCGCAGTCAATGCGGTCTCGATGGCGCGCTACACCATCGAGTTCAAGCGCGCGGACGGCCGTAACCGGCCGGGCGTCGACGTGCCCTACGGCACCAGCGGCGCACTCGCCGGTACCATCAGCCCTGGCATCGCAGGTTCGGTGACGTTCGAACTTGTGCGCCACCAGGCCAAACGCGAACCGCCACTCGCCAACATGGTCGACGGTGGTGGCCTGCGGGTCCTGTCGACGGTGGCCGAGATCACGCTCTACGGGCGCGACCAGAACGGCAACGAGGTCACGGTGACGACGCAGATCGACGTCCACTTCGCCGACTTCGGCGACCCCGATTAGTCTGCGAGAACAGTCATGAAGCGAACGACGACACTCATCACACTGATTGCCGTGGCCGGCACGATCGGCCTCTCCGGCTGCACGGTCAAGGACGTCGACCAGCCGTCGCTGACCGGCCCGTCCACCTATGCGACATCGATCCTGATGTCCGCGTCGAAGACCACCCTGACGCAAAATGGCGAGGATTCCACCGACATCGTGCTGACATCGACCAGCCCGACAGGGCAGTCGCAGAACGTCACGCTGCGCGTGCAGGTCTTCGTCGGTGACGTCCCGATGGATTTCGGCACCTTGAGCAGCAAAACGCCGACCACGCCGACGACGATCCGATACACCGCACCCGCGTCCACCAGCGCCGCCCAGGTTCCAACGACGGTGACTATCCGGGCGACACCGACCTCGAGCGGCGACTTCCGCGGTGAATTCTCGCGCGAGCTCGATCTGCGCATCGTCCCGCAGGGCGTGATCCTGCCGACCAACCCGAACCTGGTTCCGGCCTACACCTTCAGCCCCGCGTCACCGCAGGTGTTCCAGGTCGTGACGTTTGACGCCGCAACTAGTACGAACGCCGGCGCTGCGTGCAGCACGAACTGCACCTACTCGTGGAACTTTGGTGACGGGACGAGCGGCAGCGGCATCTCGACCACCCACATCTTCCGCACCGCCACCACCGTGCCCGTGACGCTGACGATCACCGATTCGCGCGGCGCGCAGTCGGCCACCCCCCAGTCGATCACGATCGGCCACGTCGTCCAGCCGACTGGCGCGTTCACGCTCTCGCCGTCGGCCAACCTGTCCACGAACAGCGACATCCTGTTCAACGCCTCGGCAATTCAGTGGGCCAACAGAACCATTGCCGGCTACGAGTGGAAGTTCGGCGATGGCACGTCGGGCAGCGGCATGACGACCTCGCACCGTTACACGGGCGCCGGATCGTTCACCGTAACGCTGACCCTGACGGATACGCTTGGCGCGACCGGTCAGATTTCACAAACGGTCTCGGTCACCACCCTTGGCGGATTGACGGCCAGCGTCACGGCCTCAACATCGAGCCCGAGGGTCAACCAGCGCGTGGTGTTCGACGCATCGGCCAGCATTCCGAGCGCCGGCACTTACATCGTCAGCTACCGGTTCATCTACGGTGACGGCGGGGAAGAGTTGACCAACAACCCGATCCAGAGCCACACCTATACGACGACCGGCACCTTCACGGTCACGGTGGTCGTCACCGACAACAACGGGAAGACCGCGTCGCGGTCCATCTCCGTGACCGTTGGGACGTAAGATAGGCGCGTGAGCGGCGAGAACCCTCGGCTCCTCGAGCTGCGGCGCCGCCCTGCAGAGGAACCCCCGCGACAAGAGA
>JAYQOO010000140.1:0-3953 GCA_038144855.1 Acidimicrobiia bacterium | reverse complement strand
CCCTGGGCTCGGCGTGCGGCGGCGCGGTGTCCAGGCAGACCCGGCGTCGATTGCATTCGCACAACTCGCCGAGGAGTGCCGGCGCGCGGGGGATACCGACGAGGCCGTCGGCGTTGCCCGCGCCGGGCTTCAATATCATCCCGGTTATCTGTCAGCGCGGGTCACGCTTGGCCGTGCGCTGATTGAACTCGAACAACTCGACGAAGCTGAGCGCGAACTCGCCTACGTGCTGTCGAGCGCGCCTGACAATCTGCCTGCCAATCGCGCGCTGGCTGAGGTGTTTCAAAAGCGAGGACAGCTACCAGAGGCGCTGGCGCAGTACCGCCGGGCACTTGAGCTGGCGCACTTCGATCCAGAACTCGAGCAACAAGTGAACGCGATCCAGACTGAAATCTCGCCGCCTCCGCCCGTGAAAACGGAGTTGGCGCCTGTCCCTGCCGTCGAGGATCTCTTCGATTTCGATACGCTGCTGCAGCAACTTGGCGGGCGGTCGCAACCGGCCCCGGTGCTCGAACCCCCGCCGGCTGCCCAGCCGGCCGTCGTGGTCCCGTCCGAATTGCAGTCCGTCACTCTCGTTGCCGATGACTCGGATCCGTTCTCGGTCCTCGAACGCCAGCTTCGGGAGACAGAGCAGACCCCGGCACCGGCATTGCCAAGCGCTGAGGAGCTCGCCGCACAGCGAGTACTCGGCGAGCTGGAGGAGTGGCTCTCCGCCATCGCGGTTCATCGCGACACCCAACCCACCGCGCGATGACCGTCGCACCAGCTGGATTGCGCCTGGCCCGGCTCGCCCGGCTACGCGAGGGCATGGTTGAATCAGGGTGCGACGCGCTGTTGGTGACATCGCTTTCGAATGTCGCCTACCTGACCGGCCTGTTCGCCTCGGCTGCAGGCATGGTCTTCACGCGGGATCACTGCGCGCTGATTACAGACGGGCGCTATCTTGGAATCGCGCGGGAACTCGTGGCGGATCTGACGGGTCTCGAGCTCGTGATCACCCCCGCCAGCAAACCGTTCGACCTCGCCTTCGCTGAAGCATTGTGCAGAATCGAGCAGGGAACAGCCGGGTTCGAGTCGGTCCATTTCACCGTCAAGCGATTCGCCGATTTGGAGACGCGGCTGAGCGCGATGGCGCCTGGCGTTCGCCTGATCGGCGTCGAGGGCCTCGTCGAGCGATTGCGGGTGGTAAAGGACGATTGGGAACTTGGTGTCCTGTCGGAGGCCGGCGGGAGACTTTCGGAAGCCGCTAAGTGTATAATCCCAAAAGCCTTAGCGGGAATGAAGGAGCGGGAAGTCGCCGCCGTCATCGAAGCTGAGTTGCGGCGGGTGGGCTTCGACAAGCCTGCCTTTGATACCATCGTCGCCGCTGGGCCGAACGGCGCGATCCCGCACTACCGGGCAGGAGACCGCGTGTTGGCCAGCGGCGACCTGGTGGTCCTGGACTTCGGTGGGATGTTTCACGGTTACGCCGTGGACCTTACCCGCACGATAACCCTGGGGCCCGCGACCGCCCGGCAGCAGCGGTTGTTGGAAGACGTCGCAGCTGCGCAGGATGCCGGCTTCAAGGCTATCCGGGCCGGCGTTCCAGCCACGGACGTTGATCGCGCCACGCGCGAGGCGATGGCCGGGGCAGGACTCGCCGAGGCCTTCGGGCACGGCACCGGTCACGGACTTGGCTTGGAAGTGCACGAACGGCCCAGGATCGCGCCGGCTCGCGCGGAACTACCGGCTGAGCCGCTGGAACCGGGCATGGTGTTTACGATCGAGCCGGGCGCCTATTTCCCTGAGTGGGGAGGCGTTCGAATCGAGGACGACGCGGCGGTGACACGAACCGGGGCCGTATGGCTCACCGACGTGCCGCGATTTTGGAGCTAAGCCCCGTCATGGGCGGGGGAAGCTACGCGGCCTCCCGCAAGGTGAAGGCGGCTTTTGACGAGGCGATTGCCTCGCAGGGAACAGATGACACTCGACGAGATCAAGCAGCTCATTGAATTCATCAAGGGGCACGAGCTCAGTGAATTCGAGTTGGAGCAGGATGGCGTAAAGGTCCGCATCAAGAGCGGGTCCGCGCATCATCAGGTGGTCGCCGTGCCCCATAGCTACATGGCGCCCCCGCCAGCCGCGCTACCAGTCGCCGCAGCCGCTCCAGCGGCAGCCGCGACGGCACCTGCCGCTGCGGCAGCGCCGGCTGAGGATGCCGGCGGCGAACTCGCCATTGTGAAGTCGCCGATCGTCGGCACCTTCTATCGCTCGGCCGAACCCGGCGCTAAGCCGTTCGTATCTGTCGGCGACACGGTCCGCAAGGGCCAGGTGCTGTGCATCATCGAAGCGATGAAGTTGATGAACGAGATCGACTCCGAGTACGACGGGGAAGTCACGAGCATCCACATCGAAAACGGCCAGGCCGTGCAGTACGGCGAGCGCCTGTTTTCCATTAAGCCTTCCTATTAGCCATGTTCAAGAAAATCCTGGTAGCCAACCGTGGAGAAATCGCGCTGCGCGTGATCTTTGCGTGCCGCGAACTGGGCATCAAGACCGTCGCCGTGTACTCCGAGGCGGACGAGAACTCGCTGCATGTGCGATTTGCCGATGAAGACATCTGCATCGGCCCCGCTCGCAGCGGCGAAAGCTACCTCAACGTGCCGGCCATCATCAGCGCTGCGGAAATCACCGGCGCCGATGCGTTGCACCCGGGCTACGGATTCCTCTCCGAGAGCGCGTATCTCGCGGAAGTCTGCGAGGCCTGCCACATTCGCTTCATTGGTCCGGACCCGAGCGTGATTCGTCTGCTTGGCGACAAGTCCAAGGCGCGGCGCGCCATGAAGAAAGCCGGCGTGCCAATGCTGCCGGGTAGCGACGGGCCGATCGAAAGTGAAGAGCGCGCCATCAAGTTCGCCGCCTCGATCGGGTACCCGGTCATCATCAAGGCTGTGGCCGGTGGTGGCGGGCGCGGCATGCGCATCGTCAAGAATCCGAGCGAGTTGCCGCATGCCTTCAAGACCGCCCAGCGCGAAGCCGAATCAGCGTTCGGCGTCGGCGACGTCTACATCGAGAAGTACCTCGAATCCCCGCGCCACATCGAGTTCCAGATTCTCGGCGATCATCACGGCAACGTCGTCCATCTCGGCGAGCGCGAATGCTCCATTCAGCGCCGGCACCAGAAGCTGATGGAAGAGTCGCCGTCGATGCAGGTCTCCGAAAAAGTGCGCCGCAAGATGGGCGCGGTCGTCGTCGACGCCGCGCGCGCCGTGCAGTACACCAACGCCGGCACCTTCGAGTTCCTGATGGACGAGAAGGGAAACTTCTACTTCATGGAAGTGAACACCCGCGTCCAGGTCGAGCATCCGGTCACCGAAATGGTGACGGGCATCGACATCGTCAAGGAACAGATTCGCATTGCGGCTGGCGCGCGGCTCGGCTTCAAGCAGAGCGAGGTCACCTTCACGGGACACTCTCTCGAGTGCCGCATCAATGCGGAGCATCCCGAGACCTTCGTGCCGTCGCCTGGCACGATTCACGCGTTCAGCATCCCTGGCGGGCCCGGTGTTCGCGTCGATTCCGCGGCTCATTCAGAGTGCACCATCTCGCCGTACTACGATTCGATGATCGCCAAGGTCATCGTGCACGGCCGCGATCGGCAGGAATCGATCGCGCGCATGAAGCGAGTGCTTGAAATGTCGGTCGTCGAAGGCATCAAGACGACGATTCCGCTGCACCTCAAGATCCTTAACGATCCGGATTTCGTGGCCGGCCGCATCAGCACGCACTTCATGGAGCGGTTCGCCGCGAAGCCCAAGGCGCAGGCGCTGGCCGAGTCGGCGTAGGCGCGTGCTCTTCCCGCCGCCGGCCGGGCGGCTCTATCCCATTGTTGACGCAGACGTGTGCGCCGCCCTTGGCCCCCCCCCGCCTGACGTCGCCCCCGCCATTAAAACTTCCCGCCCCCCACAAAACCA
>JAYQOO010000139.1:0-9745 GCA_038144855.1 Acidimicrobiia bacterium | reverse complement strand
CGGCCAAACTCACTATCGCCGCCTATGACCTTGGTGAAGAACCCGCGCAAGCCGAGGGCCTCGAGAATGCCGATCGACGGCCCCAGCGGCTTGTTGGTGAGCACCGCGAGAGGCCCCCGCCGTACCGCCAGCGCCAGCGTTTCGATCACGCCGTCATACGGCGCCGTGTGATTCATCAGCCTGCGGTCGTAAATCGCCATGTAACGCCGGAGAGCTTCTTGCGGGGACGGATCCAGCCCCGAGCGCTTCAGCGCCCGTCTGACCAGCATTGGCGCGCCTTCGCCAACCATCGTGACGACTTCCGAAAGCGGCACCTCCGGTGCGCCGTAGCTCTGGATCATTTCGCTGACCGAATCGGCGATGTCCCGTGCTGAATCGATCAGCGTGCCGTCGAGATCAAAGACTAGAATCACTCCAGACAGTCTACCGTCGGCAGTTAAGAGTTCGGGACATCACCTTCACCGATCCGCATGACGATTGTTCTTCTCTCGGGCGGCCTGGATAGCGCGGTGCTTGCGGCGCATGAGGCGCACCATACGCGCGTCATCCCCGTGTATGTCAGCGTCGGCTTGGCCTGGGAAGACGCCGAGGTCGCGATGGTCGAGCGCCTATTGCAGGCGCCTGCCTATGCCGGTCGCGTCGAGCCGCTGTCGCGGGTCTCGTTCACGATGCGCGATGTCTACTCGCCATCGCACTGGGCCATCCGCGGGGTGCCGCCGGCCTATGACACGCCCGACGAGGATGTCTATCTCGCCGGCCGCAACCTGGTGCTGCTCACCAAGGCTGGAGTAATTGCGTCACAGCGGAAGGCAGCGCGCATTGCGCTGGGGCCGCTGGCCGGCAATCCGTTCCCGGATGCGCGTCCAGAGTTCTTCGCTGCCATGACCACGGCGCTGTCGCTTGGACTCGATCACGCGTTGACGATCACGACGCCGTTTTTGAGCTGGAGCAAGGAAGACGTCATCAAGCGCGGCGCCGAACTCGGTGTGCCGTTCGCATTCACACTGTCGTGCATAAACCCGGTCATGCCTGCCGCTCCCGCCCTGGACGCTCCGCCCGCCCTGCATTGCGGACTCTGCAGCAAATGCCGCGAACGTCGTGATGCGTTCGCGGCCGCAGCCGTGTCAGACCCGAGCGCGTACGCCCACCAGTCGCCGCGGTAACCATCCGGCGAACATCGCGGGATCGCGCAGGATCGCGGCGCCGACCAGGCAGATCGCCGCGCCGGCAATCGACACCAGCGTCACGTGCTCGTGCCGGATGACGACGCCGAGAATCAACGCCACGACGGGAATGATGAAGGCACTCACGGACGCCTTGGTCACCCCCAGTCGTCCCGCGGCGGTCGCCGTGAGAATCGTGGCGATTGCGGTTCCTCCGGCGCCAAGCCCGAGCATCGCCAGCGCCGGGCGCAGTGACCACGAGCCATTCAGCACGGCTGGAAGTCCAAGCGGCGCCGTCAGGATCAACGCCACGCCAAGCGCGCGCCACACCACCGGAATCGCGCCGTTGCGTTGCTGGAGTGGCCGCGCCACGTTGAGGGCGAGACCGTACGACACCAGCGCCGCCACAATCAGCGACACGCCAAACGCGCTGGTCGATCCGCCGAGGGCCGGCAGTGCCATCACCACCGCGCCGCCGAAGCCAACCACCAGTCCGGCCAGCGTGCCTCGCCCCGGTACCTGACCGGCCAGCAGGCCGGCGACCGCCGCGACGAACAACGGCGTGGCGCCATTCAACATTCCCGTCAAAGCCGACGACACATGCTGCTCCGCGAACGGAAACATGCTGAGCGGAAACGCAAACCACAACACTCCGAGCGCCGCTGTGCCTGCCCAATCGGCCCGGGCCACCGGCCGGCGGGCCGACGGGAACAGGGACAGCGTCAGGAACCCGATCAGGATGCGGGTGAACGTCACGCCGTTGGGCGCCGTGGCCGCCAGGCCCTCGGCAATGAACAGGAAGGAGGCGCCCCAGATGACACCCGGCACCACCAGCAACGCCCAGTCCCCGACCGCGCTTTTCATGCTGCTACGGTGAACCATCACAAACTTAAGTACAAGTGAATAATTCTTGATTGTTTCGTTTAGCAGCACTTATCGTGAGTACACGATGCTGAACCTCGATCGCCTGCGCGCCCTGCACGCCGTCTCCGCCCACGGCTCGATCATTGCCGCCGCCGCGACGCTCAACGTCACGACATCGGCGGTGTCCCAGCAACTCGCCAAGCTCGAACAGGAGACCGGCCAGCAGTTGCTCGAACGTCACGGCCGAGGCGTGCGGCTCACCGATGCGGCGGCCGCCCTGGTCTCGCGCACCCATCGCGTGCTGTCGCTGCTCGAGGAAGCCGAGGCCGAACTCGAATCGACGGACAACGCGGTTGGGGGGCCGATCATCATCGCGGCGTTCGCGACCGCGGCCCGCGGGCTGGCCCCGCAAGCCATCCGCGCGCTGCGTAAGCACCATCCGCAGCTGTCGATTACGTTCCACGAGCAGGAGCCGCACCAGTCGATTCCGCATCTCGTGCGACGCGACGTCGACGTGATCATCATCAACGACTGGCAGAACGCACCGATCGCGCTGCCCGAGGGGCTCAGCCGGGCCCCGCTGTTTGATGACGTCGCCGACATTGCGCTGCCGCCGGGACATCGCCTGTCGAAAGCCAAGACCATCAAGTTGAGCGATCTGGCTGGAGAAGAGTGGATTGCCTGGCCGTCAGGATCGATCTGTCACGACTTCCTGATGCACACCCTGCGCAGCCAGGGCAGCGAACCGAAGATCGCGCACACCGCCGGCGAATACGAAACCCAGTTGGCGCTGGTCGCGGCCGGCCTCGGTTGTTGCGTGTTACCGCGCATGGGGCGCGGCACGGTGCCAAAGGGCGTCACCGTGGTGAAGTCGGAGCCGGCGCTGCGGCGTCATGTCTCGTCCGCATGGCGCACGCACGCCACCCGGCGCTCGTCGATCCGAGCCGCGGTCGAGGCCTTCCAGAAGGCCGGACGCGACCTCGCGGCGCAAAAGTAGCCGCGCGCTCTCGCCCTATCGCTCGATCCGGATCGAGCCGTCGCCGGAGCGAATCCGAAACGTCTTTCCGCCATCGCCGAGCTTCGAACGCAGCACGCGCCGGCGTTCGCGGCGCTGGTCGCCGTCTTCGCCGTCACGCCGTTGATCGCGATCATCGCCGTCAAGCAACGGGTGATTGGCGCGCACCGCGCCGTCGCTGGTTTCGGCGTCGAGTTCCGCGTTGAACACGCCAGGCAGCGTCACCGTGACCGTGCCGTCACTGGTCGTGATTTCCCAGTTGTCGGACATCACGGTGTCGGGTTCGATCGTCGCGCGAATCGATCCGTCGCCGGTGCGCGCGCGCAGCACGCTCGGCTTGGCCTCGAGGCCGATGCTGCCATCGGTGGTTTCCAGGTCGAGCTTCCCGGTGATGTGATCGAGCCGGATTGAGCCGTCGCCGGAACGGATCTGGATATCGCCACCAAGCCGCGTGCCGGTCACGCTGCCATCGCTCGTGTTCAATACCAGGCGACCCTCGATCGCCTCCGCGCGAATCGACCCATCGCAGCTGACAGCCTGAATGTTGATGTTGCGAGGCACCGCCACGCGGAGCCTGGCGGTGGGAGAAATGTTGACGCCGATGGTGAGGCCGCGATGCTCCATGCGCGTCGGGCCGGTCACCTTGATCGTCACCTTGTCGCCTTGCTGCTGGGCGTCGACCTTGATTTCGTCGAGCAGGACCTGCTCCATCGCCCGCTTCTCGACTTCGACCTCGATTTCGTTCTTGTCCCACGAATGCAGCTCAATCGAGCCGTCAAAGGTGTCGAGGTTCAGCTCAGCGAGACCGCCGACCTTGAATGACTTGACCTCGCGGGCCGACAGGCCTTCCGAGTTGAGATTGACCTCGCACCCGGCCAGGAGCACGGACGACGCCACGATCAAAGACGCGAATCGCATGGTTACCTCTTGCCCCGAAGCCTTGGCGAAGGGGGTCAGGACATAAGACGGCCTGCCACCCAGGTTTGTTTCACCCTGGAGGCGGCATCCATCACAACCAGGTCGGCCTGCTGTCCCTCCGCAATCGTGCCCGTGTGCTGGAGGCCGAGGGCCTCGCACGGGGTGCTGGCACACAAGCGCGCGGCCTCCCAGATGGTCAAACCAGTGGCGAGCAGCATTCGGAAAGCGCCGTCCATCGTAAGGGTGCTCCCCGCCAGCGTGCCATCGGCAAGCAGCGCCGTCTTTTCGCCCGCGACAATGTCCTGCTCCCCCAGCCGCGCGCGCGCGCCGGCCGGCAGACCCGCTGCGGCGGTGGCATCGGTGATGGCCATCACCCGTGAAATGGATTTCGTCCGGATCGCCAGCGCCACCAGTGCGGGATGCACGTGATGGCCGTCGCAAATGATCTCCGCCGTGACCTGGTCTGACTCGAGCACGGCGCCAAGCACACCTGGTGATCGCGATGTCATCGATGACATGCGATTGAAGAGATGCGTCGCATGCCGCGCCCCGGCGGCGATGGCGGCCTTGGCTTCGTCGTACGTCGCACCGGTATGCCCCAGCGACACGCGATGCCCGGCGGCCACAAGATCGCGAACGAGTTGGAGTCCACCGGGCAACTCCGGCGCCAGCGTCACGATGCCCACGGCACGCCGATGCGCGGCAATGACGTCCAGAATCTCCTGCGCACGAAAGGCACCCGTGGCGCGCGCGGCCTCTTGGGGAGCGCGCAGGCAACCGGCTGGCTGCGCGCCTTTCCACTCTTCGTTGATGAAGTTGCTCTCGAGGTGTGCCGGAAGGACGCGAGCCGAGTCCGGGGCGGGCGATGCCTGCGACGCCGCCACCGCATCGAGAAACGACGCCAGCGTCTGCGGTGAACAGGCAACCGAGGTCGGGCAGAACGCCGTCACGCCGTACTTCGGCAGCCGTCGCGCAACCTGCGCCACCGCGTCGGGCCCTTCGAGCACATCGATGCCCTCGAGACCATGCAGGTGCACGTCGACGAAGCCGGGAGCCACGACGTGCCCGGACAGGTCGACGATTCTTGTATCACGCGGCAGCGCCTCCCCTGCAGGCCTGACGACGTCGATGACGCTGTCGCGAATCAGCAGGGACGCGCCGCTCAGAACGCGGCCGGGCAACACGATGTCCGCGCCCGTGAGCGCGATCATCTCGATGCGGAATCGAGCGCGGCGCCAATCGCCACGGCATCATCACCGAGCGTCGACAACACGACGCGGACCTGATCGGCCTGCTGCGGCGGGACGCGGCGAGCGGTCTCGGTCCGGATCGCGTCGAGCATGATGTCACCCGAAGACGCAATCATGCCGCCAAGCACGATCACCTCGGGATCGAGCACGGTGGCCAGATTCGCCACCGCCATGCCGATGTACTTGGCAGTGTCGCGCACGACCGAGATCGACACGCCGTCCCCGGAACGGGCGCCCTGCAGGATGTCGGCCGCGGTGATCTTGGCGAAATCCCCGTTCACCTGATCGGCTACGCGCGAACGATCACCGGACTTGATGCGCCACACAAAGCGGCGCACGATCCCGGCCGACGCCACTTCGGCCTCGAGACCGCCGTAGCGGCGGTAGTCTTCACGCTCCACGGGGTTGAGCGCGAGCCAGCCCACCGACGACGCCAGCCCGTGAGCGCCGCGCCAGGGCCGGCCGTCGATCAAGACACCTGCCGTGACGTGTTCGGCGATCGAGAAGGTCACCATCTGCGCGGCGCCAATCGCCGCACCGAGGCGATGTTCCGCGATCGCGGCGGCCGTGCCGGCGGCGATCGACGTGATCGGCGTGTTCTTCGCCGTCGCGCCGGCCGGCGCCGTCGAAAGTTCCTCCGGCACCGCGTCGCCGGCCGTTGGTAGCGCCACGGCCACGGCGGCAGTCTTCCCGCCAGACAACGCCTTCTTCGCGGCTTCCTTGATCGCGGCCGGCTTGTTGGCCGCGACGATGCCGCGCGCCAGGATCTCCGGGCCGCGCACGACGGCCAGACGTGCGATCACGTCCGATACGTCGACGCCAAGTGTCAGCTCACTCATGGGGATGATGGGGCCGCGGATCCGGTGCCGTCCGCGCCCCAATCAGAGTGCGCGTGCAGCTTGCGTCCGTCAAGTGGTAATGCGGCACCGGTAAACAACTGCGCATTCAGCCGTGCCAGTAGATCGGCAAGGCCGCGTTCGCTCGGCGCCGCCACCACCAGCACACCCGCGCCGGCGGCGGGAGGAAACTTGCCGTCGTCAAGATAGTCGCGATCCAGCGTTACCAGCGTGCGCCTCAATTGACGCGCCAGGCGGAAGTGCGCCGTGTCGCGGGCCCTGCGTAAATCGGGATGATCCATCACGAACAAGACATCCCATCGCAGCCGGCCCCGCATGTGGGCGACGATGCCGGCCGGGACGTTGGCGTCGGCGTAGACACGCGGCCGGTCGCCGATGCTGTCGGCGACGGGCCCGAGTTCCGACCACAGAGTACCCATACTGGAGTCAGGCAGTCGTCCGCGAAGAATCTACTTCTTCGCGTTCTTCTTGATCGTCCGTCGCGCCTCTTTTTCGAGTTCAGCCACGAGCTGGGTGCGCTTGCCCAGCAGATCCTTGCGCTGCCGCTTGCCGTTCTTGTGGCCGACCGCGTACTCGCAGAACAACGGGAACGCGATCGTCGAGTCGCAATACGCCACCACCGTGTCAGAGAGCACGCCGGGATTCACCTTGCCCCAGCTGACTGCCTCAGCCGGCGTCGCGCCCGACAACCCGCCCCAGACCACCGAGTCGGTGGTGAGTTGGATGAAGTAGTCGTTGCCGCCCTTGAGGATGCCGTAGACCTCCCACAGCGTGGGCTGGCCCTGCAGATAGAAATTCTTCGGTGAGCCGCCACCGAGGATCACGCAGCCGTTCTTCTCGGCGGCGCGGATGATCGCGCACACCTCGTTGACGTCCTTATTCGGATCGATCTGCAGGGTGCTGTGGTTGATCAGCTCGTGATAGGCGATGTTCATGCCGATCGAACTGTCACCGGGTGACGAGGTATAGATCGGCACGCCGTACTTCGCGGCGGCGGCGACGACCGAATACTTCGCGCAGCCGGGACGCACCTTCAACAAGTGCCGGCCGAGCGCCTCGTGCAATTCCGCCGACGACACCGGACCTTCCATGCCGCTCTTGACCAGGAAGTCGCGAATGAAGCTGTCGGTGTCGAGCAACACCTGCGCCGGAAACAGCACGTCGTAGATGCGGATGACGCCTTCGTCGTAGAGCACGCGGTCGTCGATGAAGGGCGAGCCGCGGCGCAACGTGAAGTTCAGCGCGTAGTGCAGGTCGTGATACAGGTTCGCGCCGGTGCTGATGACGAAGTCAATCAGCCCGCGCTCCATCAGCGCGATAATGCAGCCGCCGAGCCCGGCCGGGGTCAAGGCGCCGGCGATCGTCAGCCCGATGGTCGTGTCGTGCTGCTTCGACAGCATCTTGTCGCTGAAGATCCGGCAGGCCTCGCCGAGGCGCGCGGCGTTGAACGCCTGGAAGCCCTCGTCGATCAAATGGGTCAGCGCCTTGCTGCCCTTCGGGCGGTAGTAGCGGATCGGTTTGCCTTTGAGGAACGATTTCGCGCCTTTGGGTGCGCCAGGGGAACGGTACGGCATCGCTTTAGGTTAGCATCTGGTCGTGGCTGACGGCCTCTGGATTCCGACGGCGGGCGTGCTGGCCGCGATTGGCGTGGCGCTGACCCTGCTGTTCTGGTGGAAGGGCCAGCCTTTTGCGGAGGGTGACGTGTTCCGCGCCAGCCGACTGTCACGTGGCAACCGCTTTTTCCCCACGCAGGTGCTGATCACCCCGACGTCGGTCGTTCACTACACACCTGAGCTGTTCGGCCGAAAAGAACATTCGATACATATCGTCCACGTAGCCTCCGTCAGCATCGACACCAATCTCCTGTTTTCCGACGTCCTGATCGAGACGACGGGTGGTGCGACGCCGGTGGTGTGTCACGGGCACCGGAAAGCTGACGCCGTCCGCATGAAGAAGCTGGTCGAGCAGTACCAATCACAGATCTACGGTGTGCCCGGCAACGGTCGCGCAGGCAGCGGAGAGATCGAGGGGCCGACTCGTGGTGGATGACGTGACCTTCGCCGCGCGCCGCGCCAGCGCCGGAACCCAGCGTGCCGAGGCGCCGGATCTCGAAACCCGGTTCAAGACACTGGTGCAGTCGCCGCTGCGCGCCGGCATCCTGCGTTTCCTGTGCGCGCGGCCAGGCGAGTCGTTCGACACCGACGCGATCATGCAGGCGTTCGGCCGCATGCGCCTGGATGTCGAGAACTGTGTCAAGGAACTGGTCGAGTTCGGCGTCGCCCAAAAGCAGGCCGGCGATCCCCCGACCTACGGCGCAATCCGGCCGGAACAGGGCGCCGTCGCGCAATTGCTCGAGATCTTCCTCGAGGGCCGCGCCAACCTCGACATCGAAGAGTCGTCGCCGTCGGTGCAGCGTTTCCGCGAAATGATCGGCCGCGACGAGAAGATGCTGGCCATCTTCGAATGGGTCCGCACCGCCGCGAAGTCCGACATCTCCGTACTCATCCTTGGCCCGACCGGTGCCGGCAAGGAAGTCGTGGCGCGCATGATCCACGAGCTGTCGCGCCGCGGCCCCGAGAACTTCCAGGCGGTGAACTGCGCCGCGCTGCCCGACAGCCTGTTCGAATCGGAGATCTTCGGCTACGAAAAGGGCGCGTTCACCGGAGCGCATGATCGCAAGCCCGGCCGGCTGGAGATGGCCAACGGCGGCACGCTGTTTCTCGACGAAGTCGGTGACATGTCACTGATGGCGCAGGCCAAGCTGTTGCGCGTCCTCGAGGAGCGCCGCTTTGAACGCCTCGGCGGCAACCGCTCGATTCATGTCGATTTCCGGTTGATCTCGGCCACCAATCGCCCGCTCGACATGTTCGTGCGCGAAAGCCGGTTCCGAGAGGACCTCTACTACCGTATCAACGCCTTCGCGATCCGCCTGCCGTCGCTGCGCGAGCGCGCCGTCGACATTCCTGTGCTGGCCAATCGCTTCCTCGGCCGCTACTGCGCCTCGAACGGACTGCCGCTTGACGCCAAGCAGTTCACACCTGAAGCGCAGGATCTGCTGGCGTCGTACCACTGGCCGGGCAACATTCGCGAACTCGAAAGCACCGTCTCGCGCGCGGCGCTCTCCGCCCCGGGCCGGGCCATACGCGCCGCCGACATCGAGTTCCTCCACGGACATGCCATGCCGCGTCCCGAGGAGAGTTCCACCCGTTTGCCTTCGCTCCGTGACGCCGAGCGCGCGCACATCATTCGCATTCTCGAAGCCACCGAGTGGAACAAGCTCGAGGCGGCCAAGGTGCTCGACATCAGCCGGGGCACGCTCTACCGGAAGATTGAGGAATACGGTCTTGAACCCGCTCCTGGTGGCGCACGCCGTCGTGGTCGTGCTGGATCGTAGTCGACCAGAGATCGGACACAAAGTTTGTTAAAGTTCTTTCAAATTCTAGCTGTCAAGTCGATTTTGCACAGCTTCTGTTACGGCGCACACGAGCATTAAACTATTTAAAATCAATATTTTAACCGAGTGAATGGCTCCGGGAAACGCCTGTTGTTCAGTTTTCGGTTGTATATGACTCTTTGATCATGTATTCTCCGTCGCGTCGTGATTTCGTTACGCGCCCCCCAGCGCCTGCCCAAATCGACTCGAGGCCCGAACCTGGTGATCGCGGTGACACCGGGTCG
>JAYQOO010000138.1:7856-9800 GCA_038144855.1 Acidimicrobiia bacterium | reverse complement strand
CTGCCGGTGGCGTCGCCGGCGTGCTCGGCGCAGCGGACTCGGCGGCGGGCGTCGAAGTATCGGGCCGCAACAGCAACGCGATCACGACCGCGAACGCGCCAAACACCAAAATCGATCCGAAGACGATGATGCGGCGAATTGGCGTCATGCCCGGCGCCGGCGGCGGCGCGGCGGCAACCGGTGCGGCCGCAATGGCGCCACCAATGACGGGAGACTCGACGCGAAGCGGTGTCGCGGGCGTGGGCGGCTTCGGTGCCGGCGCCGGCCGCAAGGTATCCGCGTCCCGCCGGAACATCTGCGTTTTCTCGCCGAGTGCGCCGGCGCCTTCGGCGGCGTCGTCGACACGCGCCAGCGTCAACTGATAATCACCGAGCGTGATGGCGAGCCCGGGCACCAGCTCCATGCGCGTGATGCGGCGTTCACCGACCCAGCTGCCGTTGGCGCTGTTCAGATCGAGATAGATCCATCGGTCACCTTCGCGCCGCAGCTCGGCGTGGTGGCGTGACAACGTCTTGTCGGGATCCTGCAGCGCGATCTCGTTGTCGGTCGAGCGGCCCATGCGCAGGTCGGCCTGATCGAGCTTGAACTCGGCCTCGACCGTTCCCCCGCGCGTCAATCGTACCAAGAGCATGGCGATCGCCTCACCTCACCGAGGGCGCTGCGACCGCGCGTGCTCGGTGATCTTCAACGCGCGGCCATATCGTGGGTCCTGCTGATCCACCAACTGCAACACCTCATCGGCGTGCAGCAGTGCATCGTCGTAGCGCATGCCGTAGTCCGCGCTCTCCGCGGCGGCGAGGGCCTTCGAGGCGGCCCGATCAAGATGCGCGGCGGCATCGGTGAACGCGGACAGCGCGACGGTATTCGCCGCATCCCTGGTCACCGTCGCGGCCAGCAGCATGGCGGCATCGCGCCAGCGCTGCGCTTCGAGCCGCAGCCGCCCTTCCTCGTAGAGGGCTTTGGCCGGCGGCGTGCCGGCCACCATAGCATATTGCACCACATCCTTCACGACCGGCGAGTCGGCGGAGGCGGCGCGCAGCCGCGCCAGCAACTCCGGCGACGCCGGCGCCAGCTTTTCCTCGGGCTTCGCTGACGCCACCTTGCTGCCGCCCGGACCGCCGATCAACATGAACAGCAAACCGAGCATCACGATCAGCGTCAGCGCCGCAGTCAAGCCAAGGCGCACCGCTTTCGAACCGGCGCTGACGGCGACCGGCCCGGCAGCCGCGGCATCGTCCACAGCGGCATCCATGAAGGTCAACTCGACGTCGCCGACTTCGATCCGATCGCCGGGCTCGAGGACGCGCACCGCGGTCGGCTCGCCATTGACGCGCGTGCCGTTGGCGCTCTCGAGATCCTGAATCGTGAACTCGCCGTCGCGGAACTCGACCAGCGCGTGCGCCTTCGACACCATGCGCGAATCGAGCGCGATCGTGCAGTCCGGATCGCGGCCGATCGTCGCCGGCCGGACCAGCGACAGCGCATGCTCTTCTTCGCGTCCGGCTGCCGAGCGCCAGCGCAAGACCGGACGGCGCGGCTCGCGTCGAGGACCTAAGTCATCGCGTCTCATGATCGAGTCATAGCCTCGTGAAGCGGATCGAGAACGGCGTGGCGCCGCTCCCCCTGGTGACGCGGATGCCGAGCCGCTCATGTCGATCGCCTGTGATCACCTCGCCGTTCGCCTCCTGCGCGGGCGTGGCCGCGGTGACTAGGCGCATGACCTCGTCGGCCACCGCTTGATCGGGCAACGCGTCGATGAGATGCCGTCCGGATGCCGTGTGCGGATCGAGGCCGAGCAGCCCCTGGCAGCCGCGATCGGCGCTGACAATCCGGAAACTCGCATCGGCGTCGACCGATGCGGTGGCCGGCACGCCGCCAGACGACTCCGGGCGCGTCGCGGCGCCGCGCGCCCCGCCGGCGCTGAGGCCGCCCGCGGAGATATAA
>JAYQOO010000138.1:0-7846 GCA_038144855.1 Acidimicrobiia bacterium | reverse complement strand
GGGGGGGGGGGGGGGGGGGGGCGCGGGGCTGGCGTGGCGCCGGGCCGAGGATAAGGCGAACGTGACCGCGTCGAGAATCCGACGGCCCCCGGGCAGGTTGAACGGATCGCGGCCGGTGGCGATCTGCCGTGTCGTCATCAATTCGACCTCTTCGCCGAGGTGCGCCAGCCGCGCGTCGGTGATCTGCGTCAAGCGCCGCGCCACCAGCCATGCGGCGCCAAGGCTGATCAGCAGCAACACGGTGCCTAACGGCGATCGAGTCGGTGCCGGGTGCACGCGTTGCGGATCGACGGTCATGTCGATCAGGACCGGGCGCCCATCACCGGTCCGGCCCGGCACCTGGATCGCGGCCGAGCCGTCGCGCGCATCGGTGATCGTGGCATCGGCGGCTGACAGTTGCGGCGGTGATGTCGTGGTGCCCGCTTGAGCCAATGGCGCCAGCACGCGTCCGTCGGCGCCGATGATGCGCGCGCCGGTGACTCCGCGCTGCCGGCGTAGCCCGGTCGTGACCGTGTCAATAGGCACCGCGGGCTCGCGCGACGTTCTGGTCAGATCGACGGCGTTATTCGCCAGCGTTACGTAGTAGGCATGCAGCAGCGGCGCCCGTTGATCGGGCTCCATGAAATCCGGGATCAGGCCGGCCAGGAATGAAATCAGCACGACCGGCACAATCCACAGCAGCGCGGTGTTCGCGAAGGTCAGATCGGGAGCCGCCAGCCGCGGCTTGGCGGGAACGGCTGGCGCCGCGGCGGGCTGCGCCTCTACCGCCTGCGCAACAGCCTGGGCAGGATCTGGAGGTACCGGACTCTTCGGCGCCGGTAGTGGCGGCGCCGGCGTATCCCGAACCGCCGGTGCACTCGGCGCCGGCATGGCCATCGCGGCGGCCACGGATGATCTCGGAATGATTCGGGTGCTGGAGGAGGATTGTTCTGGATCGGTGGTCGCGGGCACCGGCGAGCGAGGAGTGGCCGCGCCGGGCCGTGCCTGCCCCGGCATCAGTGCGGTAGCGTCATTGTTTGAGTTCACTTGCGGACGGCGCTCGGCGACGCTGCCGGCGACGGTGACCAATTCGATCACGAACGGCCCGACTTCGACGCGCTCGCCGGCGCGCAACTGGTGTTCGGTGATCGGCGCGCCGTTGACCGTGGTGCCGTTGCTGCTGCCGAGATCGCGCACGACGACCGCGTCGCCGGCGACCTCGAAAGCGGCGTGCGTCCGCGACAGCCGCGGATCGGCGGAACTGATGCCGCAGGTCGGACTGCGGCCGACGGTGACGGTGCCAACCAGCGTCACCTCGCGGACGCGTCCGCCGTCGCGGACCGCGAGTCGATGCTCAGCCGGCACGACGCGTGGCCTCTCGAGAATCGAGATCGAACGACAGCCGCGGCAGCATCATTGACCGGCGATGAAGTGCAGAACGACGGGGCCGAGAATCACGATCAGCACGGCCGGAAAGATGAAGAACACCAGCGGCACCAGCAGCTTCTGCGAGGAGCGCGCGCCTTCCTGCTCGGCGCGTTGAAACCGCTGCACGCGCATCACCTGCGCCTGCGAGCGCAGCACCTCGCTGATCGGCACGCCAAGCTGATCGGCCTGCACGAGCACTGAGACGAACGAGCCGACGTCTGGGAGGGAGACGCGCCGGCCGAAATCGCGGATCGCCTCGGCGCGGGTCTTCCCCAGCCGCATGTCGTTGAGGATGGTCGAAAACTCGTCGCGCAACGCACCCGGCGTGCCGCGCTCCACGAAGCGCTGCATCGCGACCTGGAAATCCAGTCCGGCTTCGACCGACAACGACAGAACGTCGACCGCGCCCGGCATGGTGCGGAGAATCTGCTGCCAGCGCGCCTTCTTGATGTCGTTGATCAGCTTGTCCGGCAGCATGAATCCACCGGCCATCGTCAGCAGGAACAACGGCGGCCAGTTGACCATGGCAATGAACAGCCGCAGCACCAACGGGGTGATGATCGCGGTGATCAACTTCAGCGCGAAGATGTGATTGACCGTGACGCTGTCGCCGAATCCGGCCTTGCGCAAGTTGTCGGCCAGCGAGCGCCGATAGCCGGCGGCGGGCACGATCGCAAACAGCGGCGCCAGCGCGTTGAGCAGCGGAAACAGCACGCGGAATAGAGCCGACGGCGCGTGCGCCACTTCGTAGCGCACCGGCATCACCGCCTCGGTTGGCAACAGCTCGCTACGCGGCCGCGTCAGGAACGCGAACATCGCCAGCGTCACCGAGGCGAACACGAGCAACAGAATCAGCAGCAGCATAGGCGGGATCTCACGGGCACTCGTCGTTGAGGATGCACTCGGCCACGCGTTGCAGCTCTTTCGCCAGCTTCGGCTCGAGTCCGGGATAAATCGCCAGGAAGATTGCCGTGATCAAGCCGGCAATCATCAGGTATTCAGTGGTGGTCTGCCCTTTCTGATCGCGCCACAGCCTCATACTTCCACCTTGACCACTTTCAGGATCGCAAACATGCCGACGGCGTCGAGCACGAAGACCACAAACAACATGATCCAGCCAAGCGGCGTGTTAAAGAACGGATCGAGGTAGTGCTCGTCGATGAACGCAAACAGCAGCAACATCGCAAACGGCATCGAGCAGATGATGACGCCTTGCGAGACGCCCTGCGTCGTCACGGTCTTGATGCGGCCCTGGACCTTCTTGCGCTCGATGACCGTTTCGGCGATCACCGCAAACGTCTCGCTGAGGTTGCCGCCGGTTTCGCGCAGCGTCAGCACCGAATCGGCGAACAGCCGCACATCGTCGAACGGCAGCCGCTGCGCCATGCGCCGCAGCGCGTCATCCGTCAGCCGGCCGAGATTGATCTCGCTGACGACGCGGCCGAAGACGACCGAAATCGGCGGCGGCATCTCTCGCGATACCAGGTCGAAGCCCTGCTGAAGATTGAGGCCGGCCTTCAGCGCGTTTGCCATCATTCGCAGCGCATCGACGAGTTGATCGTCGACCCGGCGCAGATAGCGCGCCTGCAGCCAGCTCACCGCGAAACTCGGCAGGAAATATCCTCCAACCGACAACACTGCGACGAAGAAGACGCGCTGCCACAGGGTATTGCCCGCGAGCAGGCCGAGCACCGCCGCGGCGGCGATTGTCAGCATCACCCACACCGACGCCTGTGCCGGCGACACCTCGATCTGCGCCTTGTCGAGCTCGTCCGAAATCCATCGGCCGTAGGCGCCCAGCGCGATCGAGCCGCGATTCGCACCGACGTCGATTAGTTCGCGCACTCCGAGGATGACAGCGACGCCGACGAGAATCACCGCGAGGATGGCAATCGCAATCATGGTTATGCCGATTGCGGGAGAAAGATCTCCCGCGGAACTTTGATGCCGCGACGCGCCAGCCCTTCGACGAACGGCGGCACGAATCCGGTTGGCACGAATCGCCCCTGCACCTTGCCATCCGGGGTGAGGCCAAGTTGCTGGAAAACGAAGATGTCGGCCGTGGTGAACACGCCGTCTTCCTGTCCGGTCAACGCGGTAATGTGCGTGACGCGGCGTGAACCATCCTGCAGGCGTGATTGCTGCACGATCAGCTGAATCGCCGACGCGATCTGATCACGGATCGCCCGCGCCGGCAGTTCGAGGCCGGACATCAAGGCCAGCGTTTCGAGGCGGCTCAAGGCATCGCGCGGGGTGTTGGCGTGCACGGTCGTTAGTGATCCGTCGTGCCCGGTGTTCATCGCCTGCAGCATGTCGAGCGCTTCTCCGCCGCGGCACTCGCCGACGACGACGCGATCGGGACGCATACGCAGGGCGTTGCGCACCAGGTCGCGAATCGTGATCGCGCCTTCGCCCTCGATGTTGGCGGGCCGGGTCTCGAGCGCAACCACGTGATCCTGGGACAGCTGCAGTTCCGCTGCATCCTCGACGGTGATGATGCGATCGTCCTCGGGGATGAACGACGACAGCACGTTCAACAGCGTCGTCTTGCCGGAACCGGTGCCGCCTGAGATGACGATGTTCTGCCGCGACTGCACGGCGGCTTCGAGCAGCGTCGCCATCTGCTGGGTCAGGGAGCCGAAGCCGATCAGCTCATCGGTGCCAAGCAGCTTCTTAGAGAACTTGCGGATCGTGATCGCCGAGCCGCGCAGTGCCAGCGGCGGAATGATGGCGTTGACACGCGAGCCATCAGCCAGGCGCGCGTCGACCATCGGCACTTTTTCGTCGATGCGGCGGCCGAGCGGCGCGACGATGCGCTCGATCACACCGCGCACCTGTTCGGGATTCAGAAACCGCGCTTCGGTCAACGTCAGCTTGCCGCTCTTCTCGACGTAGATCTGATCGAAGCGGTTGACCATGATTTCGGTGATGGTGCTGTCGTTGAGGAGGTCCTCCAGCGGTCCAAGACCGAGCGCTTCGTCGAGGACTGACTTGACGATGGTGCGGCGCAACTGCCGGTCGCGAATCTGCCGGCCTTCCTCTTCGAGCAGCGTCAGGATCTTCGCCTCGACGCGGGTGCGCAGTTCCTGCATCCGCACCGCATCGCGCGCCAGGTCGAAGTCGGCCTTCTTGATATCGATCTCATCGACCAGGCGCTTGTGCAGGCTGAGCTTCAGCTTGCGGATGACGTTCTCCATGTCGTCATCGTCGAGATCGCGCTCGCTGCCGGCAGACTGGCGAGTCGAGGTGGTCAGGATGTCGCGCGACAGCCGATCGATCTCGCGCGAGAACACGTGGCGCGGATCGACGATCACCATCGGCTGGCGGCGGCTCGCCGCGTTGCGGATGGCGCGCTGATCTTCGGGCAGCACCGCGCGAATCGGCAGGCCGCCGAGCGCCGACGGCCGCTCGCCGGCCAGGACGCCTTCGTCGGTGACGCGGTTGGCGCAGCCAATCACGCGGTCGAGCGGAAACTGCAAGGCGCGCAGCAGTTCCAGCGTGCTGCGGGCGCGCGGCGCGCCGGCCGGCGACAGCTCGGTGACGACGCAGGTGACGTCGGTCTGGTCGAGCACAGTTTGCACCGCGCCCGGTCCCTCGGTCGGCAAGTCGACGACCACCGTATCGAACGCCACCCGCGCGACTTCGAGCACCGACTGGATCGCCGCCGGCGTCAGGTGGCGATGCTGCAAATAGCTGGTCACGTAGGGCAGCAGCGTGATGTTCGACGCCGCGGTGATCAGGTAACTCTCGAGCAACTCCGGCGTCAGCCGATCGATGATCGGCACCAAGTCGGCCAGGCTCTTGGCGCGATCGAGACCGAGCTGCCACGCAGCGCCACCCGGCAGCGGATAGTGTGCGTCGACGAGCAGCGTGCGGCCACGCCGCTGCTGATGCAGGGCGGCGGCAAGATTGGCGGCGACCACGGTGCCGCCGGTGCCGCCTCCTGCGGCGCAGACGCTGACAGTAATGTTTGATCCCGGCATCGCGTTCTATTGACCCGAGACTAGGCGCGCGCGCATCAGCACCAGCAGGTGCGTCTTGCGATCCTTGTTGTAGTACGGCACCGAGCTCGAATAGCGAGCTCCCGGCAAACTCGAGACTCCGGGCAGGCCACCGATCCGTCCGGCGGCACTCAATGTCTTCGACAACTTGCCGCCGCCACTCGACAACTCGGGGACGACCAGCAAATCGGCGCCGGCGACGCTAAAGGGCGTGCTGACGGGGCTGGCCGACTCCCAGCGCGCCCGCCGCCAGCCACCCGGGACGTACGACGCCGACTTGATCGGCAGATTGGTCTCCACCAGGATGCGCGTGTTCAATTGCGTCGCGCTGAGATCCGCGGGCGTCAGCGTCAGGCGGATGCCGCCGGTGTTCAGCTCGTTCGAGGGGATCTTGATGTCCTTCGAATCGAGGACCTTGCCCGGCACGAACACCTCGACGCTGCCGCCGACCGGCGCGCGCACCATCGCCTTGTGCAACAGCCGGCCGCTCGGCTCGATGCCGGTCTCATACGAGCTGCTGCCAAATGCCACGCTCGCCTCGAGCACCTGCACTTCGTACTCGACCTCGACCGCGCCGGGCAGTGCGCCCGGCACCGGTGGTGGTGCGGTGGCAATCGATGTAGATGGCGAAGCCGATGCACCCGATGGGGCCGGTGTCACAGGACGCCCCGGAGCCGGCGCCGCCGCCGACGGAGCCGCCGGGGCCGGGGCACCGCTGAGACGCGGCGCGCCTTCAGGTGCGGTGTAGCGCACGAACGATTCCGCCTTGGCCGAGCGCACCATCCGCTCGATCAAGGCCAGGTCCTCCTGCGAGCTGACGCTGCCAGAGACGATCAGCGAGTTGCCGACGCGCTCGACCTTGACCGACGGGAAATCACGCAACAGCAACCGCAACTTGGTTTCGGCCTCGGATTGCTCGCGCGTCTCGACGATCAACTCGACTTCCGCGCGGGTCTTGTTGTCTTGGTGCCACAAGATCAGCCGGGTGCGGCCGCTGCCAACGCCGAGCAACAGAATCGAGCGGCGGCCGGGGCGCACGCGGTAGTCGGCCACTTTCGGATCGGCGACGGCAATGTCGCCGACCGCGAAGCCGGGCTCGAACACGGATTGATCCCCGACCAGCAGGTGCACTTCCTTCGGTGCCGCCGCCGGCGCAGTTCCGGATTGCGCCGCCGCCACCGCGGCGAGGCCGAGCATGAAAGCCACTGACAGAAACCAGGTCGCGCGCATGGTGCCTCCCTAGAATCCACCGCCGCGCAATTCTCGCCAGACCGGCTGCGCGCGCCGCTTGATCGGTGTCTGCACGCCAAGCAGCGTCAGCGGGTCCATGTTGACGAGATTCTCGACGCGCCCGCCGTCGCCGTTGGAGCGCAGCGCCAGCGTCAGCGTGCCGATCTCCTGCGCGAGAATCAGCTCCTGCGCCTGCCTCAGGCTGACCAGCACCGTGACGTTGCGAATCTGACTCTCGAGCGCCGTCGCTGCCGCGTGTTCAGCGGTGTCTGGCGCCGGCTGGGGCCGGGCGGGCGCGCCGCGGCGGCGATGGTTCTGGTCGACCGCGAGCACGCGCACGTCCTGCATCATCAAGCGCGTCTCGGTGCGTTCGTCGGCGTAATTGATGGTGCCGTTCTGGCTGACGCTCATCGGGCGGCCGAATTCGAAGGTGCCGATGATGTCGACGCGATTTCCCGGCCGTACTAGGCCACCGACGCCCTGAATGTCGGCGGCGGCGATTGACACCGCGCGTTGTCCCGACGGGACTTCATAAGCCAGCGCGCCTTCAGATTCGTCGCCCAGCATCGTCGCAGAGACCTGGCTGCCGGCGGCAATTGGCACGGTCGCGACGCGGCCTTCAATGTCCTCGGGCTTGGTAATGGCGCGCGGCTGCGCGAAGGCGGACGGCACACCCTTCAACTCATACATGCCGGCCTGAATGACGCTATTGCCCGGAATGTCGACCTTGGCCACCGCCACCATCTGCGGCTCGGATCGTGACAGCAGCGAGGCCTCGCGCATGCTGATGTAGAACCACGTCAGCACCATCGCCGCCAATCCGGCGGCGATCGCCGCCGCGAGACGTCCGTTTTTTCGCATATCCCACCTATCTCCCGAAAAATTGCCGCCGCGACGTCAGCAGACGCCCATGCCCGGCACCGAGCTGAGGCTGGTCATGCAGCCACCCAGGCTGGCGCAGCCGCAAATCGGATAGTACGCGCCCGCCCCCATTCGAGTGCGCTTGATGCCGTCGGCACGTTTGGTCGCCGCGTCAGGCCACGCCTGCAGTTGCATTGACTCGGGGAGATAGTCGTGAAACAGCCCGACCGGCTGGACCACCACCTCCGGCATCTTCTCCGGCTTCCATTTCACCTGCGCGTGACCGTCGGAGTTGTAGATGCACTTGTTGCTCTTGTGGTATAACTAGTCATCCAACTCCCCCTCGA
>JAYQOO010000137.1:0-9935 GCA_038144855.1 Acidimicrobiia bacterium | reverse complement strand
GCTGCCGTCCTTGACCATGTTGAGCTGGCGAATGTGATAGACGTCGCCGTCGAGCTCGAGCAGCGTGGCGCCGTAGCCGCCGTGCACGGTGCCGAGCGGATTGTAGTGAAACTCCTGCGGTGTGCCGACGAAGACGGCGCGTCCGCGCTCGACTTCGCAGAGGCGAATGTCCATCAGCTTCGCCATCGGCGGTGGCGGAAACTCTCCGGCGATCGCCCGCTGTAGCAACTCGAGTCCCGGTTTGCCCTCAGCGCGATGCCTGAACGGCGTGGGTTCTTCCCAGTCGAAGGTGCGTTGTCTGGTCACGAACTGATAGTAGCCAGTATCCAGTAGCCGGTAGCCAGAAATGCAGGATCCTCTTCTGGCTACTGGCTACTGGCTACTGGCTGCTGGCTACTTCATCTTCACCGACCATCCGACGCCCAGCTTCAGTTGCGGGACAAACGCACCGCCTCCCGACAAGCGGGCTTCGGTGAAGAAGCCGCTGTCGTGTTGGAAGCCGAGCAGGTAGCTGGCGCCGGCGTGCACTTCGAGCGATTCGTCGTCGAACGGCTCGGCGAACTTCGACAAGGAAATGACCGGGCCGCCGCCCTGGATCAACGACCAGCCTGATCCGCCGAGCGGAAACTTGGCCACGAGATCGAGATTGATCATGCCAAGCCGCAGCCCGTCACCGATGCCGCCCTCAATGCCCGGGCGAATCCGGAATCGGCCGCCGATGTCGCGGGATTCCCACGACACGCCGCCGTAGACCTGGGTCGGGTCGATCGACGCGCCGGCGTTGAAGTTGATGGAGGACTGCGCCGCCGCGGGACTTGCAAGTGACATGAAAACAGCGCAAACCACACCGGCTAACGCCAGACGACGTCCACTTCTCAGGACCATACAGAGACCTCTGCGGGCCTACTTCAAAGTTGGTGCCGACCTGGCGTGTTGACCGGCCAGGGCTTCGATCAGGTTCGCGGCGGTCTCGGGACCGTTGTCGCCCTTCATCCGGTCGCGCATGGCGAGGGCCGCCTGTTTCATCGCCGGGTTCCCGACCGTCTGCGCCAGTCGGTCGGCGAGGGCGCGCGCGGACCACTGTGCCCGCCGCAGCGGCTTCGGGGCGACACCGAGACGATGCAACTCATTCGACCACAGGAACTGATCCGACACGTGGGGGACGGGCACGGAGGGCGTGCCGGCGCGCAGGGTGGAGTGCGTGGTGCCTGCGCCGGCGTGGTGCACGACCGCGGCGCACCGCGGGAAGACGATGTTGTGCGGCGATCGCTGGATGAACAGCGTCTGAGGCGTCGAGGGCCGCTCGACGGTGGATTGAATGATCGCGCGGCAGTTCGCACGGGCCGCAGCTTCCTCGAACATCGCAACGGTCTCAACCAGGTGCGTGCCGTCCATTGGCATCAGGCTGCCGAACCCCATGTAGACCGGCGCCGGTCCGTTCGCGAGGAACGCGTCGACTTCGGGTGCGAGCGATTCGTGTTCGTGCGGGGGCAGTTCCAGGAACCCGCACATCTGGTGCGACGCCGGCCAGTCCGCCGGACGAGGCATGAACGCCGGGCTCGAGGCCAGCAAGTGCAGGTCGGGAGACGGCCACGCCTCCTTCAGCAGGTCTTTGAGCGGCGGAAGGCCCCTGTCGCGCCGAAACCTATTCACTTTTTTCAGCAGCGTCTGGTTGAGCGCAAATCGCGCGATTGCCCACTCCAGGTTGTTGGCCCACGCGCCGAGATCAGGCATGCCAGACGGGCGGATGTCGCGTGACGGCGACAGCAGGTGTGCGAACGCGACGGTAATGTGCGGAATACCCGCCTTCTCGGCAGCGGCGCGCGCCGGATGCAGGATGAAGTGCTGGATCAACAGGTCGGAGCGTGAACACAGCTCGAGTCCGGCTTCCCAGATCTGCTGTTCCACTGGATCGAGCAACTCGCGGAAGATCAACAAGCTCTGTGAAAACTCGTCTCTCGACCTGATCGCCGCCAGGCCGATCTCGTATTCCTTCTCGCGGGTCGCGATGACCGGCGAGGCGACGGCGCGCGCCGTGAACCCCAATGCCTCGGCGACGTGTTCGTAACGCCGTGAGGAGATCTCGGTGTAGAGCATCTCGACCGTGTGCCCGCGCCTGGCGAGCGCCGCACCAAGTGCGACGAACGGCCGGATGTCGCCTTCGCTGCCCCACGTCTGAATCCCGATTCGCATGCCTGGTCCCTGTGCCTGATTCCTGATCACCGTACAATACGGGAGTTCTGGCTTCCGACGCGTACGCCGGTCTCCGTCATCCCTTCGTCCGATCGTTTGCCATCGGCCGCTTTGCCGCGATCGCCGGCTGGCAGATGATCAACGTCGCCGTCGGCTGGCTCCTCTACGAGCGCACCGGCAACCCGTGGGCGCTGGGCCTGGTCGGCGTCGCCGAACTGGCGCCAGTGTTGCTGTTTATGGTGGTGGCCGGCAACGTGGCCGATCGCTATCCGCGCCGTAACGTCGGCATTTTCGCGCACACGGTGCTGTCGATCGCCGCGATCGGGCTGACGCTGCTGTCGTGGCTGGACGGTCCGACCTGGGGCATCTACGCGCTGCTATTCCTGGTTGGGGCATCACGCGCGTTCTCCGCGCCGTCGGTCAACACGATCCTCCCGCAACTGCTGCCGCCTGCGGAGTTTGCCAACGTCAACGCCTGGCTGTCGTCGACGTTCCAACTGGCGGTGATCACCGGCCCCGCGGCGTGTGGCTTCATCATCGCGGCCACCGGCACCGCCACCGTCCCGTTCGCGCTGGCGGCGGCCTTCCAGTTCCTGATGATCGCGATGTTGCGCACCATGCCGATCGCGGCGCCGGTCAGTTCAGCCCGGCGCACGGCGAGCGATGTCTTTGCCGGGTTTCGGTTCGTGCGCGCCAATCGGCTGTTCCTGTCGGCGATCACGCTCGACCTGTTTGGCGTGCTGTTTGGTGGCGCTGTCGCGTTACTGCCGGTGTTTGCGAAAGATATCTTGCACGTTGGGCCTGCCGGTCTTGGCTGGCTGCGCGCCGCGCCTGGCCTCGGCGCGATGAGCATGGCGCTACTGACCACGAGGTTGCGGCCGTGGCCTCGCCCCGGACTGACGATGCTGTGGACGGTGGCGGGGTTCGGCGCCGCGACGATCGGCTTCGGTCTCTCGAACTCGTTCGCGTTGTCGCTGGTCTGCTTGTTCTTCACCGGCGTGTTCGACAACATCAGCGTCGTCATCCGCCTCACGCTCGAACAGACCATCACGCCGGATCACTTGCGCGGGCGCGTGTCGGCCATCAATTACGTGTTCATCGGATTCTCGAACGAGTTCGGCGCGTTCGAGAGCGGCGCGACGGCGGCACTGTTCGGCCCGATTGCGTCGGTGGCCGGCGGCGGATTCGCGACGCTTATAGTCGTATTGATGGTGCGGGCCATCTGGCCCGAATTGTCGCGCATCGGACCGCTGCACACGCTCAAGCCTGCAGACGATGCCTCGTCTGCGATTGCGGCGACGAAGGTGGATTAGGATGGTAGGCGCATGAGCGTCGCGCGCACCATCTTGTTGAAGGTTTCCGATAACCAGTGGCTTCGTGCCAACGGCACCAGTGTGCCGTTCATTCGCCGCGCGGTCACGAAGTTCATGCCCGGCGAATCGTTCGACGACATGCTTGGCGCCGCCAAGGTCACGGCGGGAGAAGGCATCCAGGCGGTGTTCACCCGCCTGGGCGAGAACGTCAAGGACCTTGCGGAAGCCGACGGTGTCGCGCAGCACTACCTCGAAGGCATCGATCGCATTGCGGCGATGAAGCTCGAATGCGAGCCGTCGATCAAGCTGACGCAACTCGGACTCGATATCGATCGCGAACTGGCCTACGGCCATCTGCGCGACCTGGCCGCGCGCGCGCACGCCGCCGGCAGCTACCTGTGGATCGACATGGAGCAGTCCCCCTATGTCGACGTGACGCTCACGCTGACGAAACGGCTGCGCGAGGAGTTCCCGCGCGTCGGTGTGTGCCTGCAGGCGTACTTGTTCCGGACGCGCGAAGACCTGGAAGACGTGATGTCGAAGGGGATTGGCGTGCGCCTGGTCAAGGGCGCGTACGCCGAGCCGGCAACGGTGGCGTTTCCGAAGAAGAGCGACGTGGACGCGAACTACTTCGCGCTCGCGCAGGCCATGCTCGGCCCTGGGCCGAGGGCCGCGGGGGCGCGTCCCGTCTTCGGGACGCACGACCTGCAATTGATCCAGTCGATTCGCCAGCACGCCCAGGCGAGCGGCGTGAAGCCGGCTGACTTCGAGATCCACATGCTGTACGGCATTCAGAAGGCCGCGCAGTTGAAGCTCGTGCAGGACGGCGCGCACGTGCGCGTGCTGATCGCCTACGGCGACTACTGGTTCCCGTGGTACATGCGCCGCCTGGCTGAGCGGCCGGCGAACGTCTGGTTCGTGGCCAAGAGTCTCTTTGGCTAGTGCGTCGTCACCCGCGTCCGGCGGGTGGGCCACCGGCGCCTGGGGCCTCGCCGCGGTGGCGGCGCTGGCGTGGCAGGGTCATCTCGCCGGTCCGCTGGACGGCGCCCCTCTCGATCGCGTTGTCGAAGCCATTCTGGTCGGCCTGGCCGTGCCGGTGCTGTGGTGGCTTCACCCGTCATTCCTCCGTCACCGGATTTCCCGCGCGCTGATTGCGTCACTGATCCTGGCGAAGGTCGCCGCATTGCCGCTCGCGCAGGATGGCTGGTGTGTGCAGTTCGATACGCCGCGACCGCTGGTCGCCGATGCCACCGGGCGCGTGCACACCTGGGACGTCAGGGCAGACTGGCTCAGTGACGATCCGCGATGCTCGGCGATCATGACGCGGCCGTACCGCGAGTATCGCGAGTTCCCGGCGTGGTTCTTCAACATGCCGCCTACCGATGCCAGCCTGCCGCAACTGGAGGATCGCCCGCCGTTCGCAGAGTTCGACATGACGGTCTCCGGGTACCTGCACGCCGACGACCGGGGCGAGTTGATCGTGGAGAGCGGCGACACGATGACGACCGGTCTTGTGATCGACGGATCGAGCGTCGCTCCGGTGAGTCCGTCGCGCAGCCAGGTGGTGCTCGAGCCGGGCCGTCACTTCGTGCAGATCAAGTCGCACCTCACCAACAGCCGCTGGTCGTTCGTGCCGCTCTGGAATGGATCGCCAATTGGCTCATCAGGCTTTGCGTCGGCGACGGTGACGGCGCCCTCGGCTGTCGACGCGCGTCTTCGCGGCCTGCTCGCGCTGCTGACCCAGTGGATCGCCGGCGCGCTGATCGTCGGGTGGCTGGCGTCGTTGGTGTGGTGCTGGGATCGCGCGACGCTGGCGTTCGGGATCGGCGCGGCCGCGCTGCTGGCCTGGCTCGGATCGCCGAACGCCGACTTTAAGCTGACGCCCTGGGCGATCGGCGCTGTAACGGCGCTCGGCGCCGCGATCCTGGTGAATGTGCCGGAGCGACTCCAGCACCTGCGCACCGCGTTCGTGTTGATCGGCCTGCCATGGCTCGCGTTTGTAACCGCCGTGCAGATCCACCATGTCGGCCGCTTTTCGCTCTACGCGGCCGGCGACGACATGTGGATGTTCCAGCGGTTCGCCTATCGCATCTACCTGCAGGGCTATTGGCTGCAGGGAGGCGAGCCGACGTTCTGGTTTCAGCCGTTCTATCGCTGGATCGCCGGCGCCTGGCACCTGCTGTACGGCGATTCGAGCATGGGGGAGTTCTGGTGGGACGCCGCGGGGGTGCTGGCGTCAGCGCTGTTTGCGCACCTGGCGGTGGCTGCGGTGTTTGGATTTCGATGGGGACTCGCCTCCGCGGTGCTGGCGTTGACGATCGTGATGCACAGCCCGACGTGGACGTTCATCGGCCTCGGGCTCTCCGACATGGCGTCGGCGGGCTCCATTTACATGTCGGCGCTGCTGCTGGCCTCGGCCCGGCAACGCGGTGACGTGCGCATCACGGCCGCACTCGCGGCCGGTCTGCTCGGTGCAATCGGTTTCTACACGCGCCTCAACAACCTGCCGATGGCGTTGGCGGTGTGCGCATTTGCCATCCCGATGACGATCACGACGGCGGGCTGGTGGCGCGTGACGCGATGGTGGCCGCACATCTCCTGGAACGCGGTGACCGGCGTGATCGTGATGATCGCGCTCGCCGTGCTGCTATTCACGCTTCGCACCTACCACTACACCGGCGTGTTCTCGTTTTTCCACGGCACCACGTGGGGCAACCATGCCCTGTGGCAGGCGGGGCATTCGGCCGCGCAGAATCTTCAGGCCATGCTCAGCAGCCTGATGATGGTGCTGACCTTCAATGATCCGCCGCGGTTCTCCTGGTACGCGCTACCGTTGCTGGCTGGTTTCGCGGTGGCCATCGCCGCCCTGATGGGCGTGCCGCGGCTGCAGGTGCCACTGCCGCTGGCGCTGTTTTTTCTCGTGGCGTGCTCGGGTGCGCTGGCGGCGCGCGGCGTGGCCTACGCGGGGCGGTTCTCGGTGCACTTGCTTGGCGTCGGCTGCGCCCTGACGATGTGCGCGGTGGCGTCTATCGTTCGCGGATCTTCTCGATCTTCCGATCCCGTTCGTGATTGAGGCGCTCGATGTCGCGGCGGTAGTTCTCTTCGAGCACCTGGCGCGCGTCGTGGTCGAGGAAGCCGGCCGTCTTTGACTTGAAGATGATCTCTTCCTGCGCCAACCTGGCGGCGTAGGTCTTGCGCACGTCGGCGATTTCGTTCTTCTGCTCGTCACTCAGCGCGCGCTCGCTGACACCTTGCTCGGCGTCCTTCTGCTTGAGACGCTCCATGGCCAGCTCCAACGCGCTCTTCGGGCCGCTATCCATCACCTCATCATATGATGCAGGGAGATGATTTCCGAGGGCGAGATCTACCAGCAGATCGGTGAGGACGGCTTCGCGCGGTTGGCCGCGGCGTTCTACCGGCAGGTTCCCACTGACGACATCCTTGGGCCGATGTATCCGGCCGACGACATGCCAGGCGCAGAGGAGCGTTTGCGGGACTTCCTTGTCGGACGCTTCGGCGGGCCGCAGCGCTACATGGAACAGCGCGGCCATCCGCGGCTGCGGATGCGCCACATGCCGTACAAGCTCGACCAGGCAGCGCGGGATCGCTGGGTGCAGCTCATGGAACGCGCGCTGGGCGAGGCACAGCTGCCGAAGGAATCAGAGGAGCTACTGCGCGCCTTCTTCCATCACATGGCGTCGTTCCTGATGAATACGCCGTCCTGACCGCTATTCAGCCCGCAACGCCGTCAGCGGATCGACCCGCGCTGCGCGCAGGGCCGGCGTCAGGCAGGCGATGATCACGATCGTCGCCTGAAGCACTGCGACCGCGAGATACACCCACGGGTTCAGCACGTTTACGCCGATGAACATGACGCGTGCGAGCTGTGCGAGACCGCCGGCCAGCAGCAGTCCGACCACGACGCCGGGCAGCAGCATTCTGATGCTGCCGCCAAGCACGTCTCGCATCAAGTCGCGCGGCGTGGCACCGATCGAAAGCCGAACCCCGAACTCACGCACGCGGCGATTGACCGCGTGAATCACGACGCCCGCCAGTCCCACGGTGGCCAGCACCAACGCGAGGCTGCCGCAGATGGAAAACAGCCAGGTCAGCGTACGGAACGGCCCGCCCGGGCACTGTTGGCGCGAAGCGGTCCCGGCCGCGCTTTGCCGGCCGGCGATTGCCTGCGCCAGGCGATGCAGGCGTTCGAGCGAGCCGAAGCGGTCAAGCCGACCGATAACGACGACGCGTTGTGGCGGTGGAACGCATGCGTACGGCTGTTTGCCCGCCACCCGGAGCTCAAGGTCACCGACGAGGAACGGACCGCTCCCGTGATGCTCGAATAGCCGTAACTCGCCTAGAGACAAACAATTGCAACACTGTCGAAAGGGCTGGCGTATTCTCTGCCCACAACGACAGAGGGGAAGCACCGGGTGGGGCGTCGTCAGTGAGCCGCTATGTCCCCACCCGGGTTTTTTTGTACACGGGTCTATAATTAAGGAAGACAGGAGACCGCCTTCATGTTCGACAAGCTTCAGGGTACCAGCCTCGATCGTCGCAGCTTCCTGCGTGGCTCGGCGATGTTTGCCGCCGCCATCGGCGTGTCGGTGTTGCCTGCCGCTGCCCAGCAGCAGCCGGCACCGAAACCCAGGGAAGAGGAAAAGAAGGAAGACGAAGAGAAGAACGAACCAAGGGATCCGTTTGCCGATCCTGACAAGAAGGACGAGAAGAAGCTCGTCGACGCCGAGGGCCGTGAGTATCGCGTCTGCCCGCAGTGCGCTTACAACATGTACAAGCAGGGCCGCATGTGGGTGTGCGAGAACTGCGGCTACAGCTACGTTGAATAGCTGAGCACCAATCGCGTATTGCCAAAGAGGCCCGGCGCTTGCCGGGCCTTTTGCTTTTGGGGATACGCCGCTAGGCGGCGACGACCTTCCTGACCAGGAGCAGGAAGGCCTCGATCGTCTTCAGCAGATGCGGCTCGGGCGTGTCTTCTTCCTTGCAGTGCGACAGGCCGTTCGACGAATACGCAAACATCATCACCGTCGGCATGAACGGCACCATCTCGGCCGCGTCATGCAGTGGCCCGGACGGCAGGAGGGGCACATCACCGGTCACCTCGTGCACCGCCTCTTTGCAGAGCGCGATCAATTCGGGCGCGAACGGACGTGGCTCGATCTGCCAGATGCGCTGCCATTCCACGGTGACGTTGTTGTGCGCGGCCGCCGTCGCGGCAGCCGCCCGGGCGTCGGCATACATACTGGCCAGGACATTGGTATCGAGCGCGCGCTGATCGAGCGAGATCTCGCACGCGCCGGGCACGGCGGTGACAAAGCCCGGTTCCACCTTGACCGTGCCGACAGTGCAGACCACGCGGGCCGACGGCGTCGTGTAGCGGCGCGCGATCTCGCGGAACGCGAGGGCGCTTTCCGCGGCTGCCAGGAACGCATCCTTGCGCATCGGGATCGGCGTCGAGCCCGAATGGGCGGCCTGGCCGACAAAGCGAAGCAGATGCCGCTCGACGCCGAACGTGCCGAGCACCACGCCGGTCGGTTTCTGTATCGACTCAAGGACCGGGCCCTGCTCGATGTGCAACTCGAGATACGCCTTGGCGTTGATGGCGCGGAGGTACTGTTGGGACTCGTGCATCGAGGCCAGTTCGACGCCGTTCTCTCGCAGCGCATCCACCAGCCTCACGCCGGTCTTGTCCACAAGATGCTCGACCTCGGATACCTGCAGGCTACCGGCGGCGGCCGATGACCCGAGGAGGCTGCGGCCAAACCGCGCGCCTTCCTCGTCTGCCCAGTCCACGACCTTGATTGTGACCGGCGGCTGGTGATCCTTGAACATGCGGAGCGCTTCGAGGCCGACCATGACGCCGAGCGCGCCGTCGAGCCATCCGCCATTTGGCACCGAATCCAGATGGCTGCCGATGATGACGGTCTTGTCCGTTGCGCCTTTGAGCGTCGCCCAGCTATTGCCGGCGGCGTCGATCTCGGGTGTGATGCCGATGCCGGCGAGCTTGCCGTTGAACCACGCGCGCGCGTCCCGCCACACCGGGCCCCAGCAAAGCCGTTGCGCCCCGTCTGCGGTCGACGTCAGCGTGGCGAGTTCACGGAGGTTGGCGACGACATCGTGTGCGCTCATGCGGGGCAGTATATTTCGTCCACGGATTACGCGGATTTCACGGATCGGATCTGCCGCAGAGGCACAGAGACACCGAGGGAGTGGACACGCGCCGGCCTACGGGTCGGGCCGCAAGACAAAGGTCGAGATCAAGAGTGGAGGGTGCGCACCGGGTCCACTCTTGTTCTCGACCTTTGTCTTGCGGCTTCGCGGCCCGGGGGGCGCCGCGCGGCGGGGGCCGCCGGGGGTGCGGGGTGTACGTGTAGTGTTTGTGTGTGTGAGGTGGGACCCCAAGAGTGGATG
>JAYQOO010000136.1:0-10210 GCA_038144855.1 Acidimicrobiia bacterium | reverse complement strand
CGTGATTCCGCGCCCGCATGCCAACCTCGAAGACGTCCTGCCCATCGGCAAAGCCAACGCGAAGGGTTAAGCGAGGCCGCTAAATGCTCCTCGCTCGCATCGTCGGGACGGTGGTCGCGACGAGAAAAGATCCGCGGCTGGTCAGCACCAAGCTGTTGCTGGCCCGCCCGGTCGATCCAAAAGGCAAAGCCGATGGCAACTACCTGGTGGCGATCGATACGGTCGACGCCGGTGTGGGCGAGACGGTGCTGATTGTCAGCGGCAGTTCGGCACGCTTGGCTGCGGGCATGAAGGACACGCCGGTCGACGCCGCCGTAGTGGGCATCATCGATTCGGTCGATGTAACCGAGTAACGGCTGGGCACCCATGCAGCTGGCCAGGGTCATCGGCGACGTCGTCGCCACCATCAAGGATCCCAACTTCCACAGCATCAAGTTGCTGCTCGTGCAGCCGATTGGCGCCGACGGCAAGGATGTCGGTCGTCCGCTGGTGGCCGTGGATTCGGTGGGCGCCGGCGTTGGAGAGCAGGTGTTCTTCGTGAAGGGGAAGGAAGCGAGTTTCCCCTGGCACCCGATTGAAGTGCCGGCCGACGCCGGAATCGTCGGCATTGTCGATCACTTCCACGCCCAATCATGATCCTGGCACGCGTGGTCGGAACCGTCGTGTCGACGCAGAAGCGTCCTCAGTTCGAGGGATCGAAGCTGCTGCTCGTGCAGCCCGAGACGCCGCAGGGCGACCCGAAGGGCGCGACGCTGCTCGCGATCGACTCGGTTGGCGCCGGTGTCAACGAGCGGGTGATCGTCGTGCTCGAGGGCCGTGCGGCGCAGGAAGCGCTTGGCAAGAAGCTGGCGCCGGTGGACGCGGCGATCGTCGGCATTGTCGATCAACTGGACTGCGTCGAATGAACGACGACGAACTGCGCGGGTTGATTCGGGCGGCGATCCAGAAGCACATGGGATCCGCCTCTGGGAGCCCTGGATCAGGCCAGATGGAAACAGTCCGGCTGAAGCCGGACGCCCCGATGGCGCCGGCGTTGTCCATCAGCTTTTCTCAATATCAGCTGCCGCGCGCCGACGGCGACACGATGTGCATCGTCGAGCCCGCCGCGCAGTGCAACCACTGCGGATTCTGCAAGTGCCACGGGCACTAAGACAGCGTCCGACAGCTCCAGGGGTTTCCAGCGTTGGCGCATAAGGTTCTCGTTACTCGCAGGCTCCCATCAAAGGTCATTGCCAGGCTCGAGGAACACTGCGAGGTCGATCTCTACGTCGGCGACGCGGCCATTTCCCGGGACGAGCTGCAGCGCAGGGCGGCGGGCGCGCACGCGATTGTCTGCTTGTTGACCGACACCATTGACGCCGCCGTCCTCGACGCTGCCGGGCCGCAGCTGAAAGTGGTGGCGAACGTCGCGGTCGGCTACAACAACATCGACGTGGCGGCATGCCGCGCGCGTGGCATCGCCGTAACCAATACGCCCGATGTGCTGACCAATGCGTGTGCGGACTTCACGTGGGGCCTGATCCTCGCGGTGACGCGGCGGCTGGGCGAGGGCGAGCGAGTGGTCCGTGCCGGCACGTGGGGCGGGTGGGCGCTTGACTACATGCTGGGCATGGAACTGCGCGGCAAGCAGCTGGGGCTGGTCGGCGTTGGACGAATCGGCAAGGCCGTCGCCGAGAAGGCCCCGGCCTTCGGGATGACGGTCGCCTACACCGCGCGCCGCGCGGCCGATCTTCCGGGCGCGACACAGATGCCCATGGATCGCCTGCTGGCGACCTCCGACATTGTGTCCCTGCACTGCCCGATGACGCCCGAAACCAGACACCTGATTGATCAGAAGGCGCTGACCAAGATGAAGCGCACCGCCTATCTGATCAACACGTCTCGCGGGCCGGTGGTCGACGAAGCGGCGTTGGCATGGGCACTCAAGGAACGGCTGCTGGCCGGCGCTGCGCTCGATGTCTACGAGAAGGAACCGGAGATTCACGCGGCGTTGATGCCGCTCGAGAACGTGCTGCTGATTCCGCACCTGGCGAGCGCGACGACCGAAACCCGCACGGCGATGGCCGATCTTGCCGCGACCAACGCCATTGCCGTCCTCAATGGCCAAGCGCCCGTTACGCCGGTCCCCTAAGTCCCCGGATGGGCTCGACGGTCGCCACCGGATCGATCCGGTGATGCAGACCCTCGCGCGTGCGATCGACGGGCTCGAGCTGCCGGCGGTCGAAAAGATCTCGGAGAGCCAGAAGCAGGATCCCTTTCAAGTCCTGATCTCGACGTTGCTGTCGGCGCGGACCCAGGACGCCACCACGCTCGCGGCGTCGACACGGCTGTTCGCCAGGGCGCGGACGCCGGAGGCGGTGGCGAAGCTCACGGTCAGGCAGATCGAGAAGCTGATTTTTCCGGTCGGCTTCTACAGGACCAAGGCAGTGTACGTGCGCGACGCGGCGAAAATGCTGCTGTCGAAGTTTGACGGCAAGGTGCCCGGCACGCTCGAACAGATGGTGACGCTGCCGGGCGTGGGCAGGAAGACCGCCAACCTGGTGATGATCCTTGCCTTCCAGAGTGACGAGAACATCTGCGTGGACATCCACGTCCATCGCATCTCGAATCGGCTTGGCTGGGTCCGCACCCGCACACCCGAAGAAACCGAGCTGGCGTTGTACCGGGTCATGCCGCAGCGATGGTGGCCCCTGGTGAATCAATATCTCGTGACGTGGGGGCAGAATGTGTGCCGGCCGGTGTACCCTCGTTGCCAGGCGTGCGTGCTTGTCACGATGTGCGGCAGGGTGGGAGTGTCATGATGCGCGAGTTGATCAAGGCGTTGGTAGTCGTGGCGATGGTGGTACTGATGGCTGGCGCCGCCGCCGCGCAGGACAAGTTGTCGCCGGGCGCTGGTCCGTCGATCGTGGTGGTCGAGACCGAGAAGGGCACGTTCGAGTTCGAGACCTACCCGAACGAAGCGCCGAAAACCGTCGCCCATATCCTCGGATTGATCCAGAAGCGCTTCTACAACGGACAGCGCGTGCATCGCCAGGTGCCTGGCTTTGTCGTCCAGTTTGGCGATCAGCAGACGCGCGACATGACGAAGGAAAAAATGTGGGGCCGCATTGACGGCCCGAAGGTCGGCGTCGCGGAGTTTTCGAAGGTGCGCACGCACGTGCGAGGCGCGGTGGCGCTGGCGCACAACGGCGACGCGTCGAAGGCCGACACACAGATGTACGTGACGCTGGCGAATACCCCGCGTCTCGACCTGACCTACGTGGTGTTCGGGAAAGTGATCTCCGGCATGGACGTCGTCGACAAGCTGCGCTACACCGACCGGATCGTCAGAGTAACCGTGCGCGCGGCAAAGTAGGCACGATCCCCGCAAGATCCGGAAATCGTTCGACCAGCTCCTCCGGCATGCGCCTGGTGAGCGGCTCGTCGAGCATCTTCTTCAGCGTCACGGCGTTGGCCACCGACTGCGCGGAAAAGTGGTTGTTGAGGAAGAGGTACGCCTTCTTGACCATTGCCCTGGCATCGCGCACCGCGCCGGCGATCGGCGCGAGTTCTTCCTTCGCATAGAGGTAGTTGTAGCGATTCTCTGACTCTGCGTGGTCCCACCACTGCGCGGCGTTGCGCCCGTGCAGGCGGAGGTAGTAAATCTCGGCGCGGCCGCCGGCCAGGTCTTGCCGGATCGACGACGAGAACTTCGGCTCGTCGATCTGGACCCAGGCCACGTGATGCGCGTCGAGGAGCTGCATCGTCTCGGCGGTGTCGCTCCAGGTGCGATGCCGCAGTTCGATGGCCAGCTGGTAGTCGGCAAACGTCTGCATCAGCCATTCGAGATAGGCGACGGCTTCCGGGGTCCGCTGGAAGCTGGATGGAAACTGCACCAGCACCGGCCCAAGTTTGCCGGCGGCGGCAAGCGGATCGAGGCCGCCCTTGAACGCGTCGACGTCCGCCTGCGTGATGGGCCCGGGATCCATCGACATGGACGGGTGCGTGAATTTCTGGAACATCTTCACCGCGAACTCAAAATCCGGCGGTGTCCGTTTCGCCCAGCCACGCGTGACGTTGGCGCGCGGCTGCCCGTAAAACGTGCTGTTCACCTCGACAGCATTGAATCGCTCGGCGTAGAAGCTAAGCTCATCAAACCCGCGCTGGCGATCCTCCGGATGAGGATAAAAGATGCCGTTCCACGTCCCTTTGCCGGTGGGATAGTTCCAGCCGGACGTGCCGATTCGCAGGGTCGCCACGCTAAAATAATAGGTTGCAGTGCTGACAATTAACGAGATCTTCCACTCAATCCAGGGCGAGTCGACCCACGCGGGCCGGCCGTGCGTATTCGTGCGGCTGACGGCGTGCGACCTGCGTTGCCGCTGGTGCGACACCCCGTATGCGTTCCACGAAGGCCGCAAGATGAGCGTGGATGAGGTGGTGGCGGATGTCGAAGGTCGCGGATGCCCGACCGTCGAAGTCACGGGCGGCGAGCCGCTGCTGCAGCCTGACGTGTATCCGCTGATGCAGCGCCTGCTGGACGCCGGAAAGACGGTGCTGATCGAAACCGGTGGTCATCGCAGCATCGAGCACGTGCCGGAGGGTGTGATTCGGATTGTCGACATCAAGTGCCCGGGCTCCGGCGAGGCCGAGAAGAACGACTGGGAGAACCTCACGCGGCTCACCCCGCGCGACGAGGCGAAATTCGTGATCGCCGACCGCCGTGATTACGAGTACGCCCGCGACATCGTGCAGCGTGAACAGCTGCCGTCGAGGGTCAACGCGGTCCTGTTCTCACCGGTGCACGGCGAACTCGAGGCCAAGCAACTGTCCGAGTGGGTGATTGCCGATCGCCTCGACGTCCGCGTGCAGCTGCAAATGCACAAGTACATCTGGAGTCCCACGACTCGTGGCGTCTAGAGCGGTCGTCCTCCTCAGCGGCGGCCTGGATTCCTACACCGCCGCCGCCGTGGCCAGGCGGGATGGGTTTGAGCTGTGCGCATTGAGCTTCAATTACGGGCAGCGGCACGTGCGCGAGCTCGATGCGTCGCGGACCGTGGCGGCGTCGCTTGGCGTCGCGCGGCATCTCGAGCTCGATCTCGACCTCACGCGCATTGGCGGATCGGCACTGACGTCCGCGCTGATTGATGTGCCCAAGGATCAACCACTTGATCCGACGGTGATCCCGAGCACCTACGTGCCGGCGCGCAACACGATCTTCCTGTCGATCGCGATGGGGTGGGCCGAAGTGCTGGACGCGCAGGACATCTTTATCGGCGTCAATGCGCTCGACTACTCGGGCTATCCAGATTGCCGGCCGGAGTTCATCCGCGCGTTCGAGCACATGGCGCGCCTGGCGACGAAAGCCGGCGTCGAAGGGCGGCCGCTGACGATCCACACACCGCTGCTCGAGCTGTCAAAGGCGGAAATTATTCGGCTCGGCCTGTCGCTTGGCCTCGACTACGGCCTCACCCACAGTTGCTACGATCCGGCGCCGAACGGCGGCCCCTGCGGCCGCTGCGACAGCTGCCGCCTTCGCGCGGCTGGATTCGCCGAGGCCGGCGCGACGGATCCGCTCGTCACGTAACTCCCTTCGACTTCGCTCAGGGCAGGCTGATACCATTTCGCCCGGAGCGCTCACCTCTTGGCTCAACCCATCCGCCGCCAGCTGCTCATTGTCATCGCGGTTCTGACCGTCGTGGTCTACATCGCGATTGCGGCCGAGCGCCGGGTGATCGTGCGGACTGGCGATCGCGACGGCTGGGCGTGGATCGAAGTCGAGGATTCCGGCACCGGCGTCGCGCCTGAGGATGAGGCCAAGTTGTTCCAGCCCTTTTACACCACCAAGCCGGTCGGCGAAGGCACCGGTCTCGGCTTGTCGGTGAGCTACGACATCATCCGCTCCCACAATGGTCGCATCGGCTATCGCCGCGGCACGATGGGTGGCGCCGTGTTCTATTTCGAGTTGCCGGTCGTCCCGGCCATGCCGCGTGTTGCATGACCAATCGCATCTACTACACCGAACCGTACCGTCGGACGTTCGACGCCACCGTGACGAGCGCCGAACCCGTCGGCGGCAAGCTGCACGTGACGCTCGATCAGACGTCGTTCTATCCAACCTCGGGCGGGCAGCCGTTCGATACCGGTACGATCGGTGGCGCCGCGGTCGTCGACGTGATTGACCGCGAGGACGGGGAAGTCGTCCACGTCGTGAGCGGCACGCTCAAGCCTGGTGACGTGGTGAGCGGCGAGATCGACTGGCATCGGCGCTTCGATCACATCCAGCAGCACACCGGTCAGCACGTCCTTTCGGCCGCATTCGATCGCCTGTTCGGCGTTCGCACCGAGAGTTTTCACATGGGCCAGGCGTCGGCCACGATCGACCTTGCGCGAGAGGTGTCAGCGAGCGAAATCGACAAAGCGGAGGCCGACGCCAACCGCATCGTCTGGGAAGACCGTCCAGTCACGATCCGCTTTGCGACCGCCGAAGAGGCGGCGGCGATGGGCATGCGCAAGGAATCAGCCCGTACTGGAACCTTGCGGCTGATCGACGTGCAGGACTATGACTTGTCGGCGTGCGGCGGCACGCACGTCGAGCGCACTGGCGCGATCGGCGTTATTGCGATCGGCAGCGTCGAGAAATTCAGGGGCGGCAGCCGTGTCGAGTTTCTGTGCGGCGGCCGAGCGCTCGAGCGGTTCAAGGTCTGGCGAGGTGCGCTCGCCGCCATGCAGCAGCACTTATCGGTTCCGCCGACCGACATGGCCGCCTCCATTGAGCGTCTGCAGGACGACGCCAAGGCTGTTCAGCGCACGTTGCGGGGATTTCAAGAAAAGCTTGCGACCCATGAAGCAGACGCCCTGGTCGGGCGCTCGTCGGGAAGATCCTTCGTCGCGGAGGCGATCGAGGGCTGGGATGCTCAAGGCATCAAAGCGATCGCGGCAGCGGCGGTGGCGGCGCGCCCCGATCTCGCCGTTGCCTTGTTGACCAGCGCCACGCCGCCGCAGGCCGTCGTGGCCAGAGGCACGCAGTCCTCGATCGACGCTGGTGCAGTGCTGAAGAGATTGGCCGCGCAGTTTGGCGGCAAAGGCGGCGGCAAGCCCGACCTCGCACAGGGTGGAGGATTCAACGGGCCGGCCGCCGAGCTGATCGCGTTTCTACTTCGGAGCCATTCGTAGCGCGCCGTCGAGGCGAATCACTTCGCCGTTGAGCATCTCGTTCTCGAGAATGTGGCGGACCAGCGAGCCATACTCGGCCGGGCGGCCCAGGCGAGAGGGGAAGGGGACCTGCTGTCCGAGCGACACACGCGCGGCTTCAGGCAGTCCTGCCAGCAGCGGGGTGTCAAAGATTCCCGGCGCGATCGTCACCACGCGAATGCCGATGGCGGCAAACTCGCGCGCGATCGGCAGCGTCATGCCGACGATGCCGCCTTTCGACGCGGCGTAAGCGGGCTGCCCGATCTGGCCGTCGAACGCGGCGATCGACGCCGTGTTGATGATGACGCCGCGCTCGCCAGACGCCTGCGGCTGGTTTTGCGAGATGACGGCCGCAGCGAGACGGATGACGTTGAACGATCCGACCAGGTTGATCTTGATCGTCTTTTCAAACAGGTCGAGCGCGTGCGGGCCATTGCGGCCGAGCACTTTCGCGGCGGGGCCGACGCCGGCGGCGTTCAGGGCCCCGTGTAAACCGCCAAACGACGAGACGGCCAGATCCACGGCCGCTTTGACCTGTTCTTCGCTGGTGACGTCCGCCTGTGCGAACTTCGCCTTGGCTCCGAGGGCCGCCTCGGCGGCTTTGCCGGTCTCTGCGTTGACATCAAGGATGACGACGTTTCCACCCGCGGCGAGGATGGCCTCTGCACTGGCGCGGCCGAGTCCGGAAGCGCCGCCGGTGACAATGAAAGTGTGTCCTGGAATCTGCATACAGCTCTGATTCTAGCGGAAGGTTAAGATAAGGAGTTCATGACCTACGACCAGCACTACTACGGCGGCGCGTGGCAGGCCTCGAGCGGCAGCGAGACCCTTGCCGTGATTTCTTCGGCAACCGAGCAGGCGTTTGCCCGCGTGCCGCGAGGCACGGCGGCAGACGTCGACCGGGCCGTGAAGGCGGCGCGCTCCGCGTTCGAGAGCTGGAGCCGTCTCTCCGTCGAGGAACGTGCGGTGTGGCTCGAGAAGCTGGCCGCGGCGATGAAGGGCCGCGTGCCGCAGATTGCCGAGGCGATTGCGCACGAAGTCGGCACGGCGATCGGCTTTTCAACGAAGGTCCAGGCCGAGTTTCCGATCTCGATGATCGGGATGAACGCCAAGTTCATCCGCGAGGTGAAGCTCGAAGAAGAGCTTGGCAATTCGCTGGTCATCAAGGAACCGATCGGCGTGGTCGGATGCGTGACGCCGTGGAACTATCCGCTGCACCAGGCGGTCTGCAAGATCGCTCCGGCGCTTGCCGCCGGCTGCACCCTGGTCTTGAAGCCGGCAGAGATGGCCCCGTTGAGCGCGTTCATGCTTGCCGAGGCCGCGCACGAAATCGGCCTGCCGAAAGGCGTGCTGAACATCGTGTCCGGGTCGGGACGCGTGGTTGGCGAAGCCATCGTGGCGCATCCCGACGTCGACATGGTGAGCTTCACGGGTTCGCTGCAGGCGGGCCGCCGCATTGCGTCGGTTGCCGGGGACGGCATCAAGAAGGTATGCCTCGAGCTGGGCGGCAAGTCGGCGTTTGTCGTGCTCGATGACGCGCCGTTCGACAAGGCGATTCCTGCCGGCGTGAACAACTGCATGCAGAACTCCGGGCAGACGTGTTCGGCCTGGACGCGAATGCTGGTGCCGCGAGCGAGGCACGACGAAGCCGTCGAGATCGCGAAGGGCCAGCTGGCGAAGTTGACGCTTGGCGATCCCTTCGACAAGAACACGCGCCTGGGTCCCCTCGCCTCGGCATCGCAGCGGGACACGGTGCTGGCCTACATCGAACAGGGCAGGAAGGAAGGCGCCACGCTGGTCGCTGGCGGCGGCCGGCCTGCCAACTTGTCGACCGGATATTTTGTCGAGCCCACCATCTTCGCCAACGTCAGCAATGCCATGACGATTGCGCAGGAAGAAATCTTCGGTCCGGTGCTGTCGATCATTCCGTACGACTCGGATGCAGAAGCGGTAGCGATTGCCAACGACTCCGCCTACGGTCTTGGCGGCGGTGTGTGGGCCGGCACGCCGGAACGAGCGCTCGGCATCGCGCGGCAGATGCGCACTGGTCAGGTCGACATCAACGGCGGACGCTTCAACGCGTTGGCGCCGTTTGGCGGGTATAAGAAGTCCGGCATCGGCCGCGAGATCGGGCCGCTTGCCGTCGAGGAATTCTTCCAACTGAAGTCCATCCAGCGATAACGATTGTGAAACAGCTACCTGGCGTACTCGCCTCGTTCGTCGTGATGCTCGCAGGCTTCTGGCTTGCGGATCGTCTCGGTCAACAGATCCTGGCCGCGCAGGGGCTTAGCGGCAGCAGTCCGATCTCGGGTGTCCCGGTCGCGATCGTGCTGGGGCTGTTGCTACGCAATACGCTGCCGTTGCCGGCGTCGCTCGGGCCGGGATTGAAGTTTGCGACGACCACCATCCTGCGTGCCGGCATCGTGCTCGTCGGCATTCGCTTGAGCCTGTTCGACGTGCTGAAGCTCGGCATCGCCGGACTTCCCGTGGTGTTGGCCGCGATTGCCACCGGCCTGCTGTTTGTCACCTGGTTCAACCAGAAGCTTGGTTTGCCTCCGCGCCTCGGCACATTGATCGCGGCCGGCACCAGTATTTGCGGCGTCACGGCGATTGTCTCCACCGCGCCGGCGATTGAGGCGGATGAGCGCGAGGTCGCCTACGCGGTGGCCAACGTCGTGGCGTTCGGACTGTTCGGGATGCTGACGTATCCCTATCTCGCCCATGCGTTCCTGCCTTCGTCGGAGACGATCGGCCTGTTCCTCGGCACCGCGGTGCACGACACGTCACAGGTGGTTGGCGCCGCGCTGACCTACAAACAGGTCTATGGCGACGACGTGGTCTTGCGCGTGGCAACGGTCACGAAGCTGACGAGGAACATCTTCCTGGCCGCGGTGATTCCGATCCTGACCTGGATGCATGTCAGGAGCGCCGCGGGCGCGACAGGTGCGAAGGGTAGTAACAGTGACGGCGGGTCGTGGATGATGTACGTTCCGGGCTTCGTGTTCGGCTTTCTCGCCATGGCGGTGCTGCGTTGGCT
>JAYQOO010000135.1:0-10468 GCA_038144855.1 Acidimicrobiia bacterium | reverse complement strand
GTCACCGCTAACCGCGACTCATCCCAAATCGATTGACGGCTGGCCCGCTGCCCTTCAAGGTGTCGGGCATGAACACGCTTCTCCTCGCGGGCGCGATGGCGCTTGCCGCCGTGTCTTCCTCTGCTGCCGGCCCCATGACGCCTGGCGATCGCCAGCGTCTTGTCGCGCATCTCGAGATGACCGAGGCGTGGCTCGACAGCGAGGTCGGCGGTCTGTCGGACGCGCAGCTCCGGTTCAAGATGACGCCGAGCAGTTGGAGCGTTGAAGAAGTCGTCATGCACCTGGCGATCGCAGAACCGCAGTACTGGAGCCAGTTCAAGGAGTCGCTGGCAAAGCCGGTGCAGCCTGACTTCAAGCCGCAGGCCACGGATGCCGGCATGCTCTGGTACGGCATCGACCGCACGCAGCGCACCACGACCGGCGAAGCACGAGTTCCGCGCGATCAGTTTCCGACCATGAAGGCGTCGCTCGCTTCATTCAAGAAATTACGGACGGAGATGATGAAGACGGCGAAGGAGTCGCAGGAGGATCTGCGCGGCCGCCAGTTCCTGACGGCCAGCCAGGACCTGTATCAGTGGTTCCTGATGATCTCGACACACTCGCAGCGGCACATCCTGCAGATCCGCGAGGTCAAGGCGCACGAGGGCTTTCCGAACAAGTAGCAGCGGCGGGTCGCAGCCGGCTCCCAAAAACAAAAGGCCGGGATTGCTCCCGGCCTTCTGCCTAGTCAGCCTCTTACAAATCGTCGAACGGACGCGCTAGGCGCAGCCGCTCGTCGTGCCGCAGTTGCTGCACTTGTAGCAGGCACCGCTGCGCACCATGATCGAGCCGCACGTGGTGCAGGGCGGCGCGTCTTCCTGGTTCTGGATCGTGCTCAGCGATGACGGCACCACCACACCCGTGGCGCTCACCTTCGCGGTGGGCGATGGGGTGACCTTCGGAGCAGGAACGGCCGGCGCCTCCACCGCTTCAACCACGGCTTCATCGCGGTTGTTGACGCCGGCGCGGAACTGCGCCTCCGGCGACAGGAACTTCGACGCCATCCAGCGGAAGATGTAGTCGACGATCGACTTGGCGAAGCGCACGTCGGCGTTCTTGGTCATGCCCGAGGGCTCGAACCGGACGTGGCTGAACTTGTCGACCAGCGCCTGCAGCGGCACGCCGTACTGCAACGCGTAGCTGATCGCCTGCGCGAAGGCATCGGCAAAGCCCGAGATCGTCGAGCCTTCCTTCGCCATCACCAGGAAGATTTCGCCCGGCATCCCGTCTTCGAACAGGCCGACGGTGATGTAGCCCTCGTGACCCGAGATGTCGAACTTGTGGGTGATCGCCTGGCGTTCATCCGGCAGCTTGCGGCGCGCCGGCGCGGTCTTGGCGAGCGCGGCGGCCACGGCCGCCTTCACGGCATCCGAGGTCGACTCGGTGATAACGCCCTTGGCTTCGATCGCCGCCTTCGAGGTGTTGAGCGGCTGGGTGCGCTTCGAGCCGTCGCGATAGATCGAGACGGCCTTGGCGCCGAGACGCCAGGACTCGAGGTACGCCTGTTCGATGTCCTCGACGGTCGCATCCTTCGGCACGTTGACGGTCTTGCTGATCGCGCCCGAGATGAACGGCTGCGTGGCGCCCATCATCTTGATGTGGCCCATGTAGTGGATCGAGCGCTCGCCCTTCTGGGCCTTGAACGCGCAATCGAACACCGGCAGGTCGCGCTCCATCAGGTGCGGCGCACCCTCGATGGTCTCCTGCTCATCGATGTACTTGACGATGTCGCTGATCTGCGCGGCGGTGTAGCCGAGCTTCTTGAGCGCCATCGGGACCGTCTGGTTGACGATCTTCATCATGCCGCCGCCAACCAGCTTCTTGTACTTGACCAGCGCGATGTCCGGTTCGACGCCGGTGGTGTCGCAGTCCATCATGAAGCCGATGGTGCCGGTCGGCGCGAGCACGGTGGCCTGCGCGTTGCGGTAGCCGAAGTCTTCCCCGAGTTCGACCGCGTCATCCCACGCCTGCTTGGCGCCGGCGTAGACGTCATCCGGCACGTGCTTGGGGTTGATGTCCTTGATGGCATCGCGATGCTTGCGCATCACGCGCAGGAACGGCTCGCGGTTGACGTCGTAGCCGGCAAACGGTCCGCCGTGGTCGCGCGCGATGCGCGCCGACTGGGCGTAGGCTTCGCCGGTCATGATCGCCGTGAGCGCACCGGCGTAGTCGCGGCCGGCGTCGCTGTCGTAGGGCAGGCCGCGCGACATCAGCAACGCGCCGAGGTTGGCATAGCCGAGGCCGAGCGGACGGAAGGCGTGGCTGTTCTTCTCGATCGCCTTGGTCGGGTAGCTCGAGTTGTCGACCAGGATTTCCTGGGCGGTGATCATCACGCGGCAGGCCGCGCGATACGCATCGACGTCGAACTCGCCGTCGTCCTTGAGGAAGGTCATCAGGTTCAGCGACGACAGGTTGCACGCCGAATCGTCGAGGAACATGTATTCCGAGCACGGGTTGCTCGCGTTGATGCGGGCGGTGTTCGGGCTGGTGTGCCACTCGTTGACGGTGGTGTCGAACTGCATGCCCGGATCGCCGCACACCCAGGTGCCTTCGGCAATCGCGCGCATCAAGTCGCGGGCGCGGTAGGTGTCGACCACTTCGCCGTTGGTCACGGCCTTGGTCTGCCACACACCGTCGTCGAGCACGGCGCGCATGAACTCGTCGGTGACGCGCACCGAGTTGTTGGAGTTCTGGAAGAACACCGAACCGTAGGCGGTGCCGGTGAACGAGCCGTCGTAGCCGGCATCGATCAGCGCCCACGCCTTCTTCTCTTCTTCAACCTTGCAGTTGATGAATTCGAGGATGTCGGGGTGCTGGGCATCGAGAATGACCATCTTCGCCGCGCGGCGCGTCTTGCCGCCCGACTTGATCACGCCCGCAAACGCATCGAAGCCCTTCATGAACGAAACGGGACCCGACGCGGTGCCGCCGCCGGCGAGGAATTCCTTCGACGAGCGGATCGCCGAGAGGTTGCTGCCGGTGCCGGAACCAAACTTGAACAGCATGCCTTCCGTCTTCGCCAGGCCAAGGATCGAGTCCATGGTGTCGTCGACGGAGTTGATGAAGCACGCCGAGCACTGCGGCGCTTTTTCGAAGCCGCAGTTGAACCACACCGGGCTGTTGAATGCCGCCTTCTGGTGCACGAGCAGATACTTCAGGTCGTCGCTGAACGCCTGCAACGCGGCGTCCGACGCGAAGTACTTCTGCTTCTTCGCCCAGTCGGTGATGGTGTTGACGACACGTCCGATCAGCTGCTTGACCGAGCGTTCGCGCTCGGGTGATCCGATGTGGCCCCGGAAATATTTTGAGACAACGATGTTGGTCGCCTGCTGCGACCAGGCTTTCGGCATTTCCACGCCGCGCTGTTCGAAAACAACGGTGCCCTTTTCGTTGCCGATGATGGCGTCACGAAGCTCCCATTCGACTGCATCGAACGGATCAACGCCGGCTGTAGAGAAAAACCGCGGGAACTCCAGGCCGGGGGAGGCCTGTGCCTTACGGCGCGTTTCTACTGACTCACTGGTACCTGATGACGAACCGACGGTCTGCCCGGCCGGTGCAGCCGACAAACCCTTCTGGGAAGCGCCTTCCTGCATGCCTTCTTCCTCCGCATAGCGACGCACCCCTCCCCTAGAGGGTCAATCGCCCTATCTAACATCCGCTTTCTAAATTTTGGCTAGTACGCGCGGGTCTTGCTTCTCTAACTCGCTCTAACTAGTTCTTTTCAGCTTGCGAGCTTGCTCCGACGTCCGGAGGCTGGGAAGCTACCTTACGGCCGAAAGCCAGTATCGCGCGCGAAAGTCAATATGCGCCTGTAACTATTTGTTGTCAAGCACTTAGAACACTACATGTTGCGCTTTTTTATTAGGTCGTCCGCAATATATCGGGCTTTTTGGCCTATTTTGAATGATTCGTTATATTTTCGCTTAACGAGAATTTTTCGACGAGGTAACGGCCCACCTCAGCTCAGGTTTGCGCAGAAGTGCACTAACGGACGAGAACGGCCGCCATGGTCGCAGCCTTGTCGGCGAGCTTGCCGGCAAAGACCACATTCCGGGTCTTCAGGGCGTCCTCAGCCTGCTGGATAAAGCGCCTGGCTGACTCGTATTGTGCCCGGCCGTCGTTACTAAGAGACGCCGCGTTGACCCGCGACAGGTCGCGCGTGGCCCTGAGCAACAGTGAGCGGATCGCCACGACGGTTTGCGCTTCGGAGCCTGGTGTTGGCGTGAGCGTCAGTGATGGCGCTGGCGGACGCGTGAGCGCCTCGGCGTCCTGAACCGCCGCTGGAGGATCGGGCCGCTGTTCGGGGCGTGACGGGCGCGTGGCCGGCTTGGCGGTCACCACGGGGTCAGTGACGGCTGGCGCCGCAACCGGCTCAGGCTCAGGCGCATACTGCGCCACGACCCGCGGCGGTGGCGGCGGTGGATCGAGCGCCGGCATCGCCGCCGGCTCCGTCAGCACCTGCGCCTTGGCCGCACAGCCGCAAAGCAACGCAGACAGCACGAGGATCGCAGCGACTCGCATCGGGTTCATTGTAGGGTCGCTGCAGGCAGGACGACGATAAATGTCGTGCCGACGCCAACCGTGGATTCGACGTCGATCTCGCCGTTGTGAATCTGGATCGTGCGATAGACCATCGACAGCCCCACTCCGGTACCGCGGTCCTTCGTCGTGAAATACAACTCGAAGATCCTGGTGAGGTTCTCCGGCGCGATACCGACCCCTGTATCTTCGACGCGCACGCACACGCGGCGGTTTGGCAGCGCCGCGCACGAGAGACTCAGCCGTCCGCCCCTGGGCATGGCCTGGATCGCGTTCTGCGCCAGGTTCAGGAACACGTCGCGCAACTGCGCCGCATCGCCCTGGACGTCGAGCCGATCGGTGCAGCCCTGTGTGATCGCCACCCCGGCGCGTTCCGCCTCGGGCTGGACGGCGATGATGACGCTGTCGATCAGCGGCCCGAGCACCACCGGACCAAAGGTCGCCTCGTCAGGCCGGACGAATCGCAGGAAGCCCTGGATACGCTCGTCGAGACGGCGAATCTCATGGCCGATCACCTCGATATGCGACGAGGCGTCCTTGCCCTGCGCCAGCTTCTGCTTGAGCAATTCAAGGTGGATGGTCATGGCGTTGAGCGGGTTCTTCATCTCGTGCGCCACGCCGGGACCGGTCAGCCGGCCGATCATCGCGATCTTCTTCGACAGCTCGGTCAGCTGCGCCGGCTTCAGCCCCACGGCCGCTGCCGCCCGGAGCTGGGCGCTAACCTGGTCAAACACGTCACCGAGTTCGCGAAACTCCTCGTCGTCCCTGAGGTCGAGCGTGGCGCCAAGATCGCCTCGCCCGAGGCGCGACAGGCTGCTGCGGATCACGTGCATCGGCCGCAAGACGACCTGTGCCAGCAGCATCGAGACGACGATCGCGACGATCAGCGCAATCGCCGCGGCCAACGCGGAGGGACGCAACGACTGGTTCAGGTCGGTCTGCACCAGCGCGGTCGTCAGGCCGATGCGGATCTCGCCAAACGGCGTGTCGCCCAGCGCCATCGGCTGCGTCCACTCGATGTTGTTGTTGCTGGCGTAGACCGCGCGCAGCCGCGCCACGCCGTTGAGGGCAATCAAGTCGTTGAGCTGGGGACGGCGCGCGACGGTCTTGCCGACCTGGCCTGGATCGCTCGACGCAATCACGACGCCGGTCGGATCCACGATCGACGCGTCGACGGTGTCCTGTGAATACAGCGCCGACTGCAGCGCCGATTGCACATACTTGCTGGACCGCACATCGTCGTAGGCCGATTCGGGCGTCGTGATGGCCGCGGCGGCCTGTAAATAGACGGAGCTGGCGACCAGTTCGAAGCGATCGCGGCTCTCCGCCAGCAACACCCCGGCCGTGGTGACCAGATGCAGCAGGCTCAACGCAATCACGATGAACGCCACCATCAGCGTCACGCCGAGCACCTGCTTCTGCTTCAGCGAAAAGCGCATCAGCAGCAGCCGGGCTGGTGAGGCGGATCTGGCAGGTACTTACCCGTCGCCACCTGCCCCACCGGCTTCCTTGAAACGATTGAGCTTGTTGTGCAGCGTCTTCAACGAGATGCCGAGCATGTCCGCGGCGCGCGTCTTGTTGCCGCCGGCGGAATCAAGCGTGGCCATGATCAGTTTCTGCTCGGCCTCGTCAACCGTCATGCCCGGTGCGATGGTGACGCTGTTGGCGGGCCCGGCGGCGGTCGCGGCCGCCGCGGTCGGGCTGCCCAGTACCGGCAGGTGCGACGGCTCGATCGACTCGCCGCGCGCGAGGATCGTGGCGCGCTCGATGACATTGCGCAACTCGCGGACGTTGCCCGGCCAGTCGTAGCTTTCAAGCTGCCGCATCGCGGCGGGCGAGACGGTCTTGATGCTGCGATGGTCGCGGGTGTTGAACTCCTCGATGAACGCCTGGATCAACAACGCCAGGTCGTCCTTGCGGTCGCGCAGCGGCGGCAAGGCAATGGTGAACACGTTGAGGCGATAGTACAGATCCTCGCGCAACCGGCCGTCGCGAATCGCCGCCGCGGGGTCGATGTTGGTTGCGGCCAGGACGCGCACGTCCACGTCCTGCTCGGTCCGGCCGCCCAGCCGCCGGAACCTGCGCTCCTGCAGCACTCGAAGCAGCTTCACCTGGGTGGCCGGCGTCATCTCGGCGATCTCGTCGAGAAACAACGTGCCGCGATCGGCAAGCTCGAAGCAGCCTGCCCGGCGATCGGTGGCGCCGGTGAACGCGCCTTTCTCGTGACCGAAGATCTCGCTCTCGAGCAGCGTGTCGGGAATCGCCGCGCAATTGAGCGCGACAAATGGATGCGACACGCGCGGGCTCAACTGGTGGATGGTCTGCGCCACCAGTTCCTTGCCCGTACCTGACTCGCCAAGAATCAGCATCGACGCCGGCGTCGGCGCCGCTTGCTCGAGCACCTGATACAGGGCGCGCATCGCCGGACTGTGCCCGATGATCCGGCCGAAGCGGCCGCGGTCGTTCAACTGCCGGCGCAGCGCCTGATTCTCACGCTTCTGCGTGTTGATCTCCGCCAGGCGTTCGAGCAGCCGCTGCAGCTTGTTGGGATCGAGCGGTTTGGTCAGGTAGTCCTCGGCGCCGGACTTCACGGCTTCAACTGCCGTGTCGACCGTGCCCTGGGCGGTCAGCAGGATCACCTTGATGTTGTCGAGTTCTGGCTGCAGCGCCTTCAGCAGCTCGATGCCGCTCATCCGCGGCATCACCAGGTCGGTGACCACGATCGAAGGGCGGAACGCCGTGACCTTGTCGAGCGCCTCGGCGCCATCAGCGGCGGCTTCGGCGGTGAATCCCCACGCGCGGACCAGCTCGGTCAGCCCACTGCGGGTGGCGGGGTCGTCTTCGACAATCAGGACTCGTTCGGCGCTACGCGGCTCGGCCACTTTTTTTAATCTATCATCGGGAACAGGCCGCTGATTCAAACCTGTGACCGACACCATCGATCCCAGCCCAGCTATTGACGCCGCAGGGCCCGCGCCTCTTCCGGCGCCGCCGCGTCCCTCCCAGTGGGCGACGTGGGCGGAACTGCTGCTCTGCTCGGGCTATCCGACGCAGATCGTCATCGGATCGGCGCTGGTCGCGGCCGGCATGTCGCCGGGCGAGTCCGTCGAGACGCTGTCCCAAGGCTTCGTATTCGCCTTGTCGCTCCTCGATACGCTGGTGCTGCTGACCCTGATCGTGACGCTGCTGGCGCGGCGCGGCGAACGGCCGATGGAGGTGTTCTTCGGTGGCCGCCCGGCGCTTGGTGAAGTCGCCTTCGGCGTCATGTCCGTGCCGTTTGTCTTCACTGTGGTCATCACGCTGATGGTCGGCATCATGCGACTCGTGCCGGACCTCCATAACGTGCCGAAGAACCCGCTCGAGAATTTCCTGGCCACGCCGGTCGGCGTGTGGATGTTTCTGTTCGTCGCGATCGTGGCCGGCGGCGTGCGCGAAGAACTGCAGCGCGCGTTCCTGCTGCACCGCTTCCGCCATGATCTCGGCCAGCCGTGGATGGGTCTCCTGGTCGCGAGCATAGCTTTCGGTCTCGGTCACACGATGCAGGGGAACGATGCCGCGATCATTACCGGCGTGCTCGGCGCGATCTGGGGCGCGATGTACCTGATCCGCGGCAGCTCACTGGCCTCGATGGTCAGCCATTCGCTGTTCAACAGCGCCGAGCTCTTGAGAATTTTTCTTCGCTGATGCGCAGACGCCGCTGAGACCCCGCATAGGACCTGCGGGGTCCGGCTTCAGCCGGACTTTTACTGTTGGATGATCACAACATCCGTGCGGCGCCTCAGGTCCGACACCCAGTCCGCGATCAATTCCGCGCGGCGAGATGCGACCAGCCGCTCGCGGACAACCGGCGTGGCCTGTTCGAACGACTGCCCGGCCTGGTCGAACTCCGCACGCCAACGCGTGTAAGCCTGCGCGATCTCGGCGTCGGTTGGCAGGCTCGCGGACGCGAACCGCTGCGCGAGATACGCCTGGGTCCTCAGCTCGTCGCGCACCCACGCTCGAAGCCGCGCCTCGGTAAAACCGTTGGCATCCAGGATCCTGGCCAGGGTCGACCGGCCGGCCAGCGCCTGCTGCATCTCTTCGAGCCGCGCCTCGACCGCGCTTTCTGACGGCGGCGCCGGTGCATAGCGCTGCACTTCGCGCAGGATCAACTCGCGATCGACCAGGCGCGAAGTCACGCCCGGAATGGGATCCGCCGAACGATCTGTGACAACCAGTCCAAGCGCCATCGCCGCGCGCGCGTCGCTCAGCGTGATCGGCTGCCCCCCGACCAGCGCCAGCGTGCGATCCAGCACGTCCGGCTGCAGCAGCATGAGGGCAAGCAGGAGCGATCTCAAAATGCCTGCCCCAGTGAAATGTGCAGCACGTTGGATCGTTCGCGGCCGCCGGTCAACAACAGCCGAGTGCTCAGCTTCCAGCCCCAGTCGATGCGCAGCGGCCCAATCGGGGACCGGTAACGGAAGCCGAGGCCACTCGACACGCGTAACTCGTTGAGCCGGATGTCGGTGGCGCGACTGAACACGTTGCCGGCATCGGTAAACCAGACAAACTGCAGGTTCTTCCAGTACGGTGCGCGGACTTCGAAGTTGAAGATCGCCATGCCGTTGCCACCCTGTGGGAAGCCCTGCGGATCGAGCGTCTCGACCGTGCCGAGACGATCGAGCGCGAACCCGCGGACCGTGGTGTCTCCGCCGGCAAAGAAGCGCTCGCTGGCCGGCAACTCGCGAATCTCCGTCGGGAAAATCTCGGCGGCGCTGGTGGCACGCGTCAGCCCACCTTCGAACGCCTGCACGCGACCGGCGGCCTGCCGGCGCGCGATCTCGAGCGGTGGCGGCACGTCCTGCTTGAAGCCAACCGCAACGCCAAGACGTGCGCCGGCGGCCAGCACCACGCCACGGCCGGGAAGACGCCGATAGATGAAGCCTTGAGCGAACGACTTCGCAAAGCCGACTTCGGATCCGTAGGCCCTGGCGGCCACCGAGCCGTCGAGCCCGATCACCGATCCTCGCTGCGGATCCAGCACGTCGTCGCGAGAGTCACGCAGGATCGCGCCGAAGAACTTCGAGAGCTTGACCTGCGGGAACAACCGGTCGATCAGCAACTGGTCTTCCGCACCGATCTGTTCAGCGAACACCTTGGTGTAGTCGTAGGTGTAGCGGCCGGTCACCGTGAATGCGCCAAGCTTGCGCGCGTAGTCGGTGGTCACGCCCTTGCGGTTGAAGCTGAAACTGGTCCGGCGAGTCTGCTCGAGGAACGCGGTGAACTGCGCATCGCCCGACGTGCCATACGCGCGCGGTTCGCGGAAGGTGAAGAGACCCCGATAGTCGTTGAAGCCGTAGCCGCCTGAGTGCTCCGGATCGTTGGGATCTTCCGCCTCGCGGCGCAACGTCACGCGCCCGAACAAGGTCACTGACCGATTCTTGCCCCAGAGATTGCGGCGGCTGATGCTGAAAAAACCGCGCGGACCGACATCGATCCGGTCCTCGGCGCCGCTGCCGTCCTGGGCGCGTTCGCCGATGCCACTGACTTCGACACCGCCACCGTAGTCGATGGTTGTCGTGTCCGACTCTTCAAGGTCCACCAGCACGTCACGCAGCAGCGACCCGGTGCGCGGCAGCTCGGAAATCCGGACGCGCCGGAACAGGCCAAGTGACGCGAGCCGCCGCTGGCTCTCGATCATCGCGTCGTCGCTCATCGGCATGCCCGAACGGATCGTCAGCTCGCGCCCGATCAGCCGTGTCGACACGCGCGCGTTGCCGTTGATCAGGACCCGATCCACCTTCACTTGATCCCCTTCCCGGATCGTCCACGTCAGCGCCCCACGCTGCTGGTCCGGCGCGAACGACCGCGGCGAGCTCCCGGAGCCGGACTGGAGGCGCTGGTTGCG
>JAYQOO010000134.1:3290-10476 GCA_038144855.1 Acidimicrobiia bacterium | reverse complement strand
CCAGTGCAGTGTCAGCCTTCTCCAGGCGCACGTGGGCGTTTCCGCCCGGCCGGCGGCCGGGCCCCACCCCCCCCCCCACTGCTCAGAATCGAAGACTGTCTCATTCTGCCCAGAGATCTGTCTTGTAATATGACATGCAATAGCCGTAAGCGATTAGTGGCCCTTGGTAAATCCTTATGAGGCTTCTCGTAGCTTGCCCAGCTGCTCAAACCGTTGATGAGAGGACTCAAAGGGTAATGGCTCGTCAAAACCGACAATCTAAGAAGAAACGCCCCCAGATGCCGGCGCCTGGCCCGGCTGACGTCGTCTCCCCCGCACCATGAGGGCCAGGGGGCGTGTTTCTGGTTCGAAGTGCCGTTGCGGGAACTTGCCGTGACGCCGCCTGCTGTCGCATCCAAGTCGCCGAGAGTGCCGGTGCAGGGTCGAGCACTCGTTGTAGATGACAACGAAGTGAACCGGCTGGTGCTGGGCGAAATGCTGAGCGCTGCAGGCTGCCTCTGCGAGGCGGTGACCAGTGGTGCGGAGGCGATCGCGATGCTCCGGCGCGACCCCTCATTTGATTATGTTCTAGTGGATTGCCAGATGCCCGATCTCGACGGCTATGCGACGGCGCGACAAATACGCGCGGAGCGCCTGGTCGCGGCTCGCGTACCGATCATTGCGGTGACCGCCGATGCGATGGCGAGTAACCGCCAGAAATGTCTTGATGCAGGAATGGCGGATATCATCATCAAGCCCGTCTCGCTCGACTCGCTGCGGGACACCCTTGCGCGATGGTCTGCCGCGATGATGACATGCACGCTCTTCCTTGGGGGGTGAATCAATGTACGGTTTGGTTAACGAAGCCATTGAACAATTGCTGACGGCTCAGTGTGGCCCGCAGGCATGGACCGCCATCAGGCGAGACGCGGGCGTGAGTGACGGCTCGTTCATTGCGATGCAGGCGTATCCGGACGAGGTCACCTACGCGCTTGTGGAGTCGGCCAGCCGGCACACTGGTCTGTCTGCGGACCAGTTGCTGGAGGCATTCGGGGAGTACTGGATCCGCTACACTGCCGAGGAAGGGTATGGCCCGCTGCTCAACATGGCCGGGACCACGTTTCGAGAGTTTTTAGGCAATCTCGACCGCCTGCATAAACACGTGGCTTCGCACATGCCGGAGTTGGTTCCGCCTTCCTTTCGTCTCGAGGAGCTGGCAGACCATCACTTCCGGCTCTACTACCATTCCCATCGGCCAGGACTAGCCCCGATGGTGGTCGGGCTCCTCAGGGGCCTCGGCGCAAGGTTCCATCAGTCCGTCACGGTATCGACTGTCACCGACTCGGAAGACTCAGGGGCGCGGCAGGTCTTTGATATCGTCTGCCGCCCATTGTCGTGACCTCGCCGCGAGTGTTCCTCGCTGAGGCGGACGTCAACCGTCTCTACCCCTACTACGTGCTGCTCGACCGGCAGCTCAGGATCGCGGGGGGAGGGGCGCGCTGGAATACGGGCGATTGGACACTCCCGCAGGGCGAAGCCTGGTCGGAAGTATTCATCCTGACGCCGCGGCTAGCCGCCGAGACGTTCGAGAGTCTGCGGGACCTTCCCGACGCCTCCGTAGCCCGTCGACGCGACGGTCTGCCCCTGCGCGGTGCGTTCTGTGCGGTGCCGCAGTCGGAATACCTGCTGTTTCTCTGTTCTCCCTCCATCACCAATCTAGATGACATCACCCGATTCGGCTTGACGTTTGCCGACCTGAGTGATCCGCAGCAGTCGACTGCGGTTGACCTCCTCTTTCTGCTACAGAACCAGCGGCGAACCCTCCGTGATGCGCGGGCTCTGCAGGCACAACTTACGACCACTGAGCAGCGGTTCGCGCATGCCATGCGCGCGGTGACCGACGGTATCCACGTGCTGGACTCCAGCGGAAACGTGGTACTTGCCAATCCGGCGTTCGCGGACAGCCTCGGCTATACCCTCGAGGAAGTGCTGCATCTTCGCATCCAGGACTGGGAGACCGCGTTGGCGCCGGAAGAGATTCCGCAAGTGCTGGCACGTCTGTTTGCATCTTCGTCGCCCAGCACTTTCGAGACTCGTCATCGACGCAAGGACGGAAGCATTTGTGAGGTGGAAGTGCAGGTGCGGGTCGCGACACTCGACGGACGCCCGGCGCTTTACGCGAGCTCGCGCGACATCACCGCGCGCAAGGCGTCTGACGAGCGCCTTCGCACTGCACTAGCGCACGCTGAGCGCGCTTCCGCACGCCAGGAACAGTTGCTGAGGATGCTCAGCGTGCAGGTCCGGACGCCGCTCTCTCACGTTGTCAATGCCATCGAGCTGGCATTGCCGGCAATCGTCGCGCAGACCACTCGGGGCCTTGTGCTGACGGCCCTTCGCAGTGCAGAGGACATCGCGGCGCTGGTTGATGAAGTGCTGGCTGTCGCCCGTGTGACCGATCCAGTTGCGTCCATCCAGGGTCAGCGCTTTAGTCCACGGAACCTTCTCGAAGATGTCTGCGAATGGCTACAGAGCAGCCTGCCAGGCGCACCTGTGGCGACCCTGAACGTCGCCACCGACCTGCCTCCGGTGGCCTTCGGCGACAGATCAGCCATCACAAGCGTTCTCAGGTCACTGCTACGTTATGTGGCAGAGTCTGGTCCGGCGACGCAGCTCGTTCTTGGCCTGGCCGCGCGACCCGCGACATCCCGCTCCGCTACGTACACGTTTCGCGTAGGCGGTCGCTCGCAACGGTTTGATGTTGAAGAAGTCGCGGGCGTCTTCACAGACGCTACGACTGAGCCACTATCTGCTGGGCGTCTGTCCGGCAGCCCGGGCGTGAGCCTGCGCCGTGCGATGATGCTGGCGCAGGCCAGTGGCGGCTCACTGACACTTGAGCGCGTGTCGCGAACGCGCGTGCGCTTTCAGTTCACGATCACCCTCACGTCCGGCGATGAAGAGCGGCGGAAGTCTCAGCCCGTCGCCTTCGACCGCCGCATCACATCACTCGTCAGCCGCCCTTTAGGCGTTCTCGACGACTTCGAGCATGTCCGAGCATTGGTGGTTGACGATAACGTCGTCAGCAGGCAGCTGTTGGCATCCATGCTGACACGGCTGCGGTGCCGCGTCCTGGAGGCGGGAAGCGGCGCTGCGGCTCTGACGCTGATGAAGACACAGGTCTTTGACGCTGTGTTTCTGGATATTGTTATGCAGGGTCTAGATGGCTTTGAGACCGCGGTTCGTGCGCGCGGTCTTGGCCCGGGTGCCCCTACCCTGATCGTGGGCGTGAGCGCGGCGCGAGACGCAGCCGCTGTTAAGCGCGCTCAGGACGCCGGCATGCTCAACCTTCTCGCAAAGCCGGTGGGTGAGCACGATCTGGTGCAGGTGTTACGGTTGCTGGCGCCTCGCGAGCAAGGCCGTGCGCCGGCGACGCCGGGTGCGGCTAACGTTCTGTCAGGCCACCATCCAGACATGGAGCGAGTCGAGGCGGTCCTTGCTCGCCTGGGATCCTCGCGTGGCGCCGTGACGGCCGCATTCATCGCCAACGCGTCGGCGCATGCGGACACGCTCCGGCGAGACGATATCGCGTGGCCCGAGTTGCGCACCCTGCTGCACGACCTCAAGGGTAGCGCGGATGTGCTCAATATGTCGCTCTTGTCTGACGCAATTGCGGCGCTACAGACGTGCAATTCGGGAGACCTCGCTGATTCTGAGCGCGCTGAGCGCTGCAGGACCATCGCCCGCGCAGCCGACGATGCAGTAGCGCTATGTGAGTGGCTGCATCGCCGCGCAACGCACCTGCGCCACTTCGTGCAAGAGTCAGTCGCGGCGATTGTCGTCAACGCAGACGGGCGGATAGTAGAAGCAAACCGCTCCATGGCGGCGCTTAGCGGTTACGAGAAGTCGGACTTGCTCGGCGCGCCGGTAGAGATGCTCGTGCCTGATCGTGCCGCCCACGCGCACCAGCGTCACCGGGCTGAGTTTGCTGCGCTCCCGATCGCTCGATCGATGAAAGACGGCGGTGACCTGGACCTGAAACGTAAGGACGGCACTGGGTGCCGTGTCGCGATTAGTCTCAGCCCGATCAACGTGCTCGGAGAAGCCTTGACAGTGGCACGGGTAGTGGACTTAACCGAGCAGCTGGAGCGAGATCGCGCGAAACGGCACTACCTTGAGCAGATTGGTCATGAAATGCGGGCGCCACTCCAGACGGTCCTCGGGATGTCCGAGCTGTTGGCGGGAACGCCGCTGAGTCCAGACCAGCTTCAACTTCTGAGGCCGGTTCTCACGGCGACGAAAGCCCTTCGTGCCGTCATCGGGGACTTGCTGGACCTTGATGCCATTGAGTCAGACGCCGATGTGAGTGTGCAGAAGGAGTCGTTCGACCCATGGACGCTCGTGGAGGAGGTCGCGGAGCTTGGGGAGTCCTTCGGAGTGGCGAAGGGAGTACACGTGATACCTGTGGTGTCATGTGATCTGCCACGCGCCTTGCGCGGCGACGCCATACGCCTTCGACAAGTGGCTATTAATCTTGTCTCGAACGCCGCGAAGTACACCGACGACGGAGAGATTGTGCTTGAAGCCGGGCTTCGAGTCCGTGACGGACTGTCGCCTGTGTTTGAAGTCCACGTAAAAGACACCGGCTGTGGCATCCCGCTTGAGGAGCAGTCGCGCTTATTTGAGCGATACTTCCGAGCCAGCACAGGCAAAGAGCGGCGCGGCACCGGTGTGGGGTTGTTTCTGTCGCGCGCGCTGGCAGGTCGCATGGGCGGTGTCCTTGAGCTTGCCAGTTCCTCGCCGAGTGGGTCTGACTTTCTGCTGGCCGTGCCCGTTGAGAGTGTGCCAGGCGACCTGTCGGCGCGCCCTGTGAGCCCTGGCCTGAGGATTGTGGTTGCGTCGCCGTCCGCTGCGGTGCGTGCGTCGCTGACTGCTCACCTCGAACGGGCGGGCCACCGTGTTGAGCAGTGGTCTGGCGATGACACAGGCGCCATCGGCGACGACGTCGACGTTGTTCTCGAAGACTATCGGTGTCCGCCGATTGCTGCGAGCGCGAGGTCGCGGGTAATCGGCCTCAAGCCGATATGGAGCACGGGGCGCGCCAACTGGAACCACGCGCTGAATCTTCCGCCGCGCGTCGATGATGTACTGACAGCGGTGAAAGGGCGAAGTCCGGAAATCGCCTCACGCGATTGTATTGACGCGAAGAGCGCGGACACACCCAAGGCGGCGATCGATGTGCTCATCGTGGACGACGACCCATCGGCCCTACAGTGGGCCAGTGCGGTGATGAGTGGGGCAGGGCACCGCGTGACCACGGCGGCATCCGGCGCGGAAGCGCTTGCAAAAGTACACGATCGCCGCTACGGCGTGATCCTGCTGGACCACGACATGCCCGACATGCTTGGCGTCGACGTGGCCCGGACGATCATCGAGACGGATCGGTCACGATTTCAGGAGGACGTACCGATCGTCGCGTGTACCGCAGACGCACGACCGGTCACGAGGGCGGCCTGCTTGGCCGTTGGCATGGTGACCTGTCTCACGAAGCCGACCTCAACGCAGGAGATCCTGAGGACGGTGCGCGAGCGCGCGGATGTCCGTCCAACGCTTCTTGTGGTGGACGACGCGGTGGAGATCCAGTTGCTGGTGCGTCGTGCGCTCCCCGGTATTCGGACGATCCCGGCGTTCACGCTGGCGGACGTGCGAGACGCTCTGCGTCGGGAGTCGCCGGCTGCCGCGATTATTGACCTGCAGATCGGCGACGTGTCGGGGCCAGAGGCTCTCGCGCTGATCCGGAGCAATGCCAGAGGTGCGGCGCTTCCGGTGCTCGCGATGAGCGGACTCCACAGAGAGGACAGCCGCCAGGCCATGCTGGACGAGGGATGTGCCGGGTTTCTAATGAAGCCTCTGGAGCCTCGCGCCCTCGTGGACGCGGTCCTCCGATGTATGACTGCAACACCTGAAGTCCAGTCGTCGCATACATCAGCCGTCGGCGTGGCAGGCTGGGATGGCGTGGACGACTTGGTTCCGAAGTTTCTGATGACCGTCGCCAAAGAGCTGGAGCGGGCCGAGTCAGCCCTGGCCGACAGGCGACTGGCTGACGTGCAGGCTATCGGTCACAGGCTGAAAGGCACGGGAACCTCCTACGGGTTCCCTGACATTACTGTGCGTGGCGGGGAACTGGAGTCGGCGGCCAAGGGCGCTGCGATGCAGGACGCATCGGTGGCGTTGCAAGCCCTTGGAGATTGCGTGCGCGCCGCGATGCAGCGCCTTGATATTCGCCCGGATCCCTCCTGATCAAGCCACTGAGCCGGCCACGGACGACGAGCCCGAGGAGAGTCCAGTGGAGACCGGGCAGCAGGCGCCAATCTGCCGCGCAGGGGTGAGAAATCGCTGGGCCAGGCTGCCAGTTGAGTTCTCCTGGCGGTCACACGTCTGGGGAGTTGCCCGTTAGTCCGTGATGGAGCGCGAAAAGCGCCAGCTCCAGCCGGCTTGAGACTCCGGTCTTGTCGAACGCGTTCGTGAGGTGCCGCTTGACGGTGTCTTGGCTGATCTTGAGGGCGTCCGCAATGTCCTGATTGGCAGCGCCTTGCGCGACCAGGGCCACTACTTCCAGTTCCCGCGGAGACAGTCCGATGGTGTTGGGGGAAGTGCCCGCCAGCTGCTCCGTCAGTGCCTGCAGCACCGCGGCAACATTTGTCACGGACTGGCCGTTGATGAAGTACTCGCCACTCATGACCGCCTCGATCGCCTCAATCAGGCGGGTCGCGACATCGGATTTGAGTAAGACGCCGCGAACACCTAAGCTGAGTGCCTCGCGAATGCCTCTGGTGTCGATGTGCGAGGTCAAGACGAGAACTTTGGTTGTAATTGAGGAGTCTGCGGTCAGCGCCCGAAGTACTTCCAGACCCGATCGTTTCGGCATGTTCAGATCGAGTAAGAGAATCCGCGGTCTGAGCTGTTGGACCATCTCGAGCGCCTGCTCGCCGTCGGCGGCTTCACCGAGAATCGAGAGGGAGGCGTGCTGCGCCGCCAGCGATGCAATGCCGAGTCTGACCAGCTGGTGATCGTCTGCAACCACCAGTGTGCATGCAGGAGAAATGTTCATGACAGTGTCAGCCTGCGCCCTGAGTATTCTGACCAGCTACCATGCGGAGCTCTGTGCCAGAGATAGCCGTGCCAACTCAGGATATCCAATCGGAGTGACGAG
>JAYQOO010000134.1:0-3280 GCA_038144855.1 Acidimicrobiia bacterium | reverse complement strand
GCCGAACAAGGACATCGAGCGGGAGCTGCGGTAAATGTCGACGCTGAAGCGAGCGCTGATTCACGACTTGAGAAACAAGATAACCATCGCCGAGGGGTTCAGTGGCCTTGTGTTAGACAGCTTGCCGGAAGAAAGCGCGCAGTACATGGATGCGCGACGCATCCACGATGCACTCCATGATGCGCTGGACATATTGTCCTTGCTGCAAGCGGAGTTGTCGGCCAAGCAGGCCTGATCGTCAGATCGTGATTAGTCCCAGTACTCGATCACCCGTCGCTCAGTGCGAAGCAGTTCGTCCCCCCGGTAGGTGGCCCGGTAAGACCAATTGCCATGGGCGTCAGTAACGTACGTAAACCGCGTCTCTGTCCCACTCGCGTCGCGGAGTCGGATGATGTTGCCGACGGCGTCAAAGTCGACGTCGTCTGAGCGGGGGGGCGCATCCGCGCCAGGCCAGCCCCGCGTGTTGTACTGAAACGTTCTGCGTCGGATGGCCGTGGGCCCGCGTCGCACTTCATCCGACACAAGGTGGCCATCTGAGTCGTAGTCGAGTACCCGCACAAGGCCGCTGGCGCCATCGCGGGCCTGGTAGCGATGCGAGCCCGTGTTCACGAAATCATATTGCGCGATCACGTCGCCGTTCTGACGGGTGACTTCGGAGAGAAGGTGGCCTTCACTGTCGTAGGTCGTATACGTAGACGAGCCGGTGGTTACGTCCTCTTGCTGGGTAAGCCGGCCAAGTCGATCAAAGAAGAGGGTGACCGCGCGCCGCGACGTGGGCCGTGCCGAATCCGTGGTCTCTAGGCGCGCTGTTCGAACCGGGCCTACCAGTTCCTCGCGCTCGCGGTCGTCGAAAGCCCCACGGGCCAAGGCTATCAACGGTAATACTGCTCCCTTGGTGTGACGCAGAGCCCGGAGGACTGTAACAGGCACAGCAAAGTTCAGGGCTTGGCCACCGGTGCGAGACGAGACGGCCATGCCGATCACGGCACTGGAGGCGTCTGTCACGGGGCTGCCGCTGGCTCCTGGCGAGATGGGCGCCGTAAATTGAATGCGCGGCGGCGCGGACGGGTCTATCCGGCTGACGATGCCTGTTGAGAGAGTCCCGCTGAGACCGAGTGGCGCGCCATAGACAAGTATTGTGTCGCCGACCGCGGGTTCACGTTCAGACAGGCTCAGATAGGCCGGTGACGTCGAGACGGTCTTCAGCAGAGCGACGTCGCGCGCTCGATCAATCGCCAGCACGCCTGCCACAGAGTAGGTGCGGTCAGCGCCTTGAAGATGAATGCGGCTAGCGCCACGCACCACATGCTGTGCCGTGAAGAAGAGGTCCGGCCCGACGAAGAAGCCGCTACCCTGCATGGTCTGGGCTCCAGACGGGCCGAATACTTGTACGGCTGCCGTTGCCACAGACAGACGATCCACGACTGTCCCTCGGCTGTTCCGCGCAAAAACCCACCAGCTCGCAACTGCTGCCACGGCAGCTAATGCCGCGGTAGCAATCCAGGCTGGTCGCTTCCAGGGTCGCCGCCGGGCCGCCCGGGATCTCCCGCGTTCCGCGGCGGAGGGCTCGGCGGCTTTTGCCCGTACATCCGCTGCTGCAATCGCTGAGGAGACGGCCGGCGGCACTTCGTGGTGGCCCTCGGTGGCCCACCAGCGAAACCCATCAGCCACCGCCGTCAAGAGCATTGCCGGACGGAACGGCTTGATGAGGTAACGGGTGACTCCACGTTTCAGGCTTGCGGTTGGGGGTACCGTGTCGTCAGAAGTGGCCAGGATCAGGGCCGTATCTCTGGACATCTCACGGATCTGCTCGCAGAGCCACAGCCCACCCCGGCCGGGCATGTGAATGTCGACGATGGCGACCGCCGGTGTGTGTCTCCGCGCCAGCGTCAGTGCTTCCTCGGCGTCGCCGGCCGTCTCAATCCGATAGCCAACATTCTCAAGAATGCGCCGGTAGAAGACCCTGAGGCCATCTTCGTCGTCAACTGCAAGTACGTAGGGGGTGTCCGTGTCCATCATGCGGCATGCGGGAGCGAAATCGCGGAGGCGGCGGGAACCAGTAGCGCAAGTTACTGATTCTAACGAGAAAGAGTGGTGGAGGCGGCGGGAGTTGAACTTCTTGGGTGCGGTCCTTCTAACTTGGTGACTGCGCGTGACTTCTGGCCTAAGTGCTTCAGCCTCCACTGTTTGTCCACCACTCTCTAGTCGACGGGCCTTTTCCCGAGTTATCTCGATTCCTCGGTGTCCGTGGAGACATTGTGGAGACGATCAGGAGAGGGTCCCGATCCGCTCTCCCAGCCCCTGCACCCTGGTCGGTTCAAAAGTCAATCTTCAACCCGCAGATTAAGAATCGGGTCCCGAAGGCGGAGAACGCGAAAGAACTAAGCAATCTGCGCGATCAGGGTTGCAGGATGTGGCAAGGCGCGGCAAAGGGACGCAACCCAGGCGCAACTTTGGCAGCAGTGCGTGCCCGACAGTTCGTAGTCCAGCGAAACCCAGTCTGACCCTGGTCTGTTGACTGTCAATCGAGTGTGTACTACAGTGCGGAACACGCCGCGTACAAGTGGGGCATCTTGTTCCCCTGTCCATTGGCCAGCTTGCGGATCGACGCAAGATCTTCAGGCGCGGCGACGTTCCTACCTCTCGGCCTTGGGTGGCATCAATCTCCAAGGAACCCTCTGTATCAGGGGAAACTTCACCACGCCGTAGCCTTGTATGCGGCCATCCCGCCCTTGGTAGAACTTGGGCGCAATTCTCTTGAAGTACTCATAGGTCTCAAGGAGCCTTGTGGGTGTGGCCACTTCCCAATCGGCACCGTGGTCCCGAAACTGACGATGCACGTTGTAGGCGACCAGGTCTGCCGATTGGATCAGGTCAGAAGCCTTCGAGTCCTTGAATCGCAGTTTCCTACTAAGCGGTGCAAACGACAGATTGGGTTGGAGGTGTGAACCCCTCGAGGTGAGGCGCTCGTGGTGCGCGGAGAGCAAGGCCTGATACTCACGATTCTTCGGGGTCTTCCCGCTAATGTTGTCAACCGTGACAGCGAGTTGGTCACCTTCGCCAACAGCCTGAACGGCCCGCTGCATGAGAACTTCGAATGCAGCCGTTGGGGCATACCAGGCACTAGTGCCATATCGCTCCTGCATGTGTAGCTTGTCGACTACCGCCGACAGGAGCCTGAGCGGTGCCGCTGTGAGCAGGGTGTAGTAGTCGTCCACAAACTTGTCTAGGGTTGCATCATTGAGGCCGAGGGGTTCAATGTACCGCTTCTGTCGTTCGT
>JAYQOO010000133.1:0-10759 GCA_038144855.1 Acidimicrobiia bacterium | reverse complement strand
CACCCCCGCCCCCTAGGCGGGGGGTGCCCCCACCAAAGAAACCATCGCCAATTTTTCCCGCGCCCCAGATTTCGGCCCCGGCCCGCGCGAGGCCGAACGACTCTTGCAGCGGCTCCGGCCCGTTGGCTGTGAGGGGCCGACTGCGCGGCGCGTGCAGCGAAGTTTTCCTCGGAGTTGCGCGGACAGCTATGCGACTGGGTGCGGAAGAGCGACCAGTATCTGGCGCGCCCCGACGCGTCCGCGCCAGTCTTGCCGCGGTAAGGGCAGATTGCCAATGTCCGTGCCAGACATCCGGCCCGTCAGGCTCGCGCCTATACTGACCCCGTAGCTGCGCCGGATTTCCATTCGCTGAGGGGTGATTTCGGCCCAAGATTGACCACGATGGCGAAGCTCGAACAACTCACACCGGGCGCCTCGATCAAGGGCGTCCTGCCAGACACCCTCGTCACCGTTGTCAGCACCCGCTGGTTCGGTTCCGAGGCGGTGGAACTCACCTACAAGACACCGGCCGGGAAGGTCGCCGACCAACTGGTGTATCGCCACGACGAGGCGCGCCTCGAGGTCGCTGAAGTCGGCAGGCCCTGGAGCTTCGACGGCGACGGCGCCTTGTTCCGTCTTGTGTCTGAGGCCCAGCGCATCCGCCTGGCGCACCTGTTCGACCCCGTGCTTGCCGTGCACACCTCGCTGGTCGAGCCCCTGCCCCATCAGATCACCGCCGTCTACGAAAGCATGCTGCCGCGGCAGCCTTTGCGCTTCCTGTTGGCCGATGATCCGGGTGCCGGCAAGACGATCATGGCCGGCCTGCTGATGAAGGAGCTGATCGCGCGCGGGGATTTGCAGCGGTGTCTTGTTGTGTGTCCTGGCAGCCTTGCCGAACAGTGGCAGGACGAACTCTGGCAGCGGTTCCACCTACCGTTCGAAATTCTCACCAACGACAACCTTGAAGCCGCACGGACCGGCAACTGGTTCCTCGAAACGAACCTCGTGATCGCGCGCCTCGACAAGCTCTCGCGCAACGAGGACGTTCAACTGAAGCTGCAGGCGCCCGAATGCCGGTGGGACCTCGTGGTGTGCGACGAAGCTCACAAGATGTCGGCCACAGTGTTTGGGGGAGAAACGAAGTACACCAAGCGGTACCACCTCGGGCAGCTTCTCTCCGGGCTCACCAGGCACTTCCTCCTGATGACCGCCACGCCGCACAACGGCAAGGATCAAGACTTCCAGTTGTTCATGGCGCTGCTCGACGGTGATCGCTTCGAAGGGCGCGTCCGCGACGGCGCGCACGTCGCGGACGTGTCGGACTTGATGCGCCGGATGGTCAAGGAGAAGCTGCTCAAGTTCGACGGCACTCCGCTGTTCCCCGAACGCATCGCCCACACCGTCCCCTATGCGCTGTCCGACGCGGAGGCGGGGCTATACAAGGCCGTCACCGACTACGTGCGCGAGGAATTCAACCGCGCCGAGGCACTCCAGAACGACAAGCGGGCCGGCACGGTTGGTTTCGCCCTCACGATTCTCCAGCGACGCCTCGCATCGTCGCCTGAGGCGATCTACCAGTCGCTGCGCAGGCGACGCGAACGGCTCGAGAAACGCCTGCGCGCAGAGGAGTTGCTGCAGCGCGGTGCGCAGGTGACATTCGCGCAGGAGGACTCGACGGCGGCGTTCTCGGAGGAGGAGATCGAAGACCTTGAAGATGCCCCTGAGATCGAGCAGGAGGAGCATGTCGAGGAGGTCGTGGATCAGGCGACCGCGGCCCGCACGATTGCGGAACTCAGGGTAGAGATCGAGATACTCAGGCGTCTCGAAGCACTCGCGGCGGGTGTACGGCGCAGCGGCCAGGACACGAAATGGCGGGAGCTATCGAGCCTGCTGACGCAGGTCTTTCGAGCGGCACCTGTGGAGACGCCGGCCTCTACCGCGACGGACGACAAGGTCGTGGGTCTGCCCGTTCCATCGGCTCGCCAGAAGCTCGTGATCTTTACCGAGCACCGCGATACGTTGAACTACCTCACGGAGCGCATCACGACACTCCTCGGGCGCGCTGAAGCGGTCGTCTCGATCCACGGCGGCATGGGCCGCCAGGATCGCCTCAATACGCAGGAATCCTTCAAGCACGATCCCAACGTCCAGGTGCTGCTGGCAACCGACGCCGCTGGCGAGGGCATCAATCTGCAGCGCGCGCACTTGATGGTGAACTACGACCTGCCGTGGAACCCCAATCGCCTGGAGCAGCGGTTCGGGCGTATCCACCGCATCGGCCAGACCGAGGTGTGCCATCTATGGAACCTGGTGGCCAAGGAAACCCGCGAGGGCGACGTTTACCAGAAGCTCCTGGAAAAGCTTGAAGAATCGAGAAGGGCTCTTGGCGGGCAGGTGTTCGACGTGCTCGGTAAGCTGCAGTTTGAAGGCAAGCCGTTGCGCGAGCTTCTCATTGAAGCGATCAGGCACGGTGAGAAGCCAGAGGTCCGTGCGTGGTTGACGACGGTGGTCAACCAGGCCCTCGACCGTGGCCACCTGGAGAACCTGCTCGAGGATCGGGCTCTGGCCCGAGACGCCATGGATGCCACGCGGGTCCAGAAGATCCGCGAAGACATGGAGCGCGCCGACGCGAGGCGGCTGCAGCCCCATTACATCGAGTCGTTCTTCCACGCAGCCTTCGAGCGGCTCGGCGGTACGTCCAGGCAGCGCGAGCCACGCCGCTACGAAATCACCCACGTGCCGGGCATGATTCGCAGCCGGGATCGCCTCATCGGACTCGGTGAGCCCGTGTTGCCGCAGTACGAGCGCATCGCCTTCGACAAGTCGTTGCTCACGCCGCCCGGTCAGCCGATGGCGGCATTCCTGTGCCCCGGCCACCCTCTGCTCGATGCTGTTATTGACCTGACGCTGGAACGAAACGCGGACCTCCTGCGCCGAGGCGCGGTCCTGGTTGACGAGCGCGATCACGGCACCGAACCGAGAGTGCTCTTCTACCTCGAGCACGCCATCCAGGACGCCAGCGTCACGCGATCAGGCGAGCGGCGCGTGATCTCCAAGCGGCTTCTGTATGTCGAGCGCGATGCGAAGGGCGCGGTTCGCAACGCGAACTATGCGCCCTACCTCGACTATCGGCCGCTGGCGAACGGAGATCCAGGCGTTGAGGCGATCCTTGCTCGCCCCGAGTGTGCGTGGATCAGCCGAGCGACCGAGCAGGATGCCCTGGCATTCGCGGTGTCGAAGGTTGTGCCCGAGCACCTTGAGGAAGTACGCGGCCCCAAACTGGCACTCATCACGAAGACCGAAGCGGCGGTTAAGGAGCGTCTGACCAAGGAAATCGCGTACTGGGACCACCGGGCGCAGCAGCTGCGACTCGACGAACAGGCCGGACATCCGAATGCCCGCCTCAACTCCGATGAGGCGCTGAGGCGGGCGGACGGCTTGCAAGCGAGGCTGCAGAAACGTCTCGAGGAACTGCGGCTGGAAGCGCAGATTTCGCCGTTGACCCCAATCGCGCTCGGTGGCGTGCTGGTGGTGCCGGCCGGGTTGATCGCCGCTATGATGGGCCGCGCTTCAACAGACGCGATTCGACCAGACGTTCAGGCCAGTGCCGAGCGGGCGCGTCGCGCCGTCATGGACGCGGAGCGCAGCCTGGGCTTTGAGCCGGTCGATCGGGAATCTGAGAAGCTCGGATACGACATTGACAGCCGTGCGCCAGGTAAAGGCAAGCTCCGGTTAATCCAGGTAAAGGGACGAGTCTCTGGCGCCGAGACCATCACGGTCACTCGTAACGAGATCCTGTATTCGTTGAACAAGCCGGACGACTTTATTCTCGCCATCGTCGAGTTCGTCGATGAACAGCGTCACAATGTTCATTACGTCCGGCAGCCGTTCAGGCGTGAACCCGATTTCGGCGTCACCAGTGTGAACTACGATTTCGCCGAGCTATTGGCGCGCGCGGGACGGCCATCGTGACGACTGACGACGTGGTTGGCATCGAAAGTCGAGACTACTGGTTCAAGATTGTTGATTTTCTTCAGCAGAACTGGGCGCTGATCGACCCTCACGCGGGTGGCGTGATCGTGAGGTTCTTTGGAGACACGTCTGGCGTGTTTGATGAGATGACGTTTACCACCGAGGTCGCCGCCGTCGAGGCACTGGAACGAAACGGCTTTCGGCGATACGCCGACGATCTCGCAGTTCACGCGTCTATTTCCAAGCCTGAGCCTCCGTTTCGCCGCGCCGCGCACCCAAACGGCCCGATCTATTCCAGCGGCCGATTCTGGAAGTGACGCCAATGACTAAGACAAGAAAGAAACTGATCGAAGTCGCACTGCCTCTCGAGGCGATCAACAAGGCCAGCGCGCGCGAAAAATCAATCCGGCATGGCCATCCTTCGACGCTGCACCTGTGGTGGGCGCGACGGCCGCTGGCAGCGGCGCGGGCCGTGATCTTTTCGCAGATGGTGGACGACCCCTCGACTTACGTCGACACGCTGCGCGAGGATGCGAAGCTTCGCCGCAAGGCAGAGACCATTCTCAAATCGCGACTGAAGACGTGGGAAGAGGCGAAGGCGCTCGCGACGAAGGCCAAAGGCTCAGGCCTGCAGGTGCAAGAGCCGGGTCCCGAGCCGACGCTCGACGACGTACTGGCTGACCAGGAGCGCCAGCGGCTGTTTCGCATCATCGAAGATCTCGTGCAGTGGGAGAACACCACCAACGAGACAGTGCTGCAGGCGGCGCGTGACGAGATCTGGCAAAGCTGGCGTCGTGCGTGCGTGGACAACGTCGACGATCCGCGGGCCAAAGAACTGTTCGATCGAACCAAACTCTCCGCGTTCCACGACCCTTTCGCCGGCGGTGGCGCGCTGCCGCTTGAAGCACAGCGACTCGGATTGGAGAGCTACGCCAGCGACTTGAATCCCGTGGCGGTGCTCATCAACAAGGCGATGATCGAGATCCCGCCAAGGTTTGCGGGTCGCCCGCCAGTGAACCCGGAAGCGCAGGCCGAGATCAAGCGAAGCGGCTCCTGGCAGGGGAAGGGCGCAGCGGGTCTGGCCGACGACGTGCGCTACTACGGCCAATGGATGCGCGACGAAGCCGAGAAGCGCATCGGCCACCTCTACCCACCAATTGAGGTGACTGCCGGCATGGCGAAAAGCAGGCCGGACCTCGAGCCCTACGTGGGCCAGCAGCTCACCGTGATCGCCTGGCTGTGGGCGCGCACGGTGAAGAGCCCCAACCCGGCCTTCGCCACTGTGGAGGTGCCGCTCGCCTCCACCTTCATGCTCTCCACCAAGGCGGGCAAGGAGGCCTATGTGGAGCCGGTGATCGAGGGCGGCAGCTACCGCTTCACCGTGAAGGTGGGCAAGCCGAAGGATGCGGAGAAGGCGAAGGGCGGGACGAAGCTGTCGCGCGGCGCGAACTTCGAGTGCCTTATGTCGGGCACGCCGATCGCCAGCGACCACATCTATGGCGAGGCGAACGCCGGGCGGATGGGTGCGCGGCTGATGGCAATCGTGGCAGAGGGCACGCGCGGGCGCGTCTACCTCGCGCCGACACCGGAGCACGAGGCGGCAGCGCGCAAGGCGAAGCCGGAGTGGAAGCCAGAAGTCGCGATGCCCGCGAACCCGCGCTGGTTCTCGCCGCCGCTCTACGGCCTGACGACCTACGGCGACCTCTTCACCCCGCGGCAGTTGGTGGCGCTGACGACCTTCTCCGACCTCGTGGGCGAGGCGATGCAGCAGGTGCGCCGCGACGCGCTCCAAGCCGGCTTCCCCGACGACCCCAAGCCCCTGCGCGACGGCGGCACCGGCGCCACCGCCTACGCCGAGGCGGTGGGGGTGTATTTGGGGATGGCCGTAGACCGTTCGGCCAACACACTTTGCAGCATTGCTCGATGGACACCCGAGCGGGGCCAGACGGTCACCGCCTTCGCGCGGCAAGCCATTCCAATGACTTGGGACTACCCCGACGTAAATCCATTCTCTGGCGCAGCTGGGGATTACGGAACATCAATTGAAGGCGTGACCAAAGGCATGACTGGAAGCACTGATGCAAAGGGGTTCGCTTATCAAGCCGACGCCCACACCCAATCCGTCAGCGCCGACAAACTCGTCTCCACCGACCCCCCGTACTACGACAACATCGGCTACGCGGACCTTTCGGACTTCTTCTATGTCTGGCTTCGGCGCTCGCTGCGCGGCGTGTTCCCAGACCTCTTCGCCACGCTCGCCGTTCCCAAGGCCGAGGAGCTGGTCGCCACGCCCTACCGCCACGGCAGCAAGGAGAAGGCCGAGACCTTCTTCCTCGACGGCATGACGCAGGCCATGCACCGGCTGGTGCAGCAGGCGCACCCGGCTTTCCCGGTCACCATCTACTACGCCTTCAAGCAGTCGGAGACGGAGACCGCCGAGGGCACCTCTAGCACCGGCTGGGAGACCTTCCTCGACGCCGTGATCCGCGCCGGCTTCGGCATCAGCGGCACCTGGCCGATGCGCACCGAGCTCAGCAACCGCATGATTGGCTCGGGCACCAATGCGCTGGCCTCCAGCATCGTCCTCGTCTGCCGCAAACGCGAAGCCACGGCGCCCACCGCCACCCGCCGCGAGTTCGTCGCGGCGCTCAAGAGCGAGCTGCCCGTGGCGCTGCGCCACCTGCAGGAGGGCAACATCGCCCCGGTCGACCTGGCGCAGGCCGCCATCGGTCCGGGGATGGCGGTCTACACGCGATACGACAAGGTCCTTGGGGCTGAGGAGGGCGAGCCCATGTCGGTGCGTGAGGCACTAGGGCTCATCAACCAAGTGCTCGACGAAACACTTGCCGAGCAGGAAGGTGACTTCGATGCCGACAGCCGCTTTGCACTGGCGTGGTTCGAGCAGCACGGCTTTGGCGAAGGAGACTTCGGCGTTGCCAATGTTCTCGCCCAAGCCAAGAACACGGGCATGAATGGGCTCGCGGACGCTGGAATCTTGGAATCGAAGCGCGGCAAGGTCCGCTTGTTCAAGCCGGACGAGCTGCGCCACGACTGGGACCCTCTCACTGATGGTCGACTCACGCACTGGGAGACGGTTCACCACCTGATTCGAGCGCTCGCGGATGGAGGCGAGGCCGCCGCGGCGAAGCTTGTGCTCGTTCTTGGTGCTACAGCGGATGTTGCGCGCGAACTGTGCTATCGACTTTACACGCTCTGTGAACGAAACAAACGTGCAGAAGAAGCACTCATGTACAACGGACTCGTTCAGAGTTGGCCAGAGATTATTCGACTTGCCGGCGAGAGCCGCGCGGCGGAGCCAACGCAGGTCAGGCTTACCGAAATCTAGATAGCGATTCATTTCTTTATAACGAGGACATGCAGCCTGATGGCACTCAACAACAAAGAGCGGATTGGCCGCGGACTCGAGCAACTGCGCGAGGGCCTTGTCCCGTTCGTCGAGTTACGACTCAAAGACCATTTTGGAGACAGCTGGAAAGATCGATTGGCCGACAGTCGATCGCAGCGCGTGCGCCCAGACGGAACCGTCGAGTGGGACACGTACCGTGCCCTGAAGGCGTTGGAGGAGTTTTGGCGGCTGCTATTCGACCGCCCTCCTCTTGGCAAGGCTGAAAGGAACTTCGTCGGCGAGCTTCTGGACTGGCGCAACAAGCACGCGCACGACACGGTGTTCACGGCAGACGACGTATATCGCGCTCTGGACACCGCGCAGCGCCTGCTGCAGGCCGTTGGTGCGACCGCGCAGGCGCAGGCGATCGGAGAGGCCAAGGCCGACGGCCAGCGGGTGGCCGATCAGGAGCGCGCCAGGAACCGCACTCGGTATCAGCCCGTGCTCGAAGGCGTGGTGCCTGCAGGCTTGAAGCCGTGGCGTGATGTGGTGATACCGCACAGGGACGTGGCGTCTGGCAACTATATGCAGGCCGAGTTCGCGGCCGACCTCGCCCTGGTGCATCAGGGCAAGGCCACCGCCGAGTATCAAGATCCTGTTGAGTTCTATCGTCGCACCTACCTCACCGACGGGTTGCAGGACCTTCTGCGTGGCGCCTTGCGCCGGCTCGCTGACAAAGGCGGCGATCCTGTGGTTGAACTGCAGACTAACTTCGGCGGCGGCAAGACGCACTCGATGCTGGCGCTGTACCACTTGTTTTCGGGCGTGAACTCCGCGTCGCTGGATGGTGTTGCGCCTGTCCTGAAAGACGCGGCCGTGTCTCAGGCCCCCAAGGCCAACCGCGCAGTACTTGTAGGAACCGCGCTGTCGCCAGGCCAGGTAGTGGTCAAAGACGACGGCACCGAAGTGAGGACCCTGTGGGGCGAGCTGGCATGGCAGCTTGGCGGTAAGAAGGCGTTCGCACTGGTTGCTGACTCGGATGCTCGAGGGCTTAGTCCCGGATCCGACGTTCTTGGCAAAGTGCTACTTCAGACGGCGCCGTGCATGGTGCTCATCGACGAATGGGTGGCCTATGCGCGAAACATCACAGAAGGTTGTCCGGCCGGTAACTTTGAATCCCAGAGGACCTTCGCACAGGCTCTGACGGAAGCGGCGTACCAAACTCCGAAGTCCATCGTCATTGCGTCGATTCCTGCCTCCGATATTGAAATCGGTGGCACCCAAGGCCAAGAGGCGCTCGCAGTTCTGCAAAATATCATTCAGCGCGTCAGCACGACGTGGCGGCCGGCGGCCGGCGACGAAGGTTTTGAAATTGTCCGCCGCCGGTTGTTCGAGCCCATACACCCCGACGCTGTGGCGGACCGCGACGCCGCAATCGATCAATTCATCCGGCTGTACCGAAACAACGCCACCAGTTTCCCACCAGAATGCAATGAGCCTGACTACCGCGATCGGATGCTGCGCGCGTATCCCATCCATCCGGAATTGTTCCGTCGGCTCTACGACGATTGGAGCACGCTGGATCGGTTCCAGAGAACACGCGGTGTGCTGCGGCTGCTTGCCAAGGTCGTGCATCGGTTGTGGGTGGACGCCGACAAGACGCTGGTGATCCTGCCGGCATCGGTGCCCATGGACGACGGTGCGGTGAAGAGCGAGCTGACACGTTACCTTCACGACCAATGGGAGCCGATCATCAGCCAAGACATCGATGGCCCCGATTCGCGTCCCATGGCTCTCGACAAGCAGGTCAGCACGTTGGGGCGTTACTCCGCCGCGCGCCGCGTCGCGCGAACGCTCTATGTCGGCACGGCGCCCGGATCGGATTCGAGCCAGCCCGGAATCGGTTCTGAGCGAGTAGTCCTGGGAAGTAGTCAGCCTGGCGAAACGCTCGCCACGTTCAGCGACGCGCTCCGGCGCCTCAGCGATGAGGGCCAGAACATCCACCAGGACGGCAACCGTTACTGGGTGTCGAGCAAGCCGAATCTCAATCGCACTGCCGAGGCAAAGGCGAATGCCTACGTGCGCGAACTCGACAAAGTGGATGTTGAGGTCATCCGGCGGCTTCGCGCCGACCGCAACCGAGGGGAGTTCGTCGCTGTCCACGTCGCCCCGGAGTCGGCGAGCGATGTTGCGGACGACCCGCGCGCACGATTGGTGATCTTCGGGCCAGAGTTCACACATAAGAAGAGCAACACCGAATCGTCGGCACTCAAGGCGGCACAAAGTTACTTCGAATCGAGGGGCACGGCGCCTCGCGTGTGCCGCAACTCACTGGTGTTTCTTGCGGCTGACGAGAAGGCGCTTGCGGACCTGCGCCAGGCCGCGGCGCACTACCTGGCGTGGAAGGAAATCGACGACGGCTGGGAGGCACTGAACCTGGATGCTTTCCAGAAGAATCAGGCCGTGGCCAAGAAAGCGGAGTTCGATCGCACGATCGACCTGCGGATTGGTCAAACATGGATTCATGCCTTGTGCCCAACACAGTCTGGTGCGGCTGGTGGCGTAACTTGGGAGGAAGTGAAGGTCAGCGGCGACGAGCCGCTCGCGCAGCGGACGGCTGACAAGCTCCGAAAGGAAGAATTGCTGGTTCGCGCGCTCAGCCCGGTGCGCCTGCGCATGGAACTGGATCGCGTGCCGCTCTGGCGTGGCAATCACGTTTCGGTGCGCCAGCTGGTTGAGGACTGGTCACGGTATGTCTACCTACCGCGCGTGAAGGACGCCGATGCCGTCGTGACCGCTATCCGCGAAGGCGTGGCGATGATCACATGGGAGAAGGACGGCTTTGCCTACGCCGACGGCTACGACGAGAAGGCCGGCCGCTACCAGGCACTACGGGCCGGCGTTCAGGTGCTCGGTATTGATCCACTCGGGCTGGGGCTCTTGGTAAAGCCAGATGTCGCACGGCGCCAGATGGATGCTGAAGCGGCAGAAGCGCCGACGGCCCCGACTCCCACACCTGGAACGCATGAACCCGGAATGCCCGCGCCACCAAAGCTGCGCGCGCCGGAGCCGCAGATCCGCCGCTTTCATGGCAGGGTCTCGCTCGACCCGATCAGGCTCGGCGCCGGAGCCGCGAAGATCGGAGACGAGGTCGTCAGTCATCTCGCCGGGCTCATGCGTGCGGACGTCAAGGTGACGATGGAGATTACCGTCTCGTTGCCGGATGGTGCATCTGAACAGGTCGTGAGAACGGTGATGGAGAATTGCCGAAGCCTAAAGTTTGATGCGCAGGGGTTTGAACGGGAGTAGGGGGGCGGCAGCCCCCCTGCTTTTAAATCAAGAACTGCTTTGTACTGTCAGGGCTCTACCCGCGGCCATTGAGTCTGCGGCGCAACTGGCGGTGGCGGCGCCACTGCCACCAGTGGCCGATGAGCGAGGCCACGCTGAGCAGCGGCCAGAGGA
>JAYQOO010000132.1:0-10796 GCA_038144855.1 Acidimicrobiia bacterium | reverse complement strand
CACAGCTCCACTATGTCCCCAGAACGGGGGGCGATTGGTGTCGATCCCCGTCGTGTCGTGTCCACGGGTTTCGAATCGCTAACTCGAGGTGGGAGAGGCACTTAGGACCAGAACCGCCACGCCATCAATGACTTCCGCCGCACGCGGCGGACGGGTTCAACTCCCGCCGCCTCCACCAATCAAAAACCCGAGCTGTGCTCGGGTGTTTTTATTGGTGTCGGCGTCTGAGTTCTGTATGCAAGTCACGACTGCGTCGTGACTTAGCAGTACCAACTCCCGCAGCCAGAAGCGCCTACCTGGTGTCGTCGTCGAGCGCGTACACGGCTGCCACCAGCGCTTCGGCGTCGGCCTGCGAAATCTTCATGCGGTAGGCGACATACTCAGCCGGGCTGAGGCTGGCCCGTTCCATACCTTTTTCGTCTTCCATCCAGCGTTGCGCCGCCAGTACCTGGCTGCGGTTTTGCGCGATCGGTTCGGTCACGTGTGAGCCTCGATTTCGGGGAGCTAAAGTGCGTCTGGACGAGAATAGCACCCGGCGTGCCGCCCACCCAGATGGCGTAAAGTCGGCCTAAAACTGGTCGATTCAACACAGAAACTGACGATCTGAATTCGTTGGTCTGGGACCTGCCTCAAGCTTTTTCGACCCTTTCTGATTACCCAGTTACAAGGCTGCTGTGGTTGCAGCCTCGAAAAATCGCCCGGCAGGGACGCCGGGCTTACGAACTCACGGAGGAGTATTCACATGGCGGCATTCTCAGTAGTCAGCAACATCGCGTCGTCAAGCGCCCAGGCGCACCTGACCAACACCAGCATCGGCCTCAACAAGGCCTTGAACCGCTTGTCGAGCGGCTTCCGCATCAACCAGGCCGGTGACGATGCGGCGGGCCTCGCGGTGGCCAACACCTACCGCAACGACCAGGCGATCCTGAACCAGGGCATCCGCAACGCCAACGACGGCTTGTCGAAGCTCCAGATCAAGGACGGCGCGCTCAACAACATCTCGACGCTGCTCGATCGCCTCGCCACCCTGTCGACGCAGGCCGCCAACGGCGCCAGCGATGCCGATATCACCAAGCTCTCGGATGAATACAGCGAAGTCCTGAACGAAATCACGCGCGAAGCGACGGTAGCCGGCCTGGATGCCGCGACCGGCTTCTCGGTGTTCGTCAGCAGCGAAGCCACCGCGTCGGACGGCAAGATCACCGAGAGCGCGATCGGCGCCGCGACCGCGGCCGCCCTCGGCCTGACCACGACCACGCTCACGGACGCGGCCACGGCGGCGACCGCGCTTGGCGAGGTGGAGGACGCGATTGATACGCTGGCGATGTGCAGAACACCGTCGGTATCCTGCAGAACAAGCTGCAGTTCGCGGTCAGCCTGGCGCAGTCGCAGGTGGTTAACACCAAGGCGGCCGAGAGCCGCATCCGCGACGCGAACGTCGCCGAGGAATCGGCGAACATGACCCGCTACAACATCCTGACGCAGTCCGGCATCGCTGCGCTGTCGCAGGCGAACCAGTCGAGCCAGTCGGTCCTCTCGCTGCTCCGCAACTAGCCGTCACCACGGCCGCAAAACGCCCGGGCGCTTGCTCGGGCGTTTCTTTTTGTCAGGGGAGTCGGATCTGTTTCCCGCTAACGGCGGGTCTGTTGCTAAGATAGACGTGCCGCTTACGTCGTTGCCGTCTTCGTCTTTCCCTCCTCCTTTTTCTCGTTCATGACATCGCCGATTCAGACCTCCATCGCCCAACGTATTGCCGACGAAATCAACGCGCGCCTCCCGCAGGTTGAGGCCGCGATTGCGCTACTCGACGAAAAGGCTACCGTGCCGTTCATCGCCCGCTACCGGAAGGAAGCCACTGGCGGTCTGGACGACACGCAGCTCCGTTTGCTCGATGAGCGGCTGACCTACCTCAGGGAGCTCGAGGACCGGCGCGCCGCCGTGTTGAAGAGCATCGAGGAGCAGGGCAAGCTCACGCCCGAGTTGACGAAGGCGATTCTGCAGGCCGACACGAAGGCACGGCTCGAGGATTTGTATCTGCCCTTCAAGCCGAAGCGGCGAACCAAGGGGCAGATTGCCCGCGAAGTCGGACTCGAGCCGCTGGCGCTGCGCCTGCTGCAGGACCCCACACTGGTGCCCGAAGTCGAAGCCGCATCATTTGTGGATGCCGAGAAGGGCATCGCCGACGTTGGCGCGGCGCTCGAAGGCGCGCGCTGGATCCTGATGGAACAGTTTGCGGAAGACGCCGAGTTGGTGGGCGGGCTTCGCCAGTTGCTCTGGGATCGCGGTGAATGGACCTCAACGGTCGTGCCTGGTAAGGAAGAAGAAGGCGCAAAGTTTTCGGATTATTTCAACGCTAGCGAGTCGGTTCGCACGGTGCCGTCGCACCGGACCCTCGCGCTACTGCGTGGTCGCAAGGAGGGATTCTTGCGGCTGTCCGTTGTGTTGCCGGAAGAGGCTGACGCCGCCGGCCCGAGTGAGCCGGAACGCCGCATCGCCGGCCGCGCCGGCATCGAGAACAGGCAGCGCCCTGCCGATGCGTGGCTGGCGGAGGCCGTGCGGTGGACCTGGAAGGTCAAGATGCTCGGCAGCCTCGAATTCGACATCGAGCAGAAGCTGCGTGAACAGGCTGAGACCGAGGCGATTCGGGTGTTCGGCAGCAATTTGAAGGACCTGATGCTGGCTGCTCCCGCCGGACAGCGCGTGACGATGGGACTCGACCCTGGTATTCGTACGGGCGTCAAGGTCGCGGTGGTTGACGGCACCGGCAAGTTGCTCGATACGGCGACTGTCTACCCGCATGAACCCAGGAACGACTGGGACGGCACGCTGCGGATGCTGGCGCAGTTGTGTCTGCGCTACGGCGTGCAGTTGATCGCCATCGGCAACGGCACCGCATCGCGCGAGACGGACAAGCTTGCAGGCGAGTTGCTGGCGAAGTTTCCCGAGCCGCGCCCGGCCAAGATGGTGGTGTCGGAAGCCGGCGCGTCGGTGTATTCCGCGTCGGAGCTGGCGGCGAAGGAATTCCCGAATCTCGATGTGTCGCTCAGAGGCGCCGTGTCGATCGCGCGTCGCCTGCAGGATCCGCTTGCAGAACTGGTGCGGATCGATGCGAAGGCGATCGGCGTGGGGCAGTATCAGCACGACGTCAATCAGTTCCACCTGGCCAAGAAGCTCGATGCCGTGGTCGAAGACTGCGTCAACGCCGTCGGTGCGGATGTGAACACCGCCTCGGCGCCCTTGCTGTCGCGCATTTCGGGGCTCAGCGCGACGATTGCCGGCAACATCGTGGCGTTCCGCGACCAGCACGGTCCATTCAAGAATCGTCAGCGGATCCTTGAAGTGCCACGGCTAGGCGAGCGAACCTTTCAGCAGGCCGCTGGCTTCTTGCGGATCATGAACGGCGATCAGCCGCTTGATGCCTCCGCGGTGCACCCGGAGTCGTACCCGGTGGTCGAACGTATGGCTGCAAGCGCGGGGATGCCCGTGCAGCAACTCATTGGCAACACCGCGGTGCTGCGGAAGTTTGTTCCGGAGACGTTTGCGGATGCGCGCTTCGGTGTGCCGACCGTCAAAGACATTCTGGCGGAACTTGAGAAGCCCGGACGCGATCCGCGTCCTGAATTCAAGACGGCCACGTTCAAGGACGGTGTGCACGAGCTGAGCGATCTTGAGGTCGGCATGTTGCTCGAGGGCGTGGTCACCAACGTCGCCAACTTCGGTGCGTTCGTCGACATCGGGGTTCACCAGGATGGCCTGGTGCACGTCTCACAGCTTGCGAATCGATTCGTCAAGGATCCCCGCGAGGTCGTCAAAGCGGGGCAGGTCGTGAAGGTGAAGGTCGTCGAGTGCGACCTCAAGCGGCGGCGTATTTCGCTGACGATGAAGCTTGACGCGGATGTGACGACGGGCCGTAACCCCGCCGCGTCCGGCGCCGCTCCGGCAGGCCCGCGCGGTGCGCGTGGCCCGCGTCCGGCCGACGCAGCGCCGCGGAAGCCGGCCTCGCCGCAGACCTCTTTTGCGGCGGCGTTTGCCAAGCTGTCCGGCAAGGAGTGAGACTACGGTTTCAGCCGGATCGGCGTGTATTGTGACGACACGATGCGCCACTGCCCGTCGAGCGGAGAACAAACACCACTCGCATGCCGGCACCCGCTGGGGCGCTGGCGCCGGGTGACGTAAACCGCACGCGCGCGATCGTCACGGCCGTCTCGCCAAAGAGACGCGTGTTGAGCTCATCGAGTGTCAGGTGCGGCACCGTTGCGTTGGCGGGTTTCTGGTCTGGCGAGTAGAAGCCCAGCACCTTGGCTCGTGGATCGACCTCACCAACGGGCGAGATCTCGATGTAGTCCGGCGCCAGTACCTGATCCATCTTCGCCACGTCGAACGTTTCCTGCGAGGTGACGAAGGACTGGAGCACGGCGAGGACGTGTGTCTCGGCCGCCTGCTGCGCCGAGGTGTTGACGGCGCCGGCAACGAGAACAGACAGGATCAGGGATGAGAGACGCATCAGCACAATCCTATCGCCGATGCGGTCACATCATCGCCCGTCACGCCTAGAAGGTGGCCAGCGCGTTGAACGGCGACGCCGTTCCGCCGGGGATCTGGTAGATCTGCCACGTCAGCATGAATTCCCAGCGCTTGAGGCGCGCAGCCTCAACGGCCGCGTCCTCGGTATACGCGTTATCCACCAGTGGCAAACCCATGTTGACCTGCGTGAGCTGGTGCACGGGGCGGCCGATGCCGGCCACGCCTGACGGCTGCACATCATTCACGGCATCACTCGCCAGCAGCGACACGTCGCGTGCCTTCAACCACGGCAGCACCGACGCGTGAAGTCCGGCGCCGCCCTGCCCATAGGCCCACGGCCCCTCGGCGGCACGCTTGGCCCAGCGGCCGGTGCGAATGATCAGCGCATCGCCGGCGCCGATCTTGATGCCCGCAAACTTCTCCCACGCTTCAAGGTCTTCGGCATAGACCGGCGTGGTTGGTTCGAGCCACTTCACGCCCTTCATCAAGGGGAGGTCTACCAACACGCCCCGCGTGATGTAACCAGGCCCCATGCGATCGGCGGCCGATTCGATGCACCCCGCTGCCGTGAGCGTAAAGGGGAAGCCGTTGTAGCTGACGGCGGGTTCGCCGTCCTTGCGACCGATCGGGCCCTGGTAATGACAAAGCGCGTCCATGTGCGAGCTGAGGCCGTCGTGGATCGACAGGTGAATCACGTCGAGCGCGCCCTGGATGGCACCCGTGACCGGGTGGACTCGCGCCATACGATGCAGGTTTTCGCCGAACGTACCGGTGTCACTGCCGGTCTTCTTGATCGGATTGATCTGCAGCGTGACGGTCTTCGCCTCCTTCACCAGCGCCATCGCCGCCTTCGTCTTCTCAGGCGTGATCAAATTCAGCAGCCCACGCTGATCCTCTTTGCCCCAGCGCCCCCAGTTCGACAGCTCTTTCTCCCATCGCTTCAGGGTGTCGAGCGTGACAAGACGCTTCGGATCCTGGGTCGAAGGATGCGGCTTGAATCCTCCCTGGGTCGAGACGACAGAGGTCGCGATCAGCACCGCGCTGGCGACTGCGGCTGCCGTTCGGATCCACGGACGCGAAGGCTGTGTCAGCATCCGTGGATTATGCGCGATTTGCCCGCGCTCACTGCACGATCAGAAATCGGCCGGCCACATTGAACGTCACTCGGGAAAACACGTGCAGGGGGAGGAGGCCGTCACCCATCAGGTCTCCTGACGCGTCGTCAACGACGACGGCGAGGGGATTGCGCAGTCGCGAGTCGCCCACGACCAAGTCATCGAGCTGTACACGGTGGGCCAGCCGGCTGCCGGCTAGCCCGCTCACCATGCCGACCTCAAGCGGCTTCAACAGCACTTTCGTCCGTGCGCGCGGGAATAACATCAAGCCGTCGGCGCCCGTATCTGGAATCAGGGCCAGCGGCTGGGGATCGCCCTCGAACTGGGGCAAGGTGACCAGCACGCGCAGATCACGAACATCCAGCGGAAGCCGAAGGCCGGCAGATCCTCAGTTGAGTGCCAGTGGATCGACCGCGCTCGATAATCGATCGTATAAACGGCATTCGCCAGGACGTCCTGGCCAATCAATCCGTCGACCTGCTGCCCGTCTGCGTAGCGGTCCGCCGGCATGACGGCCGCATCCACCGTGACCTCGGACTGGCAACAGATCGCGAGCCCGGCAAGCCGGACCACGTAGGCGTCGGCGGTGCCAGCCGGCGTCACCATCCGGGTCTGGGCTACCACCGGCAGGCGTAACGTCCGCCAGAGGCGCGTCGAGATCACGGTCCGCGACGAGCCGGTGTCGACGACGAACCGATAGGGGCCCGTCCCACCGATCGTCACAGGCACGACGATGGAGCCGTCGGTCAGGAGATCAAAAGGCGTTGCCGCACCTCGCCCGCAGCGCCGAACGTCTATGTGCGTTATCCGGAGTGGTCGCCGCGAGGCGACACCGTCGTCTATGAGCGGGGCGTCGTGCGCGGCAACGTCTGGATGGTGCGCCTCAAGGCGCCGTCGACAAACTGACGGAGGCTAGACGCGCTGGCGTTTCAGCCACGCGTCATTGAGAAATGTGCCGAACGGAAACAAGGCGGCCGCAAAGGTGCGCAGCCAGCCGCTGCCGTCGATGGGTGCCTTGCGGAAGGTCACGACCATCATCACGACGTAGGCGATGAACGCCATGCCATGCAGCCACCCGACCGGCGGCACCAGCCACGGTTGGCCGGCCAGGTACTTGAGCGGCATGGCCACGAAGAAGAAGAGCAGGGTCGTCACCCCCTCGACCAGGGCGACTTTGCGAAACGCGTCAATCATGTGGCGCCATTATCTTAAGACGTAGCGAGGCGGCGTCGGGTACGCTAACTACGTGTCCGTGAACGACAAACCGACCGACGTCGAAAGCGCCGTCCAGTTGCTGGAACAGATGGCCGCCGATCGACACGTCCTCAACGACCTGCCGGCTGAGCAACGGCAGCGCTTCTACAAGGCCATCGCCGCGCTGTCGACGAATGATCCGAAAGCCAACAAGAAGCGCAAGAAGGCCGAGCGTATTGCGAAGCTTAAACGGGAGGATGCGGTCCTGCACGAGACCGGGATTCGCGCCCGGCGCCGCGCGGCGTTTACGACCCCGAATGTCTTCCCGCCGGCTGAGCCGGTGCGCGCCGCGATCGGCGCGGCCCCCACGGTGGATCGCCTGTGTTACGTCTGCAAGCAGCGGTATTCGCAGCTGCATCATTTCTACGACCAGATGTGCCCCGGGTGCGCGGAGTTCAACTTTGCGGCGCGAACCCAGTTGGCTGATCTGCGCGGCCGCGTCGCGCTGTTGACCGGCGGTCGCGTCAAGATCGGCTATCAAGCCGGTCTCAAGTTGTTGCGCTGCGGTGCGCGCCTGATCGTGACCACCAGGTTTCCGCAGAACGCGGCGTCGCGCTACGCGCAGGAACCGGATTTCTCCGAGTGGAGCGATCGTCTCGAAATTTTCGGGCTCGACTTGCGGAACCTGCCGAGCATTGAAGCGTTTTGCCGGGAGATGGTGGCGACGCGCGACCGGCTCGACTTCATCATCAACAATGCCTGCCAGACCGTCCGTCGCCCGCCGGAGTTCTACACCCACATGATGGTAGACGAGATGTCGGCAGGGCAGGCGCTGCCTGCGCACGTGCGTCGCGTCCTCGGCGGCGGCGAACTCGCGCCGGCGCTGCGGGGCAACGCGGGGTCGAACGCCGCGTTGATGTCGCAGGTCCGTCTGCTGGACGAAGAGTTGTCGGTGCGCGCGAATCTCTTCCCCGCGGGGCGGCTGGACGAGGATCAGCAGCAGGTGGATCTGCGCGACATGAACTCCTGGCGCATGCTGCTGGCCGATGTGCCGACCGTCGAAATGATCGAGGTGCAGCTGGTCAACGCGATCGCGCCGTTCCTGTTCAATGCTCGACTGAAGCCGCTGATGCTGCGCACGCCCGAACGCGACAAGCACATCGTCAACGTGTCGGCGGTTGAAGGGCAGTTCTATCGCACCGCCAAGACCACCAGGCATCCGCACACCAACATGGCCAAGGCCGCGCTGAACATGATGACGCGAACCTCGGCCACCGACTATTTCAATGACGGCATCCACATGAACAGCGTGGATACCGGGTGGGTGACGGACGAGGACCCGATCGAGATCGCGATGCGGAAGACCGAAGAGCATCGGTTTCACCCTCCGCTCGACATCGTCGACGGCGGCGCCCGGATCGTCGCGCCGATCATCGACGGCTTCAATACCGGCACCCACATCTGGGGGCAGTTCTTGAAGGATTACAAACCAACAGACTGGTAGCGAAAGGTCCAACCACCTGTAGAATGTGCGCCATATGAAACGCCTCATCCTGCTTGTTGCCGCCCTCGTCGCCTGGACCTTCGTCCCGGTGGCTACCCAGTCGCCTGCGCCGATCCCCGAACTGCCGTTCGAATCGGTCGCCGATCCGCTGACCCTCCCGCCGGACATCCACTTTGGTGAGATTGCCGGCGTGGCCGTCAATTCCAAGGGACACATCTTCGTGTTCTCGCGCGGCAACGTGTCGGGGCCTGCCTACATGACGCAGGCGGCGCAACTGCTCGAGTTCGATCCGAAGGGCAAGTTCGTCCGGGAGATCGGCAAGAACAACTTCGCCTGGGCCTACGCCCACGCCGTCCGCATCGACAAGCAGGACAACATCTGGATCGTCGACAAGGGCTCCAACGTCATCCTGAAGATGAATCCGCAGGGCCGCACGCAGTGGGTGTTCGGCCGGCGCGGCGAGTCGTCTCACCTCGACGTGCCGCCCGACTACGCCTCGCAGCTGACCGGCATCCTGGAGCGCGCTGGCGTGGCGATCACCCGTCCGCAGAACAACAACCCGCGCAATCCCATCCCGGTGCACCGCGACAACGTGTTCAATCAGCCGACCGACGTGGCGTGGGACTCCCAGGGCAATTCGTACTTCACCGACGGCTATGTGAACTCGCGCGTGGCGAAGGTGAATGCCAAAGGCGAGTGGATCGCCAGCTGGGGTTCGCTGGGCAATGGTCCCGGCCAGTTCGACACGCCGCATGGCATCGCGATCTCACCGAAGGACGAGATCTTCGTTGCCGACCGCGGTAACCGCCGCATCCAGGTCCTCGACACGACCGGCAAGTTCATCCGCGAGTTCACGATCGACGTGCCGGTCGACACCAAGCGCGGCAAGATCACCTATGGCGCTGAGAATCCAAACGGCAAGACCGGGTCCCTGGCGCCCGGCGCGCCGGATGCGCTTTGCATGACGCCGGGGCCGAATCCCGTGTTGTTTGTCGGCGACCTCTATCCGAGCCGCATCTACAAGGTGTCGCTGGAGGGCAAGGTGCTGGGCGTGTACGGGCAACCGGGCCGTAACCTCGGCGAGTTCGGGTGGATCCACGCCATCGCCTGCCCGTCGGAAAATGAGATCTGGGTGGGCGAGCTCATCAACTGGCGCGTCCAGAGGCTGGTGATGAAAAAGGCTGCAACACCATCAAAATAGGCGACTTATTAAAATGAAGCTGCAAGGCCAGGGCGCTGAGCTCGGGCCTTGATCTTGTGTGTAAAAATGGCAATAAAAGCAATACAGGAGTACTTAATGTAATTTAATATGACACAAAATGATAATGTGGTGTATTATTGGTCTGGCTTCGTTTGAGCCACCAATTTTTGAGGGCCTACATCACATGAAGAGATTTTCCACTCTCCTCGTCGCAGCCGTCGCCGCCACCGCTACCGTCCTGGCAAGCGGCGTGAACGGCGCCATCTTTGCGACGGTCCCCGACGGCACCAAGGTCAACGGCAACATCTACGCGAGCAAGTCGGACGTGTATTTGAACGGCGGTCCGCAGGACGAACGCGGATCGATGCTGTCGCCTGACGGGCTCTATTACTTCCAGGTGACAGACCCCAGCGGCGCGGTGCTGCTGTCGACCGATCCGATCGAATGCCGCATGCTGCAGGTCATCAACGGCCGTGTCAGCGGCGTGCCCGCCGCCACCTGTGTGCACGCGACCGGGCCCTTCAACGCGGCCAATGGCAGCACGCCGGTGCAGTTGATGCCGTATCTCGACACGCCGAATCACGGTGGCGAGTACAAAGCCTGGATCACGCCCGTCGCCGCCTACGCGAGTGACTGCAAGTCCAACCAGGGCAGCTACGGTTTCTGTGATTCCGACAGCAAGTCCGACAACTTCAAGGTGCGCGAGTCGGCTCCGAATGCCGCGCAGATCAGCGTGTGCAAGTTCAACGACTTCAACGCCAATGGCCTCCAGGACGGCAGCGAGCCCTTTATCGCGCACTGGCCGGTCGTGGCGACCGGCGTGGGCGGTGGATCGGTGACCGCGCAGACCGACGACGAAGGTTGCGCGACGTTCACCTTCTCCGGCTTCACCGCCAACGTGGCGTCGCAGGTCGTGACCCTGGCTGAAGGTGGTTTCGGACCCGATTGGACTCAGACGGCGCCGGTAACGTGCGGCAATGCCGCCAACTGTGCCGTTGACGCGGGTGTGATCACGCTGACTGTGGGCCCGGGCGACATCGTCGCGGCGCCCAACTTCGGCAATACCAATCCGTTCTGCCAGGACGGTTGCGATACCGGCGATCCGATCGCCACCGCGACGTCGTTCCCGAGCCTGACCCGCACCATCGGCTGGGCCATTGCCAAGCGCGCCGACCGCACCGTGATCACGACTGCGGCGGAGCAGGCGACGGCCACCTACACGGTCAGCGTCGAACACGACAACGGCACCGATTCGGAC
>JAYQOO010000131.1:8623-10833 GCA_038144855.1 Acidimicrobiia bacterium | reverse complement strand
AAACGGGCCGGCGCCGCCTTCTCGCGACACCGGCCCGTTGATTAATCCTGGAGGGCTAAGGTCCTGCCCCCACCACTGACTAGAACGTGACGCGCAATTCGCCGATCACCTGCCGCTTGAGAATGTCACCAAACACGTGCGACTGAATGTCGTCGTCGAGCAGGTTGATGACCTTCACCGTGGCGGTCGCCTTCTGGTTGAACAGCTTGACGCCGAATGCGCCGTTGACCTGCGTGTAGGCCTCGGTAATGCCGGCAAAGCGCGAGTCGAGCACGTCCTGGTAGAACGCCTCGCCCACGTAGCTGACCGACAGATTGCCAAGGAAGCGGCTCTGGTTGAAGTTCAACCCGGCGTTGACGCGGTGCGTCGGCGGCAGGTTGATCTCCGACAGCGCGAAGTCCGGTTCAGGCTCGGCCTGGTAGGAGTAGTTTGCAAACAGGTTTAGCGCCTGCGAGGCCGCGCCGTCGATGCCCAGCTCGAAACCCTTGTTCTTGTTGGTGCCGAGGTTGCGGTAGCTGAACTCCGAGGGCAGGCCACCGGTGGTGCAGGCACCGGTCGGTGACGCGCACGCTGGGGGCAACACTTCGAGGATGCCGACGATGGACTGCGCCGGTAAGCCCGACGGCGTCAGCGTGGCCACCCAGTTGGCCGGCGGCGCAAGCGCACGATAGCGCGCCACCTGCGTGAAGAAGATCTCGTCGGTGTTCTTGGTGAAGTAGACCGACGCCGACACCGTGGCGCGCTTGGCGATCACGCCGGTGTAGCCGATCTCGTACGACTCGATCGACTCCTCGGTCAGGTCCTCGTTGCCCACCGCGCGGACCGGGAACGCATAGTTACGTCCGGGCAGCGCGGCAAACCCTGGGTTGATCGCCGCGAGGTCGAGCTGGTTGAGGATCGTCGTCTCGAGGAAGTTATTGATCAGCGACGGCGAACGGAACGCCTTGTTGTAGGACAGGCGGAAGGCATGATCGGCCTGCGGCTTGATGATCACCGCGACGCGCGGCGAGAACACCGGGTCTTCGATGTTGTCGAACTTGTCGAGGCGGGCGCCGAGGTTGATGCGCAGGTACTGGTTCAGGAACAGCTCGTCCTGCACGTAGAACCCCATCTCGGTGCGGCTGTCGCCGCGCGGCGCAATCGACAGGTCGAACGTGTTGTAGCGCAGGTTGCCGCCGTAGCTCAGCACGCTGCGCGTGCCGATCGCGTTGACGTTGCCGATTTCCACATCGTAGGACTTGGTGTTGAACTTGAACAGGATCGGCCGGCCGTTGGTGCCGATCGACAGCAGGCCGCTGGCATCACCATTGAGCTGGTTGGTGAACGCGTTGAACTTGAGGCCGCCGCGCGTGTAGCGGATGCTGCCGTAGCCGATGCCGACGCCGTCCGAATCAAACGGGCCAATGCCGGTGTGGAAAATACCGTCGGTGCCGGAATAGCCGCCGGCGAACACCAGCTTGTACTTCTCGGCGTCGTAGTCAACGCGCGCGTCGAGCTTCGGCTGCGAGGTGCCGCTGTTGGCAAAGTTCGGATACGGCGTCGTGCCGGTGCCGGTCGGCGTCGGGATGATGCCGGTCGGACGCGCAAATGGATCCGACGTATAACCGCCGGCCGAGATCTTGTACGCCCACTGATCGTTGACCGCGCGCGCGTGGGTGGCGTTGATGCCCCACAGCGTGCCCTGGCCCAGCTGCTGACCACCGTCGATGTCGCGGCCGAAGGTGCCGAGCGTCAGGGTCGCGGAGTTGCCGTTCAACTCGCGCGGTGTCTTGGAGATGAAGTTCACCACGCCGTTCATCGCATTGGCGCCCCACACTGCCGACGCCGGTCCGCGGATGACTTCGATCTGTCGCAGTTCGTTCGGGTTCACGGGCAGGAGGTCCCAGGCCACGAAACCGAAGAAGTCGAGATACAGGCTGCGCCCATCAAGGAGCGCGAGCGTCGAGGTTGCGAGCGTCGACGACGCGCCGCGCATCGTGATGTTGAAATCACGCGCCGAGGTCTGCGACAGGTTGACGCCAGGCACCGCGCGGAAGAACTCCGCGTAGTTGGTGGCCGGCGTCGACGCAATCACGTCCGCCGTCACGACCGACACCGTGGCCGGCGCGTTCACCAGCTGCTGCTCGACGCGCGCCGCCGTGACCACGACCTGTTCTTCGTATACCGGCTGTTCCTCCGGCTTTGCCGGTGGCTGCTGCGGCGTACCAGAC
>JAYQOO010000131.1:0-8613 GCA_038144855.1 Acidimicrobiia bacterium | reverse complement strand
CGCGAACAGCATCACGACCGCGGAAATCCGCGCTCTCATGAAACCTCCAAGTGGGGGACTAGACAGATCAATTCTACGGTCATTACGACTACCGATCACACCCACCGCTTTTAGGTATCGGTTCTAGCGGGTCCGTTCGTGAATCAGGGCCAGGTAGTCGGGACGATCGGCGGGGGTTCGGTGGCGGAATTGGGCCAGAAGTCGGCTGTCATGGACAACAAACACGCCTGGCTGGCGCCGCATCATCTCGGTGTCCTGGACACCGAAGCCGTGGGCCAACGCCGAGGCGGCGCCGCGCGTCCAGACGTGCGGATCGACCAGCGCCGTGGCGCTGGTGCGTCCCAGGCCAAACGCCCGGTAGTGCGCCAGGTCCGGATCGGAAATGTGCAGCACGTCCTCGAGGCCGTACTTCTTGAACCAGGGATCAGCTTCGGCGTTCGACTCGCTGTGCACGAACGCAACCTCGGCGCCGGCCTCGCGAATGGCGGTTCTTGCCTTCGCGACATCCGCCATGGCCTCGCGGCAAAACGTGCAGCCGAACGACCGCAGCAACACCACCAGGGTGGGCCTGGTCATTGCCGCCAGCGGTGATCCCGGCGGCAAGTCGATCAGCGGTGCGGTGCTGCCGGACTCACTCACGCGGTGGCGACAGCCTTTGCGGCCCACTGTTCGAGCTTGCGGCCGTCTTCGTTGAACCGGCGAATACCGTCCGACAACTTCTCCACCGCCATCGCGTCCTGGTTGTGGAGCCAGCGGTAGGTCTTCTCGTCAAGCGAGATCTTCTCTTCAGACGAGGCGCGGGCCGCATCGAGCGTCAGCTTCGGCGTGATCTGCCCGTCGGCCTTCTGCAGCGCGTCGAGCAGGTCCGGGCTGATCGTGAGCAGATCGCAGCCGGCGAGATCGACAATCTGGTCGACCTTGCGGAAGCTGGCGCCCATCACCTGCGTCGTGTAGCCAAATTTCTTGTAGTAGTTGTAGATGCGCGTCACCGACTTCACGCCCGGGTCGTCAGCGGCCGGAATGTCCGCGCCCTGTTCCTTGCGGTAATAGTCGTAAATGCGGCCAACGAACGGGGAGATCAATGTCACGCCGGCTTCGGCGCACGCAACGGCCTGGGCAAAGCTGAACAGCAACGTCAGGTTGCAGTGAATGCCTTCCTTCTCGAGTTCCGCGGCGGCGCGAATGCCTTCCCACGTGCTGCCGACCTTGATCAGGATGCGCTCGCGCGCAATGCCGGCCTTCTCGTAGAGGCCAATCAACTCGCGCGCCTTCGCGACCGTCGCCTCGCGATCGAAACTCAGGCGCGCGTCGACTTCCGTCGACACCCGGCCCGGAACGATCTTCAGGATCTCCTTGCCGAAGTTCACCGCCAGCCGGTCCATGAAGGCTTCGGTGCGCCTGGCGGCACCCTCGCGATCCGCATCGGCCAGCGCGGCATCGACCAGCGGCCGATATTGCGGCTGCTGCGCCGCCTTGAGCAACAACGACGGGTTGGTCGTCGCATCCTGCGGCGCGAACTGCCGCATGGATTCAATGTCGCCGGTGTCGGCCACGACGGTGGTGAAGTTCTTGAGGGAATCGAGAAGACTCATGCAATACAGGATACCCGCAAGTACGCCCCTAGGCCCCCACGACCCTAAGCCCTAGAATGAAGAAGCGATGCGGGTACTGGTAGTGGATGTGGGCGGAACCCACGTCAAGTTGATGCATTCCGGCAGCCCGGAAGCGCGCAAGTTCAACTCGGGCGACGGCTTCACGCCTCAGCAGGTGGTGGACGGCGTCAAGGCCCATACCCGCGACTGGAAATACGACGCCGCCACGCGCGGGACCCCGAGCCCGGTTCTTCGTGGCCAGGTTACCGAACAGCCCTGGAACCTCGGGACGGGGGGGGTTGGGTTTGACTGGAGCGCCGCGCTCGGCGTGCCGGTCAGGATTCTCAACGACGCGGCGATGCAGGCCCTTGGCAGCGACGAGGGCGGCCGCATGCTGTTTCTCGGTCTCGGATCCGGGCTCGGCACGACGCTGGTTGACGATGGCCGTGTCGTCGCACTGGAACTGGCGCACTTCCCCTACAAGGATTCTACCTTCGAAGACGTGATGGGCCAGCGCGGCTTGAAGGCGCTGGGCGAAGAGGCGTGGAAGGCCGCCGTCATCGAGGGCGCGACCCTGCTGCGCGCCGCGATGGTCGCCGACTATGTGGTGCTCGGCGGCGGCAACGCGCGGCTGTTCAGCGAACTACCCGAAGGCTTCAGGCGCTGGCACAACGACAAGGCCTTTGAAGGCGGATTCCGCGCGTGGGACTCGCCGGAGCCGCTCGAGTCATCGGACTCGCCGCTGAAGGCGCTCGCTTCGTTCGCGCCGCGCGAACATCTGCGCGAGTTATTTGCGCAGGACCCCGCGCGCGCCGACCGGTTCTTCCTCAAGGTCGGCGGCCACCTCAATGTCGACTACTCGAAGAACCTGATCACGCAGGATTCGATGACGGCGCTGTTCGAACTGGCGCGCAAGACCGGCGTCGAGACGCTGCGCGACCAGATGTTTGCCGGGCAGCCGATCAACGTCACCGAACAGCGCGCCGTGATGCACGTCGCGCTCCGTAACCGATCGGGACGGCCGATGCCGGTTGCCGGACGCGATGTCATGCCGGACGTGCGCTCGGCGCTCGAGCACATTCGCGCGTTTTCGGAGTCGGTGCGCAGCGGCAAATGGCTCGGCTACACCGGCCTGCGCATTACCGACATCGTCAACATCGGCATCGGCGGATCCGACCTCGGACCGGCCATGGTCACAGAGGCCATACGGCCGTACACGCACGACGGGCCGCGCACGCACTTTGTCTCAAACGTCGACGGCGCGCACCTGGCCGACACGCTGCGCGCGCTGCATCCGGCGACCACACTGTTCACGATTGCGTCAAAGACCTTCACCACGCAGGAGACCATGGCCAACGCGCGGACGGCGCGCGAGTGGTTCCTGACCCGCGCCAAGGATGAATCGGCCATCGCCAGGCACTTCGTGGCCATCTCGACCAATGCCGCGGAAGTGGCGGCGTTTGGCGTCGCGCCCGAGAACATGTTCGTGTTCTGGGACTGGGTCGGCGGCCGCTATTCGCTGTGGTCGTCGATCGGCCTGCCGATCGCTCTAGCTGTCGGCTACGGCCATTTCGAGCAGATCCTCGATGGCGCCCACGAAATGGACGAGCACTTCAGGACGGCGCCGATCGAACAGAACGTGCCGATCGTGCTCGGCCTGCTCGGCGTGTGGTACGCCAGCGTGCTCGGCGCCGACTCGCACGCGGTGCTGCCCTACGAACAGCACCTGCAGCGGCTGCCGGCCTACCTGCAACAGCTGGAAATGGAAAGCAATGGCAAGCGCGTGGATCGCGAGGGCCATCTCGTCAACGTGCAGACCTCACCGATCGTGTGGGGTGAGCCGGGCACCAACGGCCAGCACGCGTTCTTTCAGCTCCTCCACCAGGGCACCCGCCTGGTGTCGACCGACTTCCTGGTCGGCATCGAAACGCATCACCAGCTGAGCGGCCACCACCAGTTGCTCGTTGCCAACTGCCTGGCGCAGACCGAAGCGCTGATGCGCGGCAAGACCGAAGACGAAGCGCGCGCCGAGTTGCAGGCACAGGGGCTGCCAGACGAGGCGATCGACCGGCTTGCGCCTCACAAGGTGTTCCCGGGCAACCGGCCGTCGACGACGATCATGTACCGCAAGCTCGGGCCGCGCACGCTCGGCATGCTGCTGGCCATGTACGAGCACCGCGTTTTCACAATGGGTGCGGTCTGGAACATCAACTCGTTCGACCAGTGGGGCGTGGAGCTCGGCAAGCAGCTCGCCACTGCCATCGCACGGGACCTGAAGTCGAACGACGAAGCCACGTCGCACGACAGTTCGACCAACCAGCTGATCAGGCTGGCAAAGACCCGTTAGTCAGTTCTTGGAGTGCGGCAGCGGGAACGGCGCTTCAGCCAGCAGCCCGCCAAACGCCTGCGCGTCGACCGGCGGGCTGAAGTGATATCCCTGACCTTCGTCACAGTGCTCGGCGCGCAGATGCGCGAACTGCCGCATCGTCTCGACGCCCTCTGCCACCACCCGGCAGCCGAGGCTTTTGCCCATCGCGATCACCGCGCGCACCAGGGGCGCGCGGTCAGGTCGTGATTCGATGTCCGCGACAAATGATTGATCAATCTTCAGAACATCGACCGGACACTGGGGAGGGCCGCGCAAGTAACTGAGACTGGACGGTCCAGTGCCGAAATCGTCCACCTTCAGGATCACGCCCTGCTCCTTGAGAACGTCAAGGAGGGCCGCCGTCTCCGGGTGATCGACCATCAGCGCGCTTTCGGTCAGTTCGAGCTCCAGAAACCGCGGCTCGAGACCAGTCTCCGCGAGGAACCGACGCAGGTCGTCAAGGAAGCCTGGCGTCCTGAACTGGATGGCCGACACGTTGACGGCAATGGGAATCGGCGGCAGCCCCGCGTCCTGCCACGCCCGCGCCTGCCGGCAGGCCTGTCCGAGCGCCCACCGCCCCATCGGGACGATGAGCCCGGACGCCTCGGCGGCCGGAATGAACTCGTCGGGCGCCACGATGCCCCTGGTGGGACGCCTCCAGCGCATCAGCGCCTCAGCGCCACGGATCGCGCCGGTTTCAAGATCAATGGTCGGCTGATAGAAGAGTTCGAGCTCACCGTTTTCGAGGGCGCTGCGGAGTTCCGACTCCGTGGATGGCGGCGCGGGTGCCTGCGCGATCGTGCCCGCGCGATAGAACGCCACTTGATTCCGGCCGGCGTGCTTGGCGTGATACATCGCCGTATCGGCGTGCGTGATCATGGTCTGCGGATCTTCGCCATCTTCGGGATAGATTGCGATCCCGACGCTGGCGGTCAGCTCCAACGCATGGCCGGCAATGTGGTGAGGCGCAGCAATCGAGCTGACGATCTTCTCCGCAATCAGCCTGGCGTCCTCGGCGTGCTCGACCTCCGACAGCAGCACGAGGAACTCGTCACCGCCGTGTCGACTGACGGTGTCAGATTCGCGGACGCACGCCGTCAACCGTCCAGCGACCGAACGCAGCACCTGGTCGCCAATGGCGTGGCCGAGCGTGTCGTTGATGTGCTTGAACTTGTCGCAGTCGAGGAACAACACGGCCAGGCGGCGATCGTAGCGCCGCGCCAGCGCGATCGAGCGCGCCAGCCGATCGCTGAGCAGCAGACGATTCGGCAGGTCGGTCAACGCGTCGTGCTCGGCCAGGTGCAGCATCTGCAGCCGCCGCGACCGACGATGACGAAGTTCCCGGCGCCGCGGATCCTGGCCTGCCTGGCAATCGCGAGGCTCGCGGGATCATCCGCGGGCTTCCCCGTCATTGCGTCGGTGACGTCGAACACGTCAGCTAACGGACGGGCAAAGGCTTCGGCCCTCGTCCATCCGGTGAGCAACTCCGCCTCAGCGTTCAGGTAGGTGACGCGCCCCTGCGTGTCGGTGGTGAGCACGGCGTCGCCAATCGAGTTGAGCGTGATCTCGGCGCGTTCGCGCTCGACAAACTGCTGCCGCTGCCGCCCGCGCCGCTCGAACATCATGGCAATCAGTTCGCACAGGCCGCGCGCGTCGATGGAGTCGGTGACGGCAAAATCGCTCGCGCCCCACTCGACCGCGCGACGCGCCAATGGCTGATCGATGGCGCTGGCCAGCATCATGATCGCCGCATCCGGCGCGAGGGCGCGGAGCCGGTCGATCGCGCTCAGGTCCCGCACTTCAGGGACTGAGACATCAAGGAGGATCGCGGTAAAGCTCGTCTCGCGAAGCCGGCAGACCCCGCTGTCGAGGTCGCGCACACGCTCGAGCTGCAAGAGATCCGCCGCGCCGGCCAACACCTCGGCAATCGAACGGCGCCCACCGCCTTCCGGCTCGATCAGGAGCAGCCTGGGAACGGCGTGACCTAATTCAGGTAGTGGATTGGCAGCGGTAGCAACTCGAGCCATCGCGCCTGGAAAAAGCAATTTCTTTGCCGAGAAGCGAATCACGCCTCGCGAACGGCCGAAGGCTCGTCCGCCGTTTGCAGGACTCGCTCTGGCTCGCGAATGGCCGAAGGCCGTTCGCGGCCTGACCGTGGACTGGTGGGCGCAATCAGCTCACGAAGTGAGCTGGTGCGCCCAGCAGGACTCGAACCTGCGACCTTTGGCTCCGGAGGCCAACGCTCTATCCAATTGAGCTATGGGCGCGAGACATCCATCATACCTCGCAGCCCATCTGTTCGCGCCGTGAACCTTGGCCCCTGCACCTAGATGAGTTTCTTGATCAGCTGAATCTGTCCGGCGTGATACGCGGCGTGGCCGCTGATGCCAACGATACCAACAATAGCGATGGCCAAGTAACTTGTCAAATAATTTTTGGTGGTTACACGCAATCAGCCCTACAATCGGAGCCATGGCCAAGTCCGCCAGGCCGGCTCCCCTGCCGGCCGAGTCCGTCGACGCGGAGCGCGTGCTGGCGTACGTCAATACGCTGGCGGGCCGGCCACGCGAGGTTCCGGACGAGCGGTTGACCGGTTACGACGCGCTCGTCGACTGGGCCAGGGAGCAGCACCTGGTTTCGGCGGCCGCGGCGGATCGGCTGCTTGCCGAGGCCCGCAGGCATCCCCACCAGGCGGCAGCCGCGCTGTCGCGCGCGAAGGAGTTTCGCGAAGCGCTCAACGAGCTGGCGACCGCCATCGACCGGGGCCGGCCACCGGGTGCCGAAGTCCTGAAAACCATCAGCGAGAGCCTGGCTGCCGCCTATGCGAACGGCCGCCTCGTCCCCCATGACGGCGCGTTGCAGTGGGTCGCGAGCGCGGAAGACGATCTCGAACGTATCCGCTGGGAGGTCGCGCGGGCGGCGGGCCGCCTGGTGGTGTCGCCGCGCCTGGCGCGCGTGCGAGCCTGCGCCGCCGCCGACTGTGCGTGGTGGTTCGTCGACGACACGAAGAACCGCAGCCGGCGCTGGTGCGACATGAAGCTCTGCGGCAATCGCGAGAAGCTGCGTCGCTTCAGAAAAAAGCAGTAGCATTCGCGCATGCTCACGCTGCTCCTGCTGGCCGCCCTTGGCCGGCACCACTCACACGCGCCCGACACATTCACGGTGCGCCTGGAGACCACGAAGGGCGCCATCGTCATCGAGTACGTCCGATCGTGGGCACCGAATGGCGCCGATCGGTTCTACGAGCTGGTGACATCGGGCTACTACGATGATGCGGCGCTGTTCAGGATCCGCCCGAAGACGTGGGTGCAATTCGGCATCGCAGGCGATCCCGCATTGGCGCAAGCGTGGCGGACGAAGACCATCCCCGACGATCCATTTCAGCCGGCACACGGCAGCGAGCGCGGCACAGTCTTCTTCGCATGGGCGGTCGCGAACGGTCGCACCACGCAGGTCGTGATCAACCTGCGCGACAACCGCGAGGTGCACGACAAGGAGCCCTTCGTGCCGTTCGGCCGCGTCGTGCAGGGCATGGAAGTGGCCGACGCCTTGTTCGATGAGTATGGCGAAGCCGCCGGCGGCGGCATCCGCGCAGGGAAACAGGATCCCGTCTTCCAGGGCGGCAATGCGTATCTGCGGAAGAACTTTCCGAAACTGGACTACATCAGGACGGCCCGCATCGTTCAGTAGCGCTCAATGCGGCGTCTCGCGGTCAGGAGGCGCCGACGATCTGGCCGGCGAGCTCGTAGATCTGGTCGAGATGATCGCGCCGCTCGCGGGAGACGTCGGCGCGCGAGGTGGTGACAATAACGAGGTCTTTGCTCGGCACGATGAAGATGAACTGGCCACCGTAGCCCCAAGCGTAATACGACTTCACGCCGCCGAATTCGCGGATCCAGAATCCGTGGCCGTATTCACGATCGCTGCCCCACCGCGATCGCCCAACGCCGTCATCGGCCCTCTCCACCCACGCCTTCGGCACGATCTGCCGGTCGCCCACTCGCCCGTCATTCAGGTACAGCTCACCGAAGCTCACCATCTGTTTCGGCGTCATCAACATGTCGTTGCCACCGAAATAGATGCCCTGCGGATCGGTCGGCCACTGCGCGAGTGAGAAGCCAAGCGGCTTGGCGAGTTCTGCCTGCGCGAATTGCCAGGTGCTCTGCCGGGTAGCCTTGGTGAGAATCGCCGACAACAGATGGGTGGTGCCCGTGCTGTACTCAACGCGAGTGCCTGGCTCGTCCTCGAGCGGACGCGCCAGGACGTAGCGAACCCAGTTCTTGCTCGTCACCCACGCGCCATAGCCGCGGCCGCTCGTCGACGCGAGCCCGGATCGCATCGTCACCAGATCCTCGATCGTGATGCGGCGCTTGCCGGCGGCAGGATCTCTCATCAGCTCCGGGAAGAAGTCGGCGACCGGCTGGTCGGCGCTCTTGATGTGTCCCTTCGCGATCGCAATGCCAACCAACGCAGAGATCACGCTCTTCGAGGCCGACTTGATATTGGTGACCTGCGTCGCACGCGCGCCATTGAAGTAGCGTTCGAGCACGAGGTCGCCTCGATGGCTCACCAGAAGACTCTTCAACCTCGGCAGCTGCGATGCCGCTTTGACGACGGCTTCATACGTAGTCGATGGCTGTGAGGCACGCGCGT
>JAYQOO010000130.1:0-10924 GCA_038144855.1 Acidimicrobiia bacterium | reverse complement strand
ATGCTGAACTCCTTGATTTCCAATGAAAACGGGGCGGCCCTCTTTCGAAGGACGCCCCGCCATGGGTGATACGGTGATGCGTTGGGTTACGAGACTGCCGCGCTGAACGGCGTGGCTTCCGTGCCGGAGCACGAGGTGAAGCCGATGACGTGGTACAGGTTCGCCGCGATATCCTGGATCTCGATGATGTCGCCCTTCAAGCCGCCGGTCGTGGTGCCGTTGAGGGTGATGGTGTCGCTCGAGGCCGCCGTCGGCCAGGGTTGTGCGAGGTCGGGCGTGTCGCCGGTCGAGTTTGCGATGATGTTGCCCGTCATCACGTCGCTCGCGTTCGCAACCTGGATCTTGTCGGAGTTCGATGTGACCGTTACGCCGACGATGAAGCGATACCGGGCGCCGCTGCCGGTCGCGGGCGGCAACGTGACCGTCACGCCAGCCGCACGGTTGAAGACCAGCGTGCGGCCTTCGTGATCGATCGGCCGAAGGGTGAGCGTGGCCTCGTTGAGGTTGACGATGCGCTTCGAGACGTCGGCGGCCCGATTGAGCTCTTCGGGAAGCGCCGTGATCTGTCGCAGGTGCCTGACTTCCATGTGTGCTGCTCCTATGTCTGGGTGATGATGGGCGCCTAGTCAGGGCGCCCACCGAGGTGCTGCTGGACTTACGAGATCGACGGACGGTCCGGGAGGGCCGCGACGTTGACGATCGTGCTCGTGATGCCGGTGGCGTTCCAGTTGCTCGAGCCGAAGGTCCAGGTGCCGGACACTGTGGAAGCGCCCTTGATCACCTGATACGCGAACGGCACGTAGGTGTCCGGGATGTCCGGGAACGACGGGTAGTCGATGAAGTCGCCAGCGGCGTCCAGCGCTTCGACGTCGCCTTCGATCACCTTCACCGTGCCGCCGCTCACCAGACACCAGACGACGACGCGGCCGTAGTTCGCGGTGAGCGTAATCGCCGCGGCGCTGACGCCGCCGGTCGTCGGCGTGGTGCCGTCGGTGACGGCCGCCTTCGAAGCGATCTTGCCGCCCAGCACGTACTGGATGGCGGCCGTGGTGTCGTACACGGTCTCGGCACCGGTTGCGGTGAGCAAGCCGGTGGTGGTGCAGAAGTTCAAGCCGCGCAGCGGCTCGGATTTGTTCAAGGCCATGATCTGAATTCCTATGAAGAGAAGAAGGTTCGTCGGCCCCGACGGTCACCCACCGAGGCCAGTCGTCACGTCGTGGTGGATTACGGCGTGAGGTCGGTGATGCCGACCCAGGCGCACGCCATCCAGCCCTGATTGAGGACCATGGCGTTGTGGTAGAACTTTGCGCCGATGTAGCCGCGTTGTCCCAACGGGTCGTTCTTGTCCTTCTGGCCTGCCGGGATGTAGGTCGGCTCGAAGGAGTTCATCCCTCGCAGCGCGATCTGACCCCACGCATCCTCGCCGACGACGATCATCGGGTAGATGTCGATATACGTGCCGCTCGTGCTGTTGAGGCCGGTGCCGGTCACCGATGCGCCGCTGTCCGCTGTGCCGGCAAGTTCCGGCGAGAGGATGAAGCGGAAGTTCTCGCAGGAACCGATTTCCTGCTCGTGCATCGGCTTACGCTGGCCGTACTCGCTGACGTGCTTGAAGCCCGGCAAGTCGCGGATGTCCGCCTCGAGGTCGGTGTGGCCGAACACGAGGTAGGCCGCCTCGACCGGCGCCGTGGCGAAGTTCGGCGACGGCGCCAGGATGCGCGTGATGCGCTTGGCGTGTGCCGACTGCAGGCTGCGCGAGATATTGCGCAGGAAGGTGATGGAGACCTTCTCGTCGACCGTGGCCGTCGTGGTGCCTCCGGCGTAGACGCGGGTCGTACACGCCTTCAGAGCGCCGTACCGCACGAGCTGGCGAACGAGGCGGATGCGCTCGCCGGTCTGCTTCTTCATCTCGCTGCCGACGTCGTCCTCGTAGAGGTCTTCGGTCTGGTCGGTGAGACTGTAGAGGCAGCCGTACTGGTTCAGCTGAACCGTGACGTCCTGCGGCGTGAGGCTGTCGGCCGTCGGTGTCACGCCCTCGGAGAGGATGTGCGCGCCCGCGGTGACGTCCCACTGGTTCGAATCCAGCGCATTCGCCGTCGTGGCGCCGTAGGGCAGCCAGCGGCGGTAGACGACCGTCTTGGAGTTGTTCTTCGGAACCTGCCGCTGCATGCCCGCGATACCGAGCACTTCGACCGGCATTGCGTGGGCCAGGATCTCGCCCTTGAACTTGGCGATCCGTTCGGCCTGGGTGGTATAGCTCTGACCTGCCATGATGGTGAACTCCTATGCGAATTGGTTACGCGGCGACTCCGCGCGCGGCCTTGAAGCCGGTAGCGAATGCCGCTTCTTCGTCTGGGACGCGTTGAGACGACGTCGTTGCCGGCGCCGGTTGGCCCTTCGGGTCGACGCTGCTTTCCAGGCGCCTGCCCTTGTTCTCTCGGTTCTGCGCAGCGCGGGAGCGCCACGACTTGAACTCGTTGAACTTGGGGAGGAGGAAACCTGCGTCTTCGCTTTCCCGGATTTGGGCGCGTTCCTCCGCGGGCTTCGTCTCCAGCCAGAGACGGAAGTCGGCGGTTCCGACGGCGTCCTTCCAATCGGGATGTGCGTGCGAGAGGAACATCTCGTTCACCGTGCGCTGGATGGCCTGCTGCACCGTCTGCACACGGGTGTCGATCCGGTTATCCAGATCGACGGGTTCGCCAGCACCGCGCGGGATCTCCGACAGGATGTCCTGTAGGTCGCTCGCGAGCGCCTCGGCGGCCTGCTCGTCGAACACCGACGACAGTCGCTTCAGCTTGGATGCATCGATCTTGACCGCCTGCGCGCTGCCGCCCTTGGATAGGGCTTGAAGCACGCGGTTGACCTCGCCGAATCGCCCGAAGACTTTCTGCAGGTTCTGCTCTGCGGCAGTGAGGCGCTCACGCATCACCGGCACTTCGCCCAACACCGCTTTCAGTTGCTCCTCGGACAGCCCGGCCAGGACAGCCTTGGCCGCTTCGACCTGCTGCTCCTGCTCGGTTTGCTGCTCCTGCGTGGCCGTTTCTCCGACCCCGCCTTCCTCGCCCGTCACGGCGCCAGCGTCATCGCCCGTCGCGGCCGATTGCTCGGTGGCGGCGTTCGATTCCTGATTCGGCGTCCCCTGCGTTGCGCTGGTCTCTTCCGTCTTCAGCGGGGCGGGCGGTTCAGTACCGCGCACTCCAGAGAATCCGGATGCCATTGCATGCTCGAGGGCCTCGTCGCTCGGATCGTTGGTGGTTTGGGTTTCGGTTACTTCGGTCGCTGCGTCACTCACGGATGAGCCTCCAAACAAAAAGGCCCGCACAAAGGCGGGCCTCATTGGGTGGTGAAGGGCGCGGGTTAGGCGTCGTCCACCGGTTGCGCTGGTGCTGATTCACTCAGCAGCAGCAGTGATCGCAATTCCTTAATGCGTCCCCGAATGACGGCGGTCTCAACCTCCGTGCGCTTCGGGTTTTCGAGTTGAATGTGCAGCGTCGTGATCTGCTGCTGGAAATACTTGCAAAGCCGCAGCCACGTCGGCGTGCCCCAGTCGGTCTCGGGGAACACGACCTCGGGCACTTGCTCGATCGGCATGGGATCAGATCCCCTGGCCGGTCCGTAGCTTCAGCGCCCGCTCGGCGGCGAACAGTTCCTTGTCGGTCTGCGACTTGATCGCAGTCTGCGCGAGCATCGCCTTGATCTTGTCGACCGAGATGGACTGCTCGCCCGCGAGTTCTTCTTGGGCGATCATCCGCTCGAAGAGCATCAGTCGCGCCTCGTGCTGTCGGTCAAGGTCGCGCTGCTCGGCATCGAACTGGCGCTTCTCTCGGCTGTCTTCGAAGCGCATCTGGGCTGCAGCGATGCGCGGATCCGGTGGCTGCTGCGAGCGCTGTTCTTCGAGCTTCGCGCGCTCGTCCTCGGTGTACTGGAACGCCTTCGGGTCGAGGTGCTGCGACTTCGACATCTCGGCGAACCAGCGCATCGGGTCAATGCCGAACGCCGGGTTGAGCACCAGCGGCGCCATCTGCATGATTCGTTCGTTCTGCAGTGCCCGCTCGACGAGCGCAGAGGAGCCCCGGGCATCGATGACGTAGTCGCCCTTGGCTTTGTTGTCCTCGCCGTACTGCATCAGCCAGTCGTAGTAGCGGCCGATGTGCGGCTCAGTGATGTAGTCGTCGAACAGGCGCGCGAGCCTGCGCAGCGTCGAGGACGCGTTGTTTTGCAGCAACTGCATGCCGCCCAGGGTGTCTGGCGTCTTGACGCCCATCTGCCCCTGGAACATCAGCGGCATGCCGGTGATCTCTTCGGCCATCCGCAGCGCGAACTGCACAATCGCCATCAAGTCGCCTTGCGCGGACGCGACGTTGATGAACGCGAATGCCTGCCGCTGGATGTCCTCGATGTCGGCGTTCGGGACAGGCTCCCACACCTTCCACGGCGTGATCGTCCACTGCCCGTTCTGCGGCTTGATCAAGTTTTTGTTGACCACCGCCTGCGGCCCCGCGCTGCGCCCGGCGTTGTCCATCATGGCGCGCAGAGCCGCCGTGAGAATGCGCTGCGGCACCGAGACGTGACTGCCCAGCCCCTTGCCCCACGGGCGCCCACGCACCTTCTGGTACGGGATGACGTCGTAGGGGAACGCGCCGGTGTCGAGCGGGTTCATCACTGCGCGGATGATGCGGTCGTTGACCATCGTCACCTTCGCTGCGATTCCGCCGGCAATCTCAGGCGCATCGTCGTCGACGTTGCACCCGCAGGCTTCGAGGTCATCGCGCTCGATCATCCCGTGGAAGTACCAGATCTGGTACAGGCTATCGCGTCCATGCACGGAGCCGATGCCGTCACGCTGCGGCGGCTCGCCTTCGTGGATCGCGGCCTTCGGGCCCTCTTCGAGCACGTCGTCGATGGCCTCGTCGAGGTAGCCCTCGAGGCCCTTCAACTTCACCAGTTGCTTGCCGGTGATCTCGTCGCGCTCCCAGATGTAGCCGCCGTTGTGGATCGACTCACCGCACGACGGGTCCGGGAAAAGATTCCAGCACGAGATTCGCCGCGACACCGGCTTGATCTTCTCGACACGCTCGACGCGGAAGATGCCGTCCGGCCCCTTGCTCCAGCGGGTGTGAGCCTTCTTCTCCGGGATCGGGCCTTTGATCACGCCGGAGCCCACGCGCGAGCAGTCCATGATGACCTCGCGCAGTTCCCCGTGGAACTGGCACTCGGTCAGCCAATCATCGATCTGCTCTTGCGCGGCGTCGGCCGACTCCTTGGCCAGCGCGAGCACATCCTGCACGGCCTGTGCGACCGTCGTCTTCGTGCCGGTCGACAGCTCGACCTCGGTGTTGTCTTCCTTCGCGTCGATCAGCTCGGGGACCGGCGTCGGGCTGATTGCGAACGCGCGATCGTCCGACGGCAGCAGCATGTCGCCGATCTTCGACGCGGCGGTGTCGACATAGGGCCGAGTGATGTTCGGCAGCACAGTCGATCGCGGCGAGTCACTCTCCGGCAGCCGCTGACCAGGCGGCTTCGTGCGCCACTCGTCGCCCTGCCGCGTGGTGTCGTCGATGCCGTCGTACGCATCCTCGGCCTGCCGCCACTCTTCCTCAACGCCGCTGCTGGCGCGTCCCTGGATCGCTTCCTTGCGCTTGCCGTAGAGCGCCGTGGCAAGGTTCGCCAGCCGGGCGTTGCGCTCTTCCTCCGCGCGCTCGTGCTCTTCCTTGAGCGCCTGCACTTGTTCGGGGGTGAGCGTCACCATCTGTCCGTCGATCTCGACTTCGATCGGGGCGCCATCCAGTTCCATGTCCACGCGTTAGTACCCCACGACCGAGTCGAGCGGTTGCCAGGGCTGGCCGACGGGGCCGGTGTCGACCGGCTGCACCATGGCCTTCTTCAGTCCGCTCATGATCAGGTAGCGCGTGGCATCCATGAGGTGGTCGTGCGCTTTCACGATCCGGCCCTTCTCATCGCGTCTGTACATTCGGTATTCGGTCCAGAAGTTGCCGAGGCTCGAAAACACCTTGAGCCGTCCAGTGGATAGTCGCTGCCAGACCTCAACGAGTCCGGTCTCGACTGCGTTTTGTGCGGGCGTCAGCACCAACCCGTTCTCGCGGTAGGTGTCGATCAGCTTCTCGCCGTCCTTCTGCGTGCGACCTCGAGCGGCCGGGTCGATGACCCCGTGAATCCAGTCGCCTTTCGCGCGTATCGCGGTCGCGTGAATAGCCGGCTCGGCTTGGCCGCGGTAGTGCTCGGCGTACAGGTAGACGGTGGCGGTGGCGCGATCCCACGCGCCCCAGATCGCCGCGGTACGATTCCAGCCCACGTCCAGCGCGTACACCACCGGCCAATGCCGCGGGATGGCGAACGGCGCCACCTTGATCTCGCTCTCGGGCACCGGGTAGATCGCGCCGGCGCCCAAGCTCGGGATGCCCTTCGACACCGCGTCGTGCAAGTACGGCGGCGTCTCGGCCAACGTCGAGCGCTTCTGTTCTTCGGTCAGGTGCGGAACGTCATCCCAGCCGACGCGGACCAGCGCCTTGTCTGCGCTCACCGTCTCGACGGCCTCGGCGTTGAAGCCCTGCTCTTCCCCTGCATCGACTTCCGGCGTTGGCATGTAGCCCATCACGATCGGCGTGAGCCCCTGCAGCGGCGTGAACGTCTCGATCAGCATGCCGTTGGTCGTCATCAAGCGCTTCACACACTCGGCGCGGATCAGTTCCTCGGACTCTTCGTCGAGCCAGATGATGTCCTGCTCCGTGCCTTCAAAGGCGCGCCACGTCTGGTCGAACGACTTGAACGCGATACGCGTGCGATGCCCGCTGCTGTGCTTGACCCACACCACCGACACCGACTCGGCCACACCCTGCGCCGGGCGCCAGTCGTCGATGGCGTCATACGGGATCAGCCCGGTGCCGAAACGGCCCCAGTCGCCCAGCAGCTTGCGCTGCAGAATGTCCCGCGTGTTCTCTCGGGTCTTGCCTGCCACCCAGATCGCCGGAGGCTTGTCGAGAAACACGCGCCCCGGCCACCAGTTCGGGTAGACGCCCATGGCGTGACAGGCAACCTCGTAGCCGCCCATGCCCTCGGTCTTGCCGACGCGGTTGGCGGCCAGCACGCCACGGAACCGATGCGTGCGCCCCAGTTGAAAGAAGCGCATGTGCTGCGGGTAGAGTTCGCGCCGCAGCGTCCCGGTGTCCGGGTAGTAGTCGAGAATCTTCGTCCTCGAGATGTGACCGGCGATTTCTTCCCTGAGCGCTGCAATCTGTTCCGGTGATAGGCCCGCGAGGATGCGGTCAGCTTGCGCTGCTATTTCCGGCGAGACGCTCATAGAGTGCCTGCTGCAGTTCGCGTGGGAGGCTGTCGAACAGCCTCGGCGCCTGCTGCTCGTTGTCTTGCTTGAATGCCCCGTGATACTTGCCCAGGCGCTCCTCTGCGCCGTCAGGCGAGCGGTACTTGACCTTGACGGTGCGGGTCTTCACCGTGACGGTCTCTTGGCCGTCATCGGACTTGCTGATCGTTTTCCATTCCTCGTGCGTCACTTCCTGCAAACAAGCGCGGGTATCCTGATCCATGTCGCGCACGTGCAGCAGATTCCCGTCCTCGTCGTACATGCGGGCCGGGTCGAAGCGGATCGGGCGCAGGTTCGACGCCAGCCACTCGTTCATGTTGGTCGAGATATTCTCGTGCGCTTGAGCGCGGAGTTCTTCGACCATGACCTGCGTTGCCGGATGCCGCAGAAACAGGCACGCCTCTTTACGCGCGGTGTGCTGCGAGTCCTTCCGGTTCGGGTACACCGCGCGCCATGCAGACACCGCGGGCATGCCCTGCACATAGAGCCGGGCAAACTCTCGCCGCAGCGTCGGGTCCAGCGCAGCACCCTTCCCGCCGGTGTAATGCTTCGGCGCGGTGGACTTTGTCCGAGTCCGTTGCTCGCGCTGCTGCTGGGTCTTCTTCGCGGTCACTCAAACCACTCCAGCGTGGCATTGCATGCATCGGATGACACAAAGCCCAGGTGCGTGATCGACCCAAGCTGCACCAGACGCGACGCGCCTGCCGGCACGAAGAGCGGCGCTGTGCCGTCTTCGACGTCGGCCGACGGTACGGCGAACGACGTGTTGTGCCGTTTCACGTAGACGTCGGCGCTCGGCGTGATGCAGCAGAACGCCATGCCGGACGGGACCGCGATGGACTCGTGCGTGGTCGACGCCAGTACCTTGCAGTCGATGTAGTCGGACATCGGCACCACAGGGATCGTGATGCCGTTCTTGTCTCGGATGGCGAGTAGCTTCATGCGGTCCTCAAGTTAAGCGCCCAGCGCGTCCAGTACAGCCGCGTGGCCTGCGTGGCAGAGGTCACTCGACGACGGGTTGCCTGTGTGGCGTAGGTCGGCGGTGCTGCGGGAGACGGATACGAGTCCGCCGCAAACAGTCCGGTCACGTGCGCCCGATCGCCGACGTCGATGCTGCTGTCAGCCACCGGCAGTACGCCGACGCCGGCATAGCGCTGCACGGAGCGGCGCTTGGTCTCGGTCCAGGCCATTACAGCGCGCCGAGCTCACGCAGCCGGTTCAGGTAGGCCGTGTGCTTCGGCGAGCCCTCGGGATGCTTTGCGAGTTCGGCCTTCCACTGATCGATGGTGGCGCGCTCGTTCAAGGCCGCCGCGATTCTGTGACCGATGACGGGCTCTTCGGAGACTGCGCCCTCGAGGCGGGCAATGCGGCGGCGTTGCTCGGCCGCCTGCCGCGCCAGAACGACGACGCCGGCCATCAGCAGCCCGACCAAGATAGACAGGATCGCGATCGCTACGTCGTATGTGATCATCATGCGTACTTCCCTTTCGTGAACAGAGTGCCGCTGTCGGAGATCGTCGCAGTCAGGATGACCGTGCCGGCGTTGTTGTGGATCTCGTCGGTGCCGCCGCCCGAATCCGTGTCGTGCTTGTTTCGCAGCGACATGTACGGCAGCATGATCGCCCCCGCCAGCGTCGGGCTCGCGCCTGGGTCTGCAGACAGTTCGGTGAGCGTTGCGCCAGTGATGGCATCCCGAATCTCCTGCGCTGCGTCCGTGGCAAGCGCAGCGGCATCGATAGCCCCTGCCGCAAACTTCGCCGCTGTGAACGCGCCCGTCGCAAACTTCGCCGCGGTCAAGTAGCCGTCGGCCAGCGTGACATCGCCGGTCAGCGTCCGCGTGCCAGCCGCCCAGACATCAGCCGCGCTGTGCGTGCTGAAGCCCGTGGCCGTGATCCACGCCGAGTCGCCGCGATTGCGGATGGCCTCGATCGAGTCCGTCGTGCGGTCGAACGTCGCCGTCGTGCCGGTGTCGGCCAGTTGGCCGATCACGCTGTCGAGGTGCACCGTCGTTGCGAAGTTCGTGTCGACGGCAGTGGCGACCAGGTGGTCGAGGTTGATCGCGACCAGCGCATCGTTGACCTCGCTCTGGACCTCGGTATCCCAGGCCGCGTTCCATGGAATCGCCGTGAATCCGGAGCCGTCGGCGCTCGATGCCAGCCTGCTGGTGATCGCCGCATCGATGTAGTTGCCGATGATGTTGCCGGCGGTACCGGCCCCATATGCGCCCGGCAGCGACGTCGACCACGGGTCGCCCGCCGAGCCTGCCGCGTTCAGCGCGTTGCCCGTCGTGCCCGCCGTCAGGTGGCCGCTCAACACCTCATCCCATACCGCGTCTGCGATGCCCGCTTCCGTGAGGGCCGAGCCGCCGGCATTGTCGGCGATCTCCTTCACCAGAGAGCCAGCCGTTGCGCCCGCATAGTCTGCCGTGGCGTTGTAGGTGAACATCGTCTCGATCAACTCTTGCCACGCATCTGCGGCCATGGCAGCGGCATCGATCGCGCCAGCGGCGAACTTGGCGGCGGTGATGGCGCCGGTGTTGATCGCGGTCGCCGTCACCACGTTGGCCGCCATTGCGCCAACCGATGCATCGATGCGGCCAGAGACGAGCGCGGCAGGAAGTCGAGTCTGGATGTCCGCCGTGTCGGTTTCGATCGCAGTGGCCTGCGTTGCGACTGAGGCAATGTCCGCGCTCACAGAAGCGCCTGCTGGCGCACCGAGACGCGCATAGGAATCACCCGTTTGTGGCGTGTGCCCGGTCAGGGTCGTTACCGTCGGGATGACGTTGTTAGTTCCTGCGTAGCCAGTGCCGTCGAAGAATGACTCGCAATTATCTGCTGCGGTTGCATCGCCACTGATTTGCGTTGCGTTAACAGCCGGGATGCCGCTGGCGAATGTTCCTGCTGTGCCGCCATAGTGGGTCACATCAACCTTCGGCACACCCGCCGAACTCTCGGCAGGCATGATTCGGAAAGCACAGGCGATGAAATTGACCGTCTGAGAGTCGACCGTGACACTTGCTACAACGACATGGAACCATGACCCAACGGTATAGAACCCTGAATCTGTGTTGTCGCCTGTGTCGATGCTGAAGCCGTTTATTCCTGTGATGCCGTCGAAATCCATACCAGTTGCGCCAAGCAGCGTGTAACCAGCATCACTCGCGCGCTGCGTTGTTCCGCCGTCCTTGTAGATTTCAATGTCCGTCACGGCAAGGCCGGTCGTTGCGGATGATGCCCCCGTCGATCCGGCGTAGCTTGAAAACATCACCGGCAGCACATCGCCTGCTGGCACGTAATAGACCGGATAACTCATAACACCAACCTTCCGCTAATAAGTGCGCCGCTGCTCATAAGGTGAGCACCGCCTACAAGTGGCCCGGTAATGCCGCCGCCTGCAGGCGACGCGCCATAGAGAAGCTCAGTCGTGACAATGTGAATCCACACAGCTGTGCTCTACTTGTAGAAAATGTTGGCGACGACCGCGTTAGTGCCGGGGTCGGTGTTGTCGGCGTCGGATACGCCTGTACCGGCGCCCACGCATATGCCCGTCGAGAACTCCACCCCCATCGGAAACATCTGCGAGAAC
>JAYQOO010000129.1:0-11014 GCA_038144855.1 Acidimicrobiia bacterium | reverse complement strand
GCCGACAGCGACAATCAAGTCGGCTGTGCGGCACTTCTCGTTGGCGATCGGCGTGCCCCAGAAGCCAGACTGGCCGAGCAGCAACGGGTGCTCATGTGGCAGGCAGCCTTTCCCCATCAGGGTGTGCGCCACCGGGACCTGCAGCGCCTCGGCGAGATCCTGGAGCTCCTTGGTGGCTCGCGCCGACAGCACGCCGCCGCCCGCATAGAGCACCGGGCGCCGTGAGGTGGCGAGCGCATCGACGATCCGCGCTGCGGTGGCCGGATCGAGGCCCGATTTCGCAATCTCCGGTGGCGTCGTCGCGAACGCCGTGACGTCGAGGTCGGCCGAGAAGAAGTCCATCGGCACGTCGATCAGTACCGGGCCGGGACGGCCGCTCTGCGCGAGGTGGAACGCGCGCTCGACAATTCGCGGCAGGTCGCGCACGTTGTCGACGCGATAGACGCGCTTGCAGAACGGCCGGTAGATCTGAAACTGGTCGGCGTCCTGATGGAGGTTCACTTCCTGGTGAGGATGGCGGCCGTAGTAGTAGCTCGGCACGTCACCGGCGATGACCACCATCGGGATGGAATCAAGCGCGGCATTCGCAACGCCGGTCGCCGCATTGGTGAGGCCGGGGCCGAGGTGGGTCAGTAGCACGCCGACCTTGCCGGACGCCCGCGCGTAGCCGTCGGCCGCGTGCGCGGCCACCTGCTCGTGGCGGGTCGAAATGAAGCGGATCTTGCTCTTGCCGAGCGCGTCAAGGAAGCCGATGACGGTGTGCCCGCACAGCCCGAAGATCACCTCCACGCCAAGTCGTTCGAGGTATTCGGTCAGCAAATACGACGCGATCCGCGTTTCGGTGGCCGTCGCGGTGCGCTTAAGCGCGGTTTGGGTAGCGATAGGAGGATTCATGAATCAGTTCTTTCCGACGGGAGCCGGCGCGTTGAAGAACTCGCCGAAGAGCTCCGCCTCCGACGGTTTGTCTTCCGGAATGGGGCGCGACACCCAGGTGACGTTCATGTAGTGCTTGAGCGACACGTTCTCGTTGGTGATGTTGCCGCCCCAGACGCCGCAGCCCATGCTTGATGTCATCGGCATGCCGTTGGTGAAGGTGCCGGCATTGGAGCTGGACTGCACCTGGCGCACCATGATCCGGCTTACCGGCGCCATCAGCGCCAGGCGATTGATGTGGTCGTCGTTGAACGAGTAGATACCGCAGGAGTGCCCACGGCCGCCGGTCTCGAAAATCTGCCGCACCTTGTCGAGCGCATCGTCAAAGCCCTGCGCCTTGAAGATGCCGAGCACGACGCCAAGCTTCTCTGTCGAGTACGGCGACTGTTTGCCGATGCGCTGCTCTTCAACCATGAAGAACGACTTGCCGTCCGGCAGGTTGATGCCGGCCTTCCTGGCGATGGCCACTGCGGGCCGCGCAATCGTGTCGGCCGTACGCCGGCCCTCCTCGTCCCAGTACGCCTGGCGCAGCAGTTCTTTTTCTTCTGCGTTGACGAGATAACCGCCTTCCTTCTGCAGCTGCGTCAACATGGCGTCGTAGATCGAGGCATCAACGACCAGGTTGCCGTCGGCCGAGCAACCCGATCCGTGATCGTTGGTCTTGCTGATCGCGGTGTTGCGGGCGGCCTCGACCACATCGGCGGTTTCGTCGATCACCATGGTGGCGTTGCCGGCGCCGACGCCATAGGCGGGCTTGCCGGATCCGTAGGCCGCCTTGACCATCGCCGGGCCACCGGTGGCGATCGTCAGATCGCAGATCGCCATCAGTTCGTTGGCGAGCGGGATGCTCGGCTGCTCGATGCATTGCACGATGTCTTCGGGGACACCGAGATCCTTCAGCGCCGCGCGCATCAAGCGCACCGTCTCGTTGGTGGTCTTCTTGCTTGACGGATGCGGCGAGAAGATCACCGCGTCCTTGCACTTGATGGCGTAGATCGCGATGCCGATCGGCGTGATGTAGGGGCTGGTGACCGGAATCAGCGAACAGATCACGCCGGCCGGCTTGGCGTACTTGACGATGCCCTTTTCCGGGAGTTCTTCGATCACGCCCATGCTCTTCTGGCGCAGGGCGTCACGCAGGATCCCAAGAACCTTGGCGCGCCGTCTCGGCTCGCGGCTCCCCATCCCGCTTTCGTCGACGCTCATGTTCGCGAGACGCTCCGCGGAGGCGGGGTTGGCGGCCGCCCAGCCAACGGCCTGGCACAGCCGATCGACCGTCGCCTGGTCGTAGGCTGCGATCTGGTCCATGGCCCGCCGGGCGTTGGCCAGCACGCGCTGGGCGAGTTCTGATTCCTGGGGCGTAATCGGGCGAGTTGCCATGTTTCGTTATGAGAAAAACCCGTGTGGATTATGGAAAGTCGAGCGCGATGTTGCGAGAGTGTTACGGTGCCGCTACCGTTACGGAGTGAATTACGGCGAGTTTCAGGCCCAATCGGTGAGATCGGGCCTGAAACGGGTGACGCTTCTTCGGCTACTTGACGACTCGCACCCTTGCGGTGCCTTCGAGTTTCTTTTGCACCCCGCCGGCCATGAATAAGGCGGTGACTTTCAGGGCCACGGCGTCGCCGGACGGGATGTTGTTGTCAATCTCCGACTTATTGAAGGCGGCGGTCAATCGTGTCCCATCAGCCGATGTTGATACAGCTGCCGCGTTGAAGGACTGCTCGCTCAATGGCCCGAGAATCGTTACTGGGACGCGCTTGTCGAGCGTCCATCCCGCGGGCACCGTCAGCACGGCCTGCACGGTGCCGCTGACGCCGGTGAACGTGCCGGTCGGCGACTTGAAGTCCAACACGCTCGAGGCGAACGTCAATGGCGCTTCTTGGGCAGCCAGCGTCACGACCACCTTCCCGGTGGGGCGCGGGTCGGTGCAGTCGTTGAAGTAGTACTCGCCTTCGCGTGTGAAGGTGTGCTGAGCCGACTCGCCAGGCTTGAGCCGGAAATTGAACAGGCCTTCGAAGTATTGCGTCGCGCAGTGCTCCTTTAGGTTGCCCGTATTGGGGCCACCAATCTGCGCGTCGCCCGGATTGGTAAAGGTCACCGTCGTGCCCACGGGCACCGTCAAGCGCGACGGCAACATCGACGCCGTTGCCGTGCTGTCTCTCGTCGGAGTGGTTGAAGGCGCGGCCCCTCCGCGCCCGCCGCCTCTTCCGCCCCCCTGCGGAGCGCCCGCACCGCCGGGCGCACCTCCAGGAGGGCCACCGGCTCCGGGAGGTCCTCCTCCTCCAGGCCCACCGCGACCGCCGGCCGCCACTCCCGCTGGCTGATAGGCCAGATAGATCGTGTTCGGCGGCACGCGGTCCCACGTCGCGTTGTCGACCGGGCGGCGCAAGTTTGTGATCGGTTCGGGCGAGGGTGCCTCCGAACTCCCCGACACGATCCGCGGGCTTGATCGGGGGCCGGTGGTGTACACGGCTTTGCCGCCGACCTTGAACGCCCACAAGGAATCACCGCGTCCAGGCGGCGCGTATGGCTGCTGTCCTCCCATCGCGGCCACCGCAATGTACTGCTCGCCGTTGGCGATGTACGAGATCACACCAGACGCGCCGACGGAGCCGGTCTGGAATCGCCACAGTTCGTCGCCAGTTCGCGCGTCCATCCCCAGCAGGAAACCGTCAGGCCTGGAGATGAACAGCAGATCGCTCGCGGTCACTAAGGGGCTGTTGCCGTGCGCGACGTCGCCGCCCGGGCCGAAATCCCGGCGCCACTTCACGAGGTTCGTGGAGGCGTCGATGGCAATGAGTTCGCCCGACTGATATTGCCCGGGAATGCGCAGGCCGTTGCCGCCCTGAAACAGGTTGTTCGCGTGCGCCGACGGATTCGTCGACGAGGGCACGTAAAAAAGGTTGAGGCGGTGACTGTAGCCGTAGTTCGACCAGTCCGCACCACCGTTCTGACTTGGCACTGACAGAACGGGCTGGGCCCAGTGCCCATCGTTCACGCATCCTCGACGCGGTGGCCCACTAAGGAACCTGGCGTCCTCTTCCAGGTAGTGACCCGGGCGTTGCACCAAGCGGAGTTGTCCGGGCTTTGCGGGATCCGGTTCCGCCTGATACCCGTTCCAGTTAGGCACTGCACGATTCGGGGCGCCGGGTATTTCCGAGCCGAGGTTCTGATACTCGACGCACTGAGGTGTGAACGGCGGCTGCACCGGAAAAGGCTGCGTCGCAGGCGAGGCCTGTCGCGCGTCAACCGGGACCGGGCGGTACTCGACGCCGAGGGCGGGTTTGCCATTCGTGCGATCGAGCACGAAGATGTGCCCCTGCTTGCTGCCGTAGTAGATCAACTTCCGGCGCACGCCGGCAACCATCACATCCGCCAGCAGCGGAGGGTGCACGTTGTCCATGTCCCAAATGTCGTGGCGCACGGACTGGAAGTGCCACTTGTACTTGCCAGTCTTGGCGTCGATCGCCACCACTGAGTTCGTGAACAGGTTGTCACCGGGCCGAGCCGACCCGTCCTGTGAGTTGACGCATGTCCGCGCGTTACCAAATGTCCAATAGACGATTCCCAATTCCGGATCGATCGCTGGATGCATCCACGGCGCACCGCCGGCCTGCAGATAGCAATCATTGGGTGTGTCGTTGGGCGTGTTCTTCGTCGTCCAGGTGTCGCCGGCGTCGAAGGTCTTGCCGTTCACGTCTGTGAACACGGTGCCGTGCGGATACGCACTGTAGAACCACCACTGGATCACGCCGTCACTCGCGCGCACCGCGTAGCCGGCACTCCGGGGTGAGTCGTTGGTGCCGACGTAGACCAGCCCGTCGTGGTAGATCGTCGCGACCTTGGCGGTATTGCCGAGCGTCTCACCGTTGGCCGTCGGCTGCGTTTCCCAGATCGGTTTCCCGGTTTCCTGATCGAGCGCCACCACGCGGTTGCCTCCGGCGAGCGTGAAGACCTTTCCCTCACCGACTGAAACGCCGCGACGGGTGGTCACCTGGCCCGGCTGCCACTTCCACCTGACCGCTCCGGTCGCGCCGTCGACCGCCATCACGCCCCCGCTCGGCGTATCGAGATACAACACGCCTCGGACGGCGATGGGTGTCGTCTGTGAGCCGACGTGATCGGTACCAGGGCCCGCCGCCGGTTGCGTCACGGCCTCAGCCGAGGCGTGCACCACCCAGGCAGGCCCAAGGTTCTTGATATTCGAGCGACCGATCTGGCTCAGCGATGTGTACGACTGGTTCCCGAGGTTGCCGCCGTTCTTTGGCCAATCGGCGCCGGTCGGAGAGCAACAGGAACTCGCATTTTGTGCCGCTGTGGCGGCCAGCCACGTCATTGCCACGGCCGCGCACACGGCGAGACCCACCACGCGTTTCACATTCATCGGACGCTCCTGCATTCGCTACATCAAACCGGCGCCGGTCAGCGCGGCGCGCAACACTTCTTGGTCTTTCTTGATCACCGCCACGAATCGTTCACGCGGAATCGTGAGCGTGCTCTGTCCGCCCATGCCATCTGGGTACTCTGGCTGACTCTCGATCGGCCCCGAGAAATCGATCTCCTTAAGGATCTTCGCCAGCTCATCCAGTTGCACCAACCCTTCACCCAGCGGCGCCCACTCGGTTCGCCACCGCCCTTCTTTCGACTTGTTCCAGATGAAGTCTTTGACCGAGACGCCCGTGACGTACTTGCCGGCCGCGCGCAGGTTCAAGGCCCACAGACCGTTGGCGCCTTCACGCACCATGTGTCCGACGTCGTAATGAAAGCCGACGTGCGCTGGGTCGTGGTCCTTCAGGATGGATAACAAATCCCAGATCGGCGTGCCGACCGCGTTGCCGGCGTAGGTGTGGTACATCGCCGTCATCTTGTACTTCGCGTTCAGCGCAGCGAGCTTTGCAACCTTCGGCTTGATGGCTTCGAGTTGCGCCGCAATCGATTGCGTGGTGTTGTAGCGCCACGTCCCCCACCAGTAGTGCGTGATGCCGAGTGAAGACGCCGTGGCGAGGATATCTTCGGCGAACGCGGAATCGGCGTCGGTGATGGGCGGCGTGATCGCAGACACTTCGACTCCGTGCTTGCGAACCGCGGCGACAAACGGCGGCAGATCCTGTTTGACTCGATCCGGGGCGACGTGCCCCTGATTACCAGGGCGGACATTGATGTCCAGCCCGTCGTAACCCGCTTCCTTCGTGATGAGCGCGACCTCGTCCGGATTTCGCAGCCAGAGCAGGTGCCGGCCGTAAAAGTCTAGCTTCAGCGGGCGGCGCGGACGCACCGGCGACTGCGCCGACGTCCTGGACGACGCGAGTATCGTGCCGGCCGCGACCGCACACGTTTCGAGAAACTGTCGACGCTGCATGATGGGTGAATCGCCTTTCGTTCGGTTAGTCATTGCCATGCGCCAGGAAGTCGGCGATATCCCAGTAGCCGGTTCGCGGCATCGGCACGTCACCTCGGGTCACGACCTCCAGCAGATACGGCTTGTTGGCGCCTAGGGCCGTTTGCAACGCCGCCGGCAGGTCATCGGGCGATTCGACTCGGGCCGAATCGACACCAAACGCCGTGGCCAGCGTCAGGAAGTCTGGGTTGTATGGTTCGCCATCCGGCGTGCGGAACTCGGTGCCGTAGGCGTTCTTGAAATAGGTTGTGCCCACTGTGCGGATGGTCGAGAAGCAGAAGTTGTTAAAGACGACCCACACGACGGGAATACCGAGTTCAACCGCAGTGGTCATGGCCCCACACACCGACAAGAACCCGCCGTCGCCCACCAGGCAGACCACCACTCGATCCGGGGCGCCGATCTTCGCGCCAATGGCCGCCGCCGGCGCAAATCCCATGGTCGCCATGGCTCCACTGGTGATGAACGTCTGCGGCAGGTACGAATACAACTGCTGGCCGGCACCGTTCTTGTTCCAGCCAACGTCGGTCACGTAGATCGCGTCGCGCGGCACCGCAGCCGACACTTCGTCGAGCAGCCGGGCCGGATGAATCGGTTTCCCGCCGTCCCGCTTCGTGGCGGCAATCTCGGCATTCCAGCTGTCGCGCCGGTGACCGAGTGTTTCGACGCGACGCTGCATGTCGGCCGCGTTCGGATTCGAGCCGCGGAGTCCCTCGATCAGCTGGCTCAGGACGGTTTTGGCGTCGCCAACGATGCCGACCTCGACGGGATAGATCTTGCCGATTTCCTGCGGGTCGATATCGATCTGGATCAGCTTGGTCGGAGGGATGGCAAAGGTGTGCTCGGGGCGCCAGGAACTGCAATCCGCTTCGCCGAATGCCGTGCCGATCGCGACGATGACATCGGCGGTGCGCATCGTGTCGTTGGCGACTCGGGTGCCCCAGATCCCCGTCATACCGCACGCCAGCGGATGGTCCTCTGGAAAGATCCCCTTTGCCATCAGGGTCGTCGCCACCGGCAGCGCCATGAACTCAGCAAACGTGCGCAACTCAGCCGAGGCTTCCGACAACACCGCACCGTTGCCCACGAAGATCGCTGGGGCTTTCGCGGACTGCAGCAGGCGCACCGCGTCGGCAATTCCCTCAGGCGGACCGCCGGGGCGGCGGTAGGCCGGACGCCGACTGGACATGTCCTGCGCAGGCGGATCGACCTGCTGGGAAAACACATCCATGGGCACGTCGAGCAAGACCGCGCCGGAACGGCCGGTCTGCGCAACGTTGAGCGCCCGCGGCATGACGTCGACCAGGAACTTCGCGTCATCGATCCGCCAGACCCGCTTGCAGATCGGACGGTAGATATCTCCTTGAGATGCATCCGCGTGCAACCGCATCCCCTGGTGCGGTTCGCGGGCGTGATGATACGAGGGGGTGTTGCCGGTGATCACCAGCATTGGCGTCCCGTCTCCCGCGGCCGAGGCCACGCCGGTCAGCGCGTTGGTCAGGCCGGGCGACAGGTGGACGTTGAGAACGGCGAGCTTGTGGGTGACACGGAAGTACGCGTCGGCGGCGTGTGCCGCCTGCTGTTCGTGGCGGAACGACACGTAGTCGATGCCCAGCTTGTGGCAGGCATCAATCAACGCATAGTTGGTGTGGCCACACTGGCCGAACACCTTGACTACGCCCTCCTGCTTCAGGCAGTGGGCCATAAACATCGCTCCGGTCATCACGTCTCCTGTCAGAGGCTGATGGTGATCAGCCGCTCCTCGGTCATCTCCTGCATCGCGTACCTCGGGCCCTCGCGTCCGAGCCCGCTGTCCTTGACACCGCTGAAAGGAATCAAATCAACGCGGCTGCTGGACGATTCGTTGATGTGCACCACGCCGACGTGAATACGGCGCGCCGCACTGAGCGCCGTGTTGATGTCTCTGGTGAAGACGCCGCAGGCCAGGCCGAACTCGGTCGCATTGATCTGTGCGATCGCATCGTCGAGCGACTCGAAGGGAATAATGGACACGACCGGCGCGAAGATTTCTTCGCAGAGGATCTTCATGTCGCGCCGCGCGTCGACAAGAATGGTCGGCTGCAGCACCGCGCCGCGCCGCTCGCCGCCGGCAACGATCCGGGCACCTGCCGCGACGGCCTCGCCAATCCACTGCTGCGCGCGCATTGCCTCGGCCTCGCTGATCATCGGCCCGACCGCCGTGCCTGAAGCCCGCGGATCACCGACACTCAGCTGCGCGGTCGCCGCGACAAATTTCTCGACGAACGGTTCGAGTACCCGCCGGTCGACGAATAACCGCTGCGTGGACGTGCACGCCTGACCGGCTCGGCGAAACGCCGAATTGGCAACACGCGGCGCGGCGCGATCGAGATCACCATCCGCGCACACCAGCGTCGCCGCAATGCTGCCCAACTCCAGCGCAATGGGGCGCAGGCCGACATCGCGATGGAGCTGCTTACCGACGGCCGTGCTGCCGGTGAACGTGTAGAAGCGGATCAGTGGGTTCTCCACCAGCCATCGGCCCACCTCGCTGCCTGGCCCCTGGACCAAGTTGACGTGGCCGGCGGGGAACCCCGCCTCGATCAGGATCTCGCAGAGAATCGCGGCACTGAACGGCGTTGCCTGCGGTGCTTTCAGCACGACCGCGTTGCCTGAGGCCAACGCCGGACCGGCCTTATGCGCCACGAAGTTCAGCGGTGCATTGAATGACGTAATGCCGCAGACGACGCCGCGCGGCACCCGGACCGTGAAGGCCATGCGGTGCGCATGACCCGGTGCGTGTTCAATCGGCACCATCTCGCCGACCAGCCGCTTGGCCTCTTCTGCGGCAATGAGAAACGTCTGGATGGCGCGCGTCACCTCGTTTTGCGCGTCCGAGACCGGGAACCCGGCCTCAGCGGTGATCGTCGCGGCGATCTCGGCGCGGCGCTGCTCGATGAGATCGCCGACACGCCGCAACATGCTGAAGCGATCGTAGCCATCGATACGATTCTTTCTGAACGACGCATCCGCGGCGGCAACTGCGGCGTCGACCTGGGCACGTGACGCGCGATCGGCGTGGCCGATGATCTCGCCGGTGAACTTGTCGGTGACCGCAAAGGTCTCGCTGCCGTCGACCCACGCCCCGTCAATGAGGAGCCGGGCGCGGCGCAGCGTGTTGCCGGGGGCTGGAGGGAACTGGGTCGCGGCCACTCAGATCACGCCGTCTTCTGCCAGCCGCTTCAGCTGATCGCCGCTCAGCCCGAGCTCTTGCTCGTACAACTGGTGATTGTGTTCGCCAAGCGACCCGCCCGGCCAGCCGATTGCGCCTGGCGTCGCTGACAGGCGCGGCACGATGTTGTGCATTCGGACGCGGCCGTCGCCATTGGGGATGTCGACCAGCAGCTCTCGTGCCTGCCAGTGCGGATCGCGCTCGATGTCGGCAACGGTCTGCACCGCCACGGCGGTCAGGGCGTGATCGGCGATGATGCGCCGGTTCTCCTCAACGCTGCGTGACCGGATCGCAGCCGCGACCGCCTCGTCGAGTTCCGCGGCATGGGCCACCCGGGCCTCATTCGACGCGAACCGAGGATCCTGGAGGAGATGTCCCAGCCCATAGGCCACGAGGAAACGTTCCGCCATCTTCGGGGTTGAGCCACTCACCGCGATATAGCGCCCGTCGGCGGTGAGGTAGCAGCCGCGAGGTCCCGCATTTTTTGAACGGCTGCCGTTGCGCTCCCGGAGCCGCCCGCTTGCGGCATATTCGGCGGCCAATGGTCCGAGCAGCGAGAACAGCGACTCAAACAACGCGAGGTCAATCACCTGACCGGGACCTCCGTGCACGTCGCGGTGATACAAGGCAAACATCACGGCGTTGACCGCATACAACGCGGTCGTCATATCGGCCAATGGAAACGCGGGCACGATCGGCGCGCCGTCCGGCTCGCCATTCATCGCCGCGAATCCACTGGCCGCCTCAACCAAGGTGCCAAAGCCGGGGCGCTGACTCGACGGGCCGGTCTGCCCCCATCCCGAAATGCGCAGCAGGATCAACTTGGGGTGCCATGACTGCAACACGTCGTAGCCGAGCCCCATGCGCTCGAGCGTGCCTGGCACGAAGGACTCCATCACGACGTCAAAGCGGGGAATCAGTTGGCGCAGGAGGTCCTGCCCTTCCGCCGACTTGAGATTCAGCGTGATGTAGCGCTTGTTCCGCGCATAGACCTTCCACCACAGCGGCGTACCGTCTGAGGTCCACTGGCGCAGCGGGTCGCCGCTGCCAGGCTGCTCGACCTTGACCACGTCGGCGCCGAAATCAGCCAGGATCATGCCCGAGACGCCGCCAGCGATCATGCGTGACAGATCCAGGACGCGAATGCCCTCGAGAGGGCGCGCAGACGGGTTGGCGGGTGATGTTGACATGTATGGATAACTATACAAGTTCGCTCAGCACGGATGGTATGCTGGGCCACCGTGGCCACACAGGGTCCCGCAGGCGGACTGGACAAGCAACTCGGCGTTCCGCTTTACCATCAAATTCAACATCTCATTCGCCACCGTATTCATAGCGGTCTCTACCGGCCCGGCACCCAGATCCCGTCAGAACACGAGCTATGCCAGGAGCTCGCGGTCAGCCGCGTCACCCTGCGCGAAGCGCTGCGCGAACTGGTGCGCGAGCGTCTGCTGATCAAGGTGCAGGGC
>JAYQOO010000128.1:2392-11346 GCA_038144855.1 Acidimicrobiia bacterium | reverse complement strand
GAGAACCTGGCGAAGGCGTTTGGCGCCGAACTCGCCGCGTCGCGTCCGATCTGCGACAACGGGTGGCTGCCCATGGCGCGCCAGATCGGCAGTTCCGGCCAGACTGTGGCGCCGAAGCTGTATGTCGCGCTTGGTATCTCGGGTGCGATCCAGCATCTCGTCGGCATGAAGGGCTCACGCACGATCGTGGCGATCAACAAGGATGTCGAAGCCCCGATCTTCGAGGTCGCCGACTACGGTGTGCAGGGCGATCTGTTCGAACTGGCCCCGGCCATCATCGCCGAGCTCAGCAAGTAACGCCCGCGTGCGGTGGCAGCATCCGGCTTTAGCCGGATTGTTGCAGCGACTACAATATTGGCAATGGCCGAGCGCGAGACACTCGAAGTTGACGTCCTGATCGTCGGTGGAGGTCCTGGCGGCTTGTCCGCCGCGCTCCGCCTCGCGCAGCTCCAGAAGAAGAAGGGCGGCGAGCCGCTGTCAATCGCCGTGATCGAGAAGGGCAGCGAAGCCGGCAAGCACCAGCTGTCGGGCGCCCTGCTCGATCCATCAACGCTCAAGGACCTGATCCCGGACTACGAATCGAAGGGCGCGCCCATGGGCACGCCGGTCGACAATGACAACATCTACTTCCTGACGGAAGGCGGTAAGCTCCGCCTTCCGATCACGCCTCCGCCGTTCCAGAATCACGGTAACTCGATCATCTCGCTGAGCCAGTTCACCAAGTGGCTCGCTGAGCAAGTCGAGGCTGAAGGGATTGATCTGTTCTGGGGCTTCCCGGGCCAGCACGTGTTGTACGAGGGATCTCGCGTCATCGGCGTCCGCACCGGCGATCGTGGGATCGGCAAGGACGGCAAGCCGAAGGGCGCGTTCGAGCCAGGCGCCGACATCCATGCCAAGGTCACGATCTTCGCCGATGGTCCGCGCGGACACCTCACCAAGCAGCTCTGCACGGATCTGAAGATCGGCGAGGGCAGTGAGCCGGCGCAGTTTGCGATCGGCATCAAGGAACTGTGGGACATCCCGAAGGATCGCCTGAAGCCGGGGACGGTGATTCACACGCTTGGCTACCCGCTGCGCGAAGAAGAATTTGGCGGCAGCTGGCTGTATGCGATGGCCGACGGCCGGATCTCGATCGGCTTCGTGGTAGGGCTCGAGTACAAGGACCCGCTGTTCGATCCGCACGCCGCGTTCCAGCACTTCAAGCGTCATCCCTTCATCACCAGCATCCTGGAGGGCGGGAGCATCGTTCGTTACGGCGCCAAGGCCCTGCCGGAGGGGGGCTGGAAGACGCAGCCGCGCCTGTTCATGGATGGCGCGCTGGTCGTCGGGGACGCCGCGAATTTCGTCAACTCGATGCGCCTGAAGGGCATTCACCTCGCGATGCGCAGCGGCATGCTTGCGGCCGAGACTGCGTTCGACGCGGTGCGCGCGGGTGATACCTCGTCTGCCCAGCTCAGCGCCTACAAGGCGAAGGTGGATGCCAGCCCGATCAAGGCCGAACTGCACCCCGTGAGGAACGTGCACCAGGCGTTTGGCGCCGGCTTGATCGCCGGGAGTGCCGCGGCCGGCATTGCGATGTTTACGAAGGGCGCCGGTCTTCCTGAGCTGCCAGGCCATGAAGGCCACAAGCAGATGAAGACGATCGCGGAGTATTACGGCATGTCGAAGTGGGACTATCTGGTGCCGTCGAATGCCGCGCCGATCGATCGCAAGATCACCTTCGACAAGGTCACCGGCGCGCACTACTCCGGCACCCACCACGACGAGGATCAGCCGGTGCACCTGCTGGTCAATACCGAGGTCTGTCATACGGTGTGCGGCAGCGAGTATGGCCACCCGTGTGTGCGGTTCTGCCCGGCGAGCGTCTACGAGATGGTCGACAACGGCAGTGGCGGCAAACGGCTGCAGATCAACGCGTCCAACTGCGTGCACTGCAAGACATGCGACATCATGGATCCCTACGGCGTCATCACCTGGGTGGCGCCTGAAGGCGGCGAAGGTCCTTCCTACGAAGGCATGTGACGGCACCCGACTGGTCTGCCTCACCTCGCAAGCGCGCTGAAGTCGCGGCGATCGCGACGCTTGGCTATCCCATCCTGAACGCGCTCGGCTCCACGTGGACCTGGAAGGTCAGCGGCGCCGAGCACGATGACGCGATCACGGCCAGGGGCCTGCATCCCATTCACTCGTTCTGGCACGGCCGGATCCTGCCCGCCACACACTATTTCAAGCGGCGCGGCATTGTCGTGATCACGAGCGAGAACTTCGATGGCGAGTGGATCGCGCGCATCATCACGAAGTTTGGGTACGGCACCGCTCGCGGCTCAACGTCAAAGGGCGGACCGAGGGCGCTGTTGCAGCTGGTTCGCGAGGTGAAGTCCAAGGGCGTGGCCTTCACGCTCGATGGGCCACGAGGCCCGGCCGAAGTGGCGCAGATGGGGGCGGTGTGGCTTGCAAAGGCGACCGGCAACCCGCTGATGCCGTTTCACGCCGAGGCCGCGTCTCACTGGACGCTCAAGAGCTGGGACCGCACGCAGATCCCCAAGCCGTTCACGACCGTGGCAATGGCGATTGGTGAACCGCTGTATGTGCCGCGCGACGCTGGCGAGGCGGCGCTGGAGGAGTGGCGGCACCGCCTGCAGCGGTCGCTGGCGGAATGCGCGGCGCGCAGCAAGGACTTGTTATGCCGTTGACGGTTGTCAGTTCGAAGCGATTCGTGGATCACGTCACACCAGCCGGTCATCCTGAGCGGCCCGAGCGAGCCGAGGTGCTGCAGGGCGTGGCTGACTCGTTTGCGTCGGCCGGCGGGGCAGTCATTGAGCCGCGGCTGGCAACCGACACGGATCTGCTGCGCGTCCATACGCGGGAGCACGTCGACCTGATCGCCTCGACACGCGGCAAAGCCGTGATGATCGACGAGGATACGTTCACCTCGCCCGACTCCGACGAGATTGCGCGGCTTGCCGCCGGCGCCGTGTTGACCGGTGTGGATCAGGTGCTGGATGGCCCGGCGGGATCGCGCGCGCTCGTCTTGGTCAGGCCGCCGGGGCATCACGCTGAAGCCGATCGCGCGATGGGGTTTTGTCTGTACAGCAATATCGCCGTTGGCGCGGCCTATGCGCGCTCACGCGGCTGCGCGCGCGTCGCCATCGTGGATTACGACGTGCATCACGGCAACGGCACGCAGTGGATCTTCTACGAAGACCCGACCGTGCTGTTCGTCTCGTCGCACCAGTTCCCGTTCTACCCTGGCACCGGCGCGGCATCCGAGACCGGCCGGGGCGCCGGGGTTGGCTATACGCTCAACATCCCACTGGCTGCCGGTGCCCAGGACCCGGAGATCGAGCGGCAGTACCAGGAGCAGGTCTACCCGGCTTTGCGGCAGTTCCAGCCCGACCTGCTGATGATCTCCGCGGGCTTCGACGCGCATGAACTCGATCCGCTGGGGCAGGTGCGGATGACGACCGGGGGTTTTGCCCGCCTGACTGCATCGCTCGTGAAGGTGGCGGACGAGGTCTGTGCCGGCAGGGTGGTCCTGGTGACCGAGGGCGGCTACAGCCTCGAGGCACTGAAGGACTGTCTCACGGAGGTAATTCGCGTCTCGGCCTGATATCCTTGAACGATTATCGTGGCCGACTATCACCCTCAAGAACTGGACAAGAAGTGGCAGGCCCATTGGGCCTCGACCAAGGCATTTGAAGTCACCGAAGACTATTCGAAGCCGAAATTCTATTGCCTCGAGATGTTCGCGTATCCGTCCGGGCACGCGCACGTCGGGCACGTCCGCAACTACATCATCGGCGACGTCGTTTCGCGCCTGAAGCGGCTGCAGGGCTTCAACGTTCTGCACCCGTTTGGCTGGGATGCGTTCGGCCTTCCGGCGGAAAACGCCGCGATCAAGCACGGGATTCATCCAGAGGCGTCCACGCTCGGCAACATCGCGCACATGAAGGGGCAGTTGCAGCGCCTCGGCATCAGCTACGCGTGGGGACGCGAGCTGGCCACCTGCATGCCGGACTACTACCGCTGGAACCAGTGGTTGTTCACCCGCATGTTCGAGCGCGGCCTGGCGTATCGCCGCCGGTCGACGGTGAACTGGTGCCCGGTCGACAACACGGTGCTCGCAAACGAGCAGGTGGTTGACGGCGCATGCTGGCGGTGCGGCACGGCGGTCGTACAGAAGGACCTGGAGCAGTGGTTCTTCAAGATCACCCACTACGCTGATGACCTGCTGCAGGCCGCCGATGGCCTGAGCAAGTGGCCTGAGAAGGTCCTGACGATGCAGCGGAACTGGATCGGGCGATCGGAAGGCGCTCGCGTCAGGTTCCAGATCCAGGGCACCGATGAATCGATCGAGGTGTTCACGACCCGCATCGACACGATCTACGGCGCGACCTTAATGATGCTCGCGCCCGAGCACGGCCTGGTGAACAGGTTTGCGAAGGAATCGGACGACGAGAAGGCCTTCATGGCGAAGGCCCAGAAATTCCGGTCGCAGGACCGGTCCGATCGGCTGACCGGCCAGGTGGAGAAGGAAGGCTTCTTTACCGGGCGGTTTGCGATCAATCCCTATACGAACCAGCCGATTCCGATCTGGGTCGCCAACTACGTCCTGGCTGAGTACGGCACCGGCGCCGTGATGGGCGTCGCGGCGCACGATGAGCGCGACCATGACTTCGCCTCGAAGTACGGCCTGCCGATCGTGCCCGTCATCAACGAGCAGGGCGTCCTGATCAATTCCGGCACGTACGATGGCACGCCGGCCGGCGATGCGCTCAAGGCCATTACCGAGGATGCCGAAGCACGCGGCATCGGCGAAGGCACGGTGCAGTTCCGCCTGAAGGACTGGGGCATATCGCGCCAGCGCTACTGGGGCACGCCGATCCCGATGATCCATTGCCCGGTCGACGGCATCGTGCCGGTGCCCGACGAGCAGTTGCCGGTGGAACTGCCCAAGGTTGCGGAGTTCACCGGCCGCGGCGACTCGCCGCTGGCGAGCATTCCCGAATTCGTCAACGTGACGTGTCCGAAGTGCGGCGGCGCGGCTCGCCGTGAGACGGATACGATGGACACGTTCGTCGACTCGTCGTGGTACTTCTACCGCTTCTGCGACGCGCACAACGATCAACTCCCGTTCGATCCGAAGAAGGTGGCCTACTGGGGGCCGGTTGATTTCTACAGCGGTGGCGTCGAGCATGCCATCCTGCACTTGATCTACTCGCGCTTCTTCTCGCGCGTGTTCCACGACCTGGGTATGGTCGAGCACACGGAGCCGTTCACGCATCTGCTCACGCAAGGCATGGTGCTGAAGGACGGCAACGTCATGTCCAAGTCGAAGGGCAACGTCGTCGACCCCGATTCGATGATCCAGAAGTACGGCTCCGACGCCTTGCGCTTGTACGTGATGTTCGTGGCGCCGCCGGAGAAGGAAGTCGAGTGGACGGACTCGGGCCTGGAAGGCAGCTTCCGCTTCCTGGCGCGGGTGTGGCGCGGCGCCGACCAATGGCGCGAGGAGGCGGTGGCGGCGGGCACCGGTGCGATCGACCAGGCGACCCTGACCGGCGCGGAGCGGGCGTTGCGCCGCAAGACGCACGAGACCATCAAGCGCGTCACCACGGACATTGACGTTCGACAGCAGATGAACACCGCGGTGTCCGCGATGATGGAGCTGGTCAACGAGCTCTACCTGTTCACCGACAAGGGTGAGCGGTCGGCGCAGGCCGCAAAGGTGGCGCGTGAAGCGATCGAGTCGCTGATCGTGATGTTGTCGCCGTTTGCGCCTCACACGATGGAGGAGTTGTGGCAGATGTACGGCCACGCTGACGGCCTGGCCGCCGCGCAATGGCCGGTGGCCGACGCGGACATTGCCAAGGCGGAAGAGCTAGAGATCCCGCTGCAGGTCAATGGCAAGCTGCGCGACGTGGTGCGCGTGGCGCCGTCGATCACCGACGCGGAACTCGAAGCGCTGGCGCGTGCCAACGCCAATGTGATTGCCCATACGGCCGGCAAGACGATCGCGAAGGTTGTGATCGTGCCGGGCCGCAAGCTGGTGTCGATCGTCGCGAAATGACGGCTAACAGGCGCTCATGACGGACGGGTCGATCAGCCGCAGACAGTTGCTGCGCACCCTGCCGGTGTTCGCGGCGGGAGTGTCTGCGGCGTCGTGCGGCTACGCGCTCTCCGGGCGGGGGTCGTTCCTGCCTGACTACATCAAGACGCTCGGCATCCCGATGTTTGCCAACGCCACACCGTTCCAGACGGTGGAGCAGTTGTTCACGCAGAAGGTGCGGCTCGAGTTTCAGAGCAGCCGCCGCTACACCGTTGTGCCGGGTGACGAGAACGTGGACGGCATCGTCTATGGGGAGATCACCGGCATCGGCCTGTCCCCAGTGGGCCTGAACGACCAGCAGTTGGCGTCGCGCGTGCGTGTGACCGTGTCGGTGAAGGTGAAGTTCGACGACGTCAAGGCGCAGAAGACGCTCTGGGAGAACCCGGCACTGTCGTATTCGGATGAGTACGAGCTGGCCAGCCCGAGTGGTGGCACCGACGTGGCCGCATTCATCGGCAACGACCGCGTGGCGTTCGATCGGCTGTCGACCGACTTCGCCAAGGCTGTCGTCTCTGCTATTCTCGAAGCGTTTTAGGGCAGGCCGGCAGGCTAACGGGCCAACAGCTCTGATGAGTACAGTCCTAGAGATTCGGAAGCAGATCAAGTCAGGAAAGACCGGTCCCCTTTATCTTCTCGAAGGCGACGACCTTCAGTCGCGTCACGACCTCGCGCTCGAATTCGCGGCCGTCGTAGACGAAGGCTTGCAGGCGTTCAACGTCCAGAGTTTCTACGCCAATGAGGCTGGCAACGCCGGCGCGCGCGATGCGCTGATCGGGGCGTTGCTGTCGAATGCGCGCACCCTGCCGATGATGGCGCCCCGGCGCGTAATCATGGTGCACGAGGCCGATCGGCTGCTGGCGCCCAAGCGCGCCAAGGACGACGAAGACGGCGATCCCGAGCCGGCGAAGAAAGGCAAGCGCGCCCCCGCGGCGACGCCGGCCGAGGAGCTCGAGGCCTACATCGAGAAGCCGGAGCCGATGACGACCCTGGTGTTCGTCTCGGGGCCGCTCGACGGCAACCGCCGCGTCGTGAAGTTGCTGCGCAAGCACGCCGACTGCGTGGATTGTGGGACGCTGCACGATTCGCGCGAGGCAGGGATCTGGATCACCAAGCGGCTCGAGAAGGATGAGCTTGCGATCGAGCCCAAGGCGATCAACCTGCTGTTGTCATCGACCGGCTTGACGCTCGGAAAGATTCGCCCTGAGGTGGAGAAGCTGATTCTCTACGCCGCCGGCGAGTCGACAATCACGGTCGCACACGTGAAGGATGTGGTCATCCCGCAGGAGGAGTCCGAGGGCACGTTTGCGCTGATGGACGCGGTGGGGAACTCGAACGCCTCGAAGGCGTTACGCGAAGTGTCGATCATGATCGAGGCCGGTGTGCAGCCGCCCGTGATCCTGGGGCAGTTGAGGGCCGCGACGATCCGCTTGCGGCCGGATACGCGGGTAAAGAACGGCCTGGAAGCGGTGTTCCGGACAGACTTGGCGATCAAATCGTCTTCCGGAACGCCGCAGTACCTGCTCGAGTGTCTTGTCGTCGAGCTCTGCGCGAGATAGCTGGATAGAAGGGGCCGTGCGGCCCCTCCCACACCAAACGATCTATTACTTGGAAAGCTTCGCGGCGAGGCGCGACTTGTAGCGCGACGCGGTGTTCTTGTGGATGATGCCCTTGGTGGCCATCTTGTCGACGAGCGACTGGAGCGTCTGGAGGGCCTTCTTGGCGCCGTCCACGTCCTTGACGTCGAGAGACTTACGGATGCTCTTCAGGCCGGTGCGGAGCTTGGCCCTCAGCCCGCGGTTGTGTTCGCGACGCTTGATGTTCTGCCGGTTGGCCTTAAGGGCCGACTTGTTACGCTTTGCCACTGTCTAGAACCTCGATTTCGGAAGTATGCCGAACACGTAATTATAGCAGGCATACGGGCCTACAGGCCAACAGGCCTGCAGGAAGGCGAATTACCGCTGGCCGACGATCGAGTAGGACCCCTGTGGCGGCGGCAGGTTGGAATATTTCGTGACGGGCTTGCCGTCCTTCAGTTCGACCCACTTATAGAGGCCGTTGACCTTCTGGACCGGGGGCGCCGCCTTGGTGATCTTGTTGACGTAGTTCTGCGTTTCCTTGAACGGCGGCACGGTGTTGCCGTGCTTTTCGACGTTACCGATGCCGGCGTTGTAGGCAGCCAGCGCCAGTTCGACCTTCTGGTCATAGCGCGTGAGCAGCTGCTTCAAGTAGGTGACGCCGCCGCGGATGTTCTGCTCAGGATTGAACGGGTCAGTGACGCCCAGTTCCCTGGCGGTTGCGGGCATCAGCTGCATCAAGCCCATCGCGCCCTTGTCCGAGACGGCCTTTGGATTGAACGCGGACTCTACCTGGATGACCGCGCGGACCAGGTCGGCGGCCACGCCCAGCCGGCGCGCATGCTCGTTGATGGCCGATTCGTACGGCGCGCTGCGCGAGACGGCCGTCCGCAGGAGCGGCGTGGTTGCCCGCACCGTCGACGCGCCGTGTACTTCGTAGGTGGTTTGCTGACCGCGATCCGAGGGACGCGGGCGATCCGACAGCACGAGCTTGCCGTCCGCGTCACGCCAGCTGTAGATCTGGGCGGCGGCTGGGGATGCCGTACACAGCGCGGCAACAACAGCGATCGAGGTAATGACAAGACTGCGGAACAAGAGCACTCAGTTTACCTTATCGGCAACTTTCGGTCCGTCCCGCAAACCTCGCTAAGACAGCAGTTTCTGGACTTCGGTCTTCGCGGCCGCTAGCAATTCTGTAATCTTGCTTGCATCTTTGCCGCCCGCCTGCGCAAAGTCCGGGCGCCCGCCACCGCCGCCGCCAACGATTGGCG
>JAYQOO010000128.1:0-2382 GCA_038144855.1 Acidimicrobiia bacterium | reverse complement strand
CGTCTTGACGAGCTGGCCCGCCGGAGCCTTCTTGGCCAGGTCAGGCGTTACGGTCACGATCAGCGAGACCTTGCCCTCGGGCATGGCTGCCGCCAGGACGACGACGCCGCTCTTGAGCCGGGATTTGAGGGTGTCTGCCAGCGTGCGGAGTGATTCAGAGTCGACGTCTGACATCTGCCGCGCGATCAGTGTCGATTCGCCGATCGTCACCGAGTCGTCCGCTGACGCGCTGCCCGAAGCCCCACCGCCCAGCGCGATCTTGGTCTTGAGCTGCTGCACGTCCTTCTGGGCCTTGCTCAGGGCGCCTTGCGTGGTCGCGATCCAGGCGCCCAGTTCGCCGGGTTTGGCACCGGTGTCACTCAGCACAGCCTCAAGTTCGTCCACTGACGTCCTGGCGTACTGATAGGCGCCCAAACCGGTGACCGCCTCGATGCGGCGGACACCTGCGGCGACGCCGGACTCTTCCGTAATCAGGCACAGGCCGATGTCGCCGGTGGCGCGCACGTGCGTGCCGCCGCACAGTTCGGTGCTGAACGCGCCGTCACCGATCTGCACGACGCGGACCTTGTCGCCGTATTTCTCGCCGAACAACGCCATGGCGCCGGCGGCAATCGCTTCCTGCGTGTTGCGGACGCTGGTGTTGACCGGCTCGTTCTTCAGGATCGCTTCGTTGACGATGCGCTCGATCTGCATGAGCTCCTCGTCGGTGACCCCGGCAAAGTGAACGAAGTCGAACCGCAAGCGGTCTGGCGCCACCAGCGAGCCGGCCTGCTTCACGTGCGGACCGAGCACCTTGCGAAGGGCTGCGTGGAGCAGGTGGGTGGCCGTGTGATTGCGTCGCGTCGCGTCGCGCTTGTCGACGTCGATTGCCGCCGACACGATGTCGCGCGCGGCGATCGGGCTTTCGGCCTTCTCGATGCGATGGGCGCGTGGCAGTCCGGGGCCAAGCTTGACGACACCGCTGACCCGGACGCGTCCCGCTGCCGTTTCGATCCAGCCCTGGTCAGAGACCTGGCCGCCCGACTCGACGTAGAACGGCGTGCGGGCGAGCACAGCGTAGCCGGAATCGCCGGCGGCAAGTGTCTCGACCGGCTTCTTCTGCGCATCGAAGAGTGACAGCACCGGCACGCCCTTGACCCCGTTCTCGGAATAACCCTCGAAGACGTCGCCGGCGCGTTGCAGTGACTCGCGTGCCTCGTCGGAGGCGAAAGAGAAATCCTCGCCCTTCTTGCCGCCGAACGAGCTACCGGCGCGGGCCTTTTCCTTCTGGCCTTCCATCGCCGCGTCAAAACCTTCGGCGTCGAAGCGCAGGCCCTGGTTCCCGGCGAGGTCTTCGATGAAGTCGCGCGGCAGGCCGTAGCTGTCGTACAGCTTGAACGCTTCGTCGCCTGGGACGACCTTGCTGCCCTTGGCCGCGCGCTCGAGGACTTCCTCGAGGCGGGGCAGGCCGCCGGTCAGCACGGCGTCAAAGCGCTCTTCTTCGGACTTGATCACCTGGGCGATCGCCGCGCGTCCGGCAGCCAGTTCGGGGTAGGCCTCTCCCATCTCCCGCACGAGCACATCCACCAGCGAGTGCAGGAAGGGCTCGTGCATGCCCAGCTTGCGGCCGTGCCGCATCGCGCGGCGCATGATCTTGCGCAGGACGTATCCGCGCCATTCGTTCGAGGGCACGACGCCGTCGGCGATCAGGAACGTGGACGCGCGCGCGTGATCGGCGACCACGCGCATCGACACGTCGGTGGGCGAGTTGGTCCTGGTGTAGCCATGGCCGGACAGCTTGCCGATCTCCTCCAGCAGCGGCATGAAGAGCGGCGTGTCGTAGTTCGACATCGTGCCCTGCATCACGGCGCTGATGCGCTCCAGGCCCATGCCGGTATCGATCGACGGAGCAGGCAGGGAAGTGAGCACGCCCTGGTCGTTGCGCTCGAACTCCATGAATACGTTGTTCCAGATTTCGACGAACCGCTCGCTGCCGCCCTCGACGTCCTGCACGAAGTTACCGGTGCCGGGGACCGACGCGCCTCGATCGACGTAGATCTCGGAGCAGCGTCCGCACGGCCCGGTGTCACCCATCGCCCAGAAGTTGTCGGCCATGCCGAGTTCGCCGATGTGATCGGCCGGAACGAAATCGAGCCAACGCTTGTAGCCTTCGTCGTCCCGGGGGATACCCTTCTCGCCCTTGAACACGGTGACGTACAGCTTCGACGGATCCAGCCCCCACACCTTCGTGAGGAGGTTCCACGCCAGTTCGATGGCGTCCTGCTTGAAGTAGTCGCCGAACGAGAAGTTGCCGAGCATCTCGAAGAAGGTGTGATGCCGGAGCGAGGGCCCCACGTTGTCGAGGTCGTTGTGCTTGCCGCTGACGCGCATGCACTTCTGGGA
>JAYQOO010000127.1:0-11721 GCA_038144855.1 Acidimicrobiia bacterium | reverse complement strand
TCGATGGGCGCCGAGGCCTGGACGTAACCGGAACGAGCTTGCGCCGATGGAGCGGCGCCGCTTGAAATGGCCGCCGGAATGCGGGGCTCCGATGGCGGCAGCAGGTGGACGAGCTCGCCTCCCAGCGCGCCAATGAGCAGGCCGGCGGCGGCCGCGACGCTGATCCAGCGGCGGTTCACCGATGACGTCTGGGTATCAGCCAGATAACCCTTGGGGAATTTGATGACTTTCGCGGGATGACCAAGGTGCGCCAGCCGGGCCAGGATCTTGTGCCGCTGTGCTTCGAGAGCGCGGTCGTCGAAGTGCGCATCGGCTTCAGCGAACGCAGCAGTCCGATACGCCTGTAGGGTGGCGTCCTGTTCGGTATCGCTGATGTCGCGTCGGCTCATGCCTGACTCCGTCTCACTGGCGCCAATTCCGGCGCCTTCTGCCTACGCGCCGTTCCCGGCGCCCAGGACTCCCCGCAGTGTTCGCAACGCGCGGAACAAATGCACGCGCACTGTAGCCTGACTCATACCCGTCGCCGCGCTAATTTCCGCCGGCGTGCGCTCATCCAGGTGGCAGAGCGTAAATACCAGGCGCTGCCGGTCTGGCAGGGCAGCAACCGCTTTGGTTACCTGCTGCCAGCGTTCCTTCGCCAGTAGACGGCGTTCGTGCGACGCATCGCCCGCCGGCACCTGCTCAACGGGCCGGCCATTGTCCTCGTCCGTCGAGTGGCTGATCCATCGCTGCTGCCGGCCGCGCGCCTTGAGTCGATCAAGCGCCGCGTTCACCAGGATCCGCGTGAACCAGACATCGAAGGGCAGGTCGCTTCGATACTGTTCAATGTGCAGGAACACTTTTACGAACGCGTCCTGCACCGCCTCATCCGCATCGGCGGCGTCGCGCAGATACTGGAACGCGATCCGCACGGCCCGCCGTTGCATCAGCGCCACCAGCGCGCCAAAACGTTCACGCGCAGCATCCCGCCGCCCGGCCTCGATCAATCCCTTGATCTCGGCCGCCAGCACCGACGCCGGCGACGGATGCGACGACGCGTCTGCGGAGCGGGGCTGTGGCCTCGCTGCCAGGTCGGACGCGGAGTCGACGATGGGCTGTCCTGCCATGTTTACGGGGATCTGACTGTTCCTGTTTACCGGCCTATTCTAGCAACCGCCTCGTCACGGGGTGTCTCAGGACAGTGACAAAACGGTGAAAGGCTGCCGGGTAAGATCCCCGGCAAGCCGCTTATGCGTATTGACTTAGCCCGACAGCCATCTGTACCATCGATGGTTTCGATGCGGTAGGGGAACCTGTCATCGAGTTTGGAGCCATCTTCTTATGAGTACGACGCAAGCAGGGCAGGGACTCGAAGCGCACGGCGTGCAGACTTCGAAGCCTGTTCACTTCAACCTGTCCACCGCTTTGCTGTATGAGCACGCCCTCCGTCGGCAGGAGGGCTCCTTGGCCATGGAAGGTCCGCTGGTGTGCCGCACCGGCGCCCATACCGGCCGTTCGCCGAACGACAAGTTCGTGGTCAAGGAACCGTCGAGCGAAGCGCAGGTGTGGTGGGGCAAGGTCAACAAGCCGATCGAGCCGGCGCACTTTGACGTCCTGCGCCGCGACATCATCAATCACCTGAAGAGCCAGGAGCTCTTCGTGCAGGACCTCTACGCCGGCGCGGATCCCGCGTTTCGGCTCCCGGTGCGCTTCATCCACGAACTCGCCTGGCAGAATCTCTTCGTCCGCAACCTGTTCATTGTCCCGCCGGACGCGGATCTGAAGGGCTTCCAGCCGCAGTTCACCGTGATGACCGCACCGTCGTTTAAGGCGGATCCGGCGCGCCACGGGACGCGCTCGGACGTGGCGATTGCCGTCAACCTCGCGTCGCGCGAGATCCTGATCTGCGGCACCAGCTACGGTGGCGAGAACAAGAAGTCGATCTTCACCGTCCTCAACTACCTGCTGCCGCTGCAGAACGTGCTGTCGATGCACTGCTCGGCCAACATCGGTGCCGGCGGCGACACGGCGTTGTTCTTCGGTCTATCGGGCACCGGCAAGACCACGCTGTCGAGCGATCCCGATCGGCAACTGATCGGCGACGACGAACACGGCTGGAGCGATCGCGGCGTGTTCAACTTTGAGGGCGGCTGCTACGCCAAGACGATCCGTCTCTCGGCGGAAGCAGAACCGCAGATTTACGCCACCACCCGCCAGTTCGGGACGTTGCTCGAAAACGTCGTGATGGACCCGGTGACGCGTGCGCTCGACCTCGACGACGCGTCGTTGACGGAAAACACGCGGGCGGCCTACTCCATCGAGCAGATCGCCAACGCCGTGCCCTCGGGGCAGGGCGGTCATCCGAAGAACATCGTGATGCTGACGGCCGACGCCTACGGCGTGCTGCCGCCGATTGCGCGGCTCTCCGCAGAAGGAGCGATGTATCACTACCTCTCCGGCTACACCGCAAAGGTCGCGGGCACCGAGAAGGGCGTGACCGAACCCAGCGCGACCTTCAGTACCTGCTTTGGCGCGCCGTTCCTGCCGCTCAGTCCCAACGTCTACGCCAAGCAACTTGGCGAGCGCATCGCCAAGTACGGCTCACGCGTGTGGCTGGTGAACACCGGCTGGACGGGCGGCCCCCACGGCGTCGGCAGCCGCATGAAGATCGCCTACACGCGGGCCATGATCAAGGCCGCGCTGTCGGGCGAACTCGACCAGGTCCAGTATCAGCGTCACTCGGTGTTCAATATCGAAGTGCCGCTGTCGTGCCCGGGTGTCCCGGCCGAAGTGCTGGACACGCGCAGCACGTGGCCGGACAAGGCCGCCTACGACGTCCAGGCGGCGAAGCTGGCGAAGATGTTCGTCGACAACTTCAAGAACAACTTCGCCGACGCAGAGGCGAAGGTTACAGCGGCAGGCCCGACGGTTTAGAATCGTCGGGTGTCCGCCCAGTACGAAGCCGTAATCGGTCTCGAAATCCACGCACAACTCCAGACAGCCACAAAAATCTTTTGTGGCTGTTCGACTTCCTTCGGCGCGCCGCCCAACGCGCATGCCTGCCCGGTGTGCGTGGGGCTGCCAGGCGCCCTGCCGGTCCTCAATCGGAAAGCCGTCGACCTGGCGGTCACCGCGGCCATTGCCCTTGGGTGCGAGGTGCAGGAGCGCTCGGTGTTCGCGCGCAAGAACTATTTCTATCCAGACCTGCCGAAGGGCTACCAGATTTCGCAGTTCGAGCAGCCGCTGGCCCTCGGCGGCGGCGTCACGTTGCCCGCCTCACTCGGCCACAAGTTTGTCCGGCTCACGCGGATCCACATGGAAGAGGACGCCGGCAAATCGCTGCACGAGGGCTTTGCCGACTCCGATCGCAAGACCTACCTCGATTACAACCGCAGCGGCGTGCCGCTGATCGAGATCGTCAGCGAGCCTGACATGCGTACGCCGCAAGAGGCCGCAGCGTATTTCGAGCAGCTCCGCCAATTGCTGGTCTGGCTCGGCGTCAGCGACGGCAACATGGACGAGGGCAGCATGCGCTGCGACGCCAACGTGTCCGTGCGGCGGGTGGGCGACACGACGCTCGGGACGAAGGCCGAAGTGAAGAACGTCAACTCGTTCCGGTATCTCGAAAAAGCGATTGAGTTCGAGATCGGCCGGCAGATCGACGTCGTCGAACACGGCGGGCGCGTCGTGCAGGAAACGCGGTTGTTCGATGCGGCGCAGGGCAAGACCTACTCGATGCGCAGCAAGGAAGAAGCACACGACTACCGCTACTTCCCGGATCCCGACCTGCCCGCCCTGGTCGTTGATGCCGAGCGGCGTCAGCGGATCGCCAGCGCGATGCGCGAATTGCCCGGCGCGCGCCGCGAACGGTTTGTCGCCGATCACAAGCTGTCGGAGTACGACGCATCGGTGCTGACGCAGGACCGCGGCGTCGCCGATTACTACGAGGCAGCGCTTGCGCTGACCGAGATGCCCAAGCCCACGGCCAATGCCGTGATGGGCATGGTGTTCAGCACGATGAAGGAGCACGGTATCGGCATCGAGCAGGTGCCGGTCACGCCACAGAACCTTGCAGGTCTCATCCTGACGGTGCAGAAGGGTACGGTCAGTTCAACGGTTGGCAAGGACGTGTTCGCGACGATGTGGGCGTCCGGACGGACCGCCGACGACATCATTGCCGCCGAAGGATTGGCGCAGGTGTCAGACACCTCGAGCCTCGAACCGATCGTGCTGCGGGTGGTCGCCGCCCACCCCGACATCATCGCGGAGATCAAGGCCGGCAAGGACCGGAAGTTCCAGTTCCTGGTCGGTCAGGTGATGAAGGAAACCAAGGGCAAAGGCGATCCGAAGATCGTGACCGAGCTGGTCAAGAAGGCCATCGGCTCGTCGTAAACCCAGCTATATTTACCGGGTGATCGAAACGCAGTCGCTGGCCAAGACGTACGGCCGCGGCGTGTACGCGCTGCGCGACTTGAACCTCACGATCGGCAAGGGGGAGTTCGCGTTCCTGACCGGTCCGAGCGGCGCGGGCAAGAGCACCCTGCTTCGCCTGCTGCTGTTGCAGGAGCGGCCGACCGAAGGCAGTGTCATCGTCGGCGGCCGCAATCTCTCGTCGCTGAAGCGCGACGAGGTGCAGGCCTACCGCCGCACGGTCGGCTTCGTGTTCCAGGACTTCAACCTGATTCCCTCCAAGACCGTCTTCGAGAACGTCTCGTTCGTCATGCGCGTGCTCGGACAACCCGTGGAGTATCAGCGGCGCGCGACCTACCAGGCCCTCAAGTGGGTGGGCTTGCATCATCGACTGAACGCGCTGCCGCAAGAGCTGTCGGGTGGTGAGCAGCAGCGCGTGGCGATTGCGCGCGCGCTGGTCAACGATCCGCATCTGGTACTGGCGGATGAGCCGACCGGCAACCTCGATCCCGACCTGTCGCTCGAGATCATGAACCTGTTCCGCGAGATGAACGCCCGCGGCACGACCGTGCTGGTCGCAACCCACGACCGCGAGTTGATCAAGTGGGTCGGCAGGCGCGTGATTCAACTCGAGCACGGCCAGTTGGCCGGCGCACAGGAGCCCCGGCCATGAGCGTGGTCGGCTATGCGTTCGAGGAGGCGTGGGCCAGCCTGCGTCGTTCGGGTCGGTCGGCGCTCGTGTCGATCGGGACTATTTCGATCGCGTTTGTGACGCTGGGCGGGTTCCTGCTGCTTTCAGTCAATGTCCAGGATGTGCTTGATCGCTGGCTGCAGGCGGCCGAGATGTCGGTCTACCTGCAGGACGGCGCAACCAGCGAGGAGCGCGGCGCGCTCGAAACCTACCTGCGCGCGCAGCCCGGTGTGGCCGCGGTCGAGTTTGTGCCGAAAGAACGGGCGCTCGAGCGATTCGGCGCCGACTTTCCGGAACTGCGGGACGTCACAGAGAGCCTTGGGGAGAACCCGTTCCCGTCCGCGATCGAAGTCCGGCTGCAGAGCGATGACTCTGGCGATGTGATCGCCGACCAGCTTGCCAAGGATGTCCAGGGGCGCCCCGGAGTGGCTGACGTGCGCTTTGACCGGCGCTGGCTGTCGCGCCTGATCGGGATTGTCACCACCGCGCGCGCAGCGGCAGCGATCGCGGCGGCCATCCTGATGCTGGGGGCCGCCTTTACGGTAGCGGCGGTGGTACGGCTGTCACTGTATGCCCGGCGCGATGAGCTTGAGATCATGCAACTGGTCGGCGCGCCGTTCAGCTACATCCGCGGGCCCGCCATCATGGAGGGGTCGTTGCTGGGCGGGGTCGGCGCGGCGACGGCACTGGCCACGGTCGCGGTGCTGTATTCGTTGCTGGCACAATGGCTGGGGACCGACCTGGCCGGCCTGATCGGCGTGGGGCAGCTTCGGTTCCTCGGCTGGTTCGAGATGGCCGCCATCCTCATGGGTGGGATCGGGGTCGGCGCGGCAGCGGGCACGGTGGCGTCCAGGGCGGTTAGGTGACACCTGGAGATTTGAACGGTCGGTTGGTTGACACTCCGTTACAAACCCTTTTACACTGCTGTTAATCCGATATGCCGAGGGCAAAAACCCGAGTTTCAGGCTTTCTGTTGGATCAAGCGGCGCCGCCGCCGGTGGTGTCGACGCTCACCGAGTTTTTCCGCGAAGAGTTCGTCAAACATCACCAATGCCTTCAGGCGCAGCGCGAATACTACAGCGCCCAGGCCATTGACGACGCGGAACACGCCCTCCTCAAGATCATGGCCGACCTCGATCGGCTCTCCGAAAACGCCAACGCCGAACAACTCGTGGCAAAGCTCCTCAAAGAATTCGATATCGTGACCGGTCTATCAGGCTGGTCCGATCCGTGCAAAGTTCACTGACCGATTCACCTCACAAACAAGCACTCCTCGGCATCATTCGCGCCGGTATCGACGCGGTGAGCGCCGCTCGTGTGGTCGAACGCGCCATCGCCGACGTGGAACTGGCGTCCATCCTGACGAGCCGTCCCAATCACGTCATCGCGGTCGGCAAAGCCGCTGCCGCCATGGCCGGGGCATTTCTCAAGGTGCCCGGTCTGAACGTGGCGTCGACGCTGGCGATCGGCACGCACGGCCATGAGTTACTGCCCACCGGCGTTGACTGGATTGAATCGAGCCACCCATTCCCTGACGCCAGGAGCCAGGCGGCGGGCGAGCGGGCGGTGAGGGTGGCTGAGCGTGCGCACTCGGGAGATGCGCTGGTGTTGCTCATTTCCGGGGGCGCGTCGGCGTTGATGGCGGCCCCGATCGACGGAATATCGCTTGCCGACAAGATCGCCACCACGAAGGTGATGATGAATGCCGGCGCGGATATCCACGCGCTCAACACGGTTCGGCGGCACCTGTCCAAAGTGAAGGGCGGACGCCTGGCGGCGGCCTGCGTCGGTACGACCGTGACGCTGGCCCTGTCTGACGTCGTGGGCGACGACATTAACGCGATCGGGTCGGGACCTGGCGTGCCGGACGCGTCGACGTGGAGGGACGCGGCAGCGGCGCTCGAGCAATTTGGCGGCGCCGCGCATGCACCAAGTGTGTGCGATGCGGTGGCACGAGGGCTTGACGGGCAGCTGGCCGACACGCCGAAGCGGACTGATCGCGCGATGGCGCGGGCGACGGCCCGCGTCATCGGCAGCCGGGTCAATGCCATGCAGGGGGCTGCCGCGGCCGCCGAGGCGCTGGGTTACCAGGTGGTCGTGATCGACGAACCGGTGATCGGTGAGGCGCGTGACGCGGCGCCACGCTGGCTCGACGCGGTGCGCGCTCGTTTGGGAACCGCGCGGCGCACCTGCGTGATCTCGAGTGGTGAAACCACGGTGCGTGTCACTGGTGCTGGCAAGGGTGGGCGGAATCTCGAGTTTGCCCTGGCGCTGGTAGAGCCCCTGGCGGCGTGGGGAGCGGCGTCGCTGGCCAGCGTCGGAACCGACGGCATCGATGGCTCGTCAGGGGTCGCCGGTGCGATTGCCAGTGGCGCCACGCTGCAGCGCTCGTTGGCGCGTGGTCTCGACGCGCCGGATCGCTATCTCGCCGCAAACGATTCGTTCGCCTTCTTTGCGCCGCTGGACGACACCGTCCGGATCGGCCGTACCGACACGAATGTCGGAGATTTACAGGTACTGCTCATTGACTAAGGAAGATTTACTTCGCTTGATGCGGCAGCGAGTGCCGCATCCAGCCACCCCGCGCGAGCTGCTTGCCGTCCTCAAGATCCCGCGCGACGCGCGCGCTGCGTTCAAGCGCAACATCCGCGATCTGGTCAACGACGGCGAGCTGATCCAGATTAAAGGAAATCGTTACGGCCTGCCGGGCCGTATGGACCTGGTGGTCGGCAAGCTCGACGGCCATGCCTCGGGCATAGGCTTTGTGGCGCCCGAGCGGCCGGTCGAAGGCCTGACGCGCGACATCATCATTCCCGAGCGCAGCCTCAGGGAGGCGATGCACGGCGACAAGGTGGTCGTGCGGATCGAGCGCTACCGGCCTGACGGACGTGCCGAGGGCGCGATCGTGCAGGTGCTCGAACGCGCCGCGACGACGGTGGTGGGCCGGTTCGAAGAAGACCGCGTCGGCCTGCGTTACGTGGCGCCGTTCGACAAGCGCATCACGGCCGATATCCAGATCCCGCGCGGCGAGTCGATGGACGCCGAGCCCGGCCAGATGGTCACCGTCGAGATTACGCGGTGGCCGACGCCGACGCGCGGGCCGGCCGGACGCATCATCGAGGTGCTGGGTGACATCAACGATCCCGGCGTCGACACCGAAATCATCCTCCGCAAGTACGACATCGTCGATGCGCATAGCGCGGAGGCCGTTGCCGAAGCCACCAGGATCGGGACCGCCGTTCGCGAGAAGGACATCGCCGGCCGGACGGATTTTCGTGACCGGAAGGTCGTCACGATCGATGGTGAAACTGCGCGTGACTTTGACGATGCGATCTCGATCGAACGATTGAAGAACGGTCACTACTGGCTCGGCGTGCACATCGCCGATGTGGCCCACTATGTCCAGGAAGGGAGCGCGCTCGACCAGGAAGCGTACGAGCGCGCCACGTCGGTCTATTTCCCCGAGCGCGCCGTGCACATGTTTCCATCAGAGCTGGCCACCGGTCTGTGCAGCCTGAATCCGCACGTCGACCGCCTGGTGCAGTCCTGCCTGATGGAGGTGACCACCAAGGGCGACGTGGTGCGCTATGAGATCCACGACGGCGTGATCCGCAGTGATGCGCGGATGACCTACACCAAGGTCAACGCGATCCTCACGGACCGGGATCCGGCGACCACGGCCGAGTATCGCGACCTGGTGCCGATGTTCGAGTTGATGGGGGAGCTGTTCGAGATTCTCAACGCGCGCCGCCACCGCCGCGGCTCGGTGGACTTTGATCTTCCCGAAGCGCACGTGGTCTTGAACGACGACGGCTTCATCGAAGACATCGTGGCGTCGGAGCGCAATGTGGCGCACCGGCTGATCGAAGAGTTCATGCTCGTGGCCAACGAGACCGTCGCCGCCCACCTTGAGAACAGCGGCATGCCGGCGTTGTACCGCATTCACGAACCGCCGGACCCGTTGAAGGTGCTGCAGTTCGACGAGTTCGTCAGCGCATTCGGGTTTTCCCTCGGCGCAGGGGAGAGCAGCGTCAAGCCAAAGCACTTCCAGAAGCTCGTGGAGAAGATTCGCGGAAATCCGGCCGCGCGGCCGATCGCATTCCTGATGTTGCGCACCATGCAGAAGGCGCGCTACGACTCGATGAACGTCGGTCACTTCGGCTTGGCGGCTCCCACATACACCCACTTCACATCGCCGATCCGCCGCTATCCGGACCTCGTGGTGCATCGCCTGTTGCGGGAAGTGCGGCATACCAGGGTGTCCGACGAGCGCAAGGCGGAGCTCGACGAGGATCTGCCGGAAATCGGCCGGCACACGTCGGAGATGGAGCGCAAGGCCGCCGACGCCGAGCGCGAGATCCTGCAGTGGAAGAAGGTTCGCTTCATGGCCGACAAGGTCGGTGACGTGTTCGAGGGCTACATCACCGGGGTGGCGCCCTTCGGCATGTTCGTGGAGCTGACCGAGCACTATGTCGAAGGCCTGGTGCATGTCAGCACCATGGCGGACGACTACTACCGCTACCGGGAACAGCAGCACGTGCTGTTTGGTGAGAACACGCGCAAGACCTACCGGCTGGGCGACCAGGTCAAGGTTCAGATCATTCGCGTGGACATGGAACGACGCCAGATCGATCTCGGACTGGAGGACGTGCTCGAAGCCGTGCGCCGGGACGAGCGATCGCGCGGCCCGGCACGAAGCGGCGCGCGGCCGAAGAAGGATCAGCGCAAGGGCACGCCCGAGCAACGTCGCAAGAGGAAGAAGCAGCGGATGGGCAAGAACGAGCGAAAGGCGAAGCGGCGCAAGTGAGTATCGTCGTCGGCACCGCCGGACATATCGATCACGGCAAGAGTTCGCTCGTGCGGGCGTTGACCGGCATTGACCCCGATCGCCTGAAAGAGGAAAAGGCGCGCGGCATCACGATTGAACTCGGGTTTGCGCACACCACGATCGGGACGGCCAACGTCGCCTTTGTGGACGTGCCCGGCCACGAGCGATTTGTGCGCACCATGCTGGCCGGTGTCGGCGGCATTGATTGCGTGATGTTGATCGTGGCGTCCGACGAGTCGGTGATGCCGCAGACGCGGGAGCACTTCGATATCTGCCGGTTGCTGCGCGTGCCGCGGGGCATGGTGGTCCTCACCAAGTCCGACCTGACCGATGCCGAGACCCGTGCGCTGGTCCGACAGAATGTCGAAGAGCTGGTGAAGGGCTCCTTCCTGGAAGGTGCGCCGGTGATTGAAGTGTCGGCAACATCCGGGGAGGGACTCGATCGGCTGCGGGAGGCAATTGCCGCCGAAGCGTTGCACGTGTCGCAGCGGCCCGTCGCGGGGGCCGCGAGACTGCCGATTGACCGCGCGTTCACCATGAGGGGCTTTGGCACGGTCGTCACCGGCACGCTGGTGTCGGGATCGATAGCCGTCGACGACGAACTGGTCGTGGAGCCCGGCGAACTACGGGTCAAGGTTAGGGGCGTTCAGGTGCACGGCCGGTCGGCTGAGAGGGCCGTCGCCGGGCAGCGCACGGCCATCAACCTCGGCGGTGTCGACGTCAGCGCCGTGTCGCGCGGCGAGACGCTGTTGGCCCCCGGAACGCTGAGCGTCACACGGCGCGCCGATGCCGAGATCAATCTGTTGCCGTCAGCAAAGCCGCTTTGCCACGGAGCCAGGGTGCGGGTGCACAACGGCACGTCGGAAGTGTTAGGCCGGGTGTCGATCGCCGGCGGGGCGCTCGAGGTTTCATCGGGCGAACACGCCCTGGTGCGTTTGCGGCTCGAGCAGCCCGCGGTGCTGACTCGAGGTGATCGCTTCATTCTGCGTGCCTACTCGCCGCCGATCACCATCGGCGGTGGTCGTGTCCTGGATCCGGCGCCCACCCGCCCCGGCATTCGGTCTGAGGAAGGGAAGGCCAGTCTGGAAGCCTTGCGGCCGGCTGAGATCGGCGCGATTCGTTCGATGATCGCGGCGGCGGGACTCGGCGGCATCGCAACCTCGTCACTGGTCGCGCGCGCGGGAGTGATGCCCGGCCGCGTCGCGGAGGCGACTCGTGACCTGGTGGCGGCCGGCGTGATGGTGGCCGGGGAGCGGTTGGTGACCGGTACGGCGATCGAAGCGGCCGAGCGCGATCTGATGGCGCTGATCGCCGCCACGCACAAGGCGAATGCGATGAGCGATGGCCTGTCGCGCGAAGAGGCGCGGAGCAAGATTTTCGGCCGCGTGTCGCCGGCGGTGTTCGAGACGGTGGTGGAGCGCCTGCAGGGCCGGAAGGCGATTGTTGGCGCAGAGCGACTGGCCTTACCGACGCACAAGGCGACCGTCGCCGGGGCGGACGATCGCGTGCGTGATGCGATCGTCGAGGCGTATCGATCCGGGGCGTTGAAGCCTCCTGACGCGGCGACTGTCGCGGCGGCCGTCAAGGCGCCGGGCCCGATCATCGACAAGCTGACGTCCCTGTTGTTGCGGGAAAAAGTGCTGGTCAGGCTCGATACGGTGGTCTTTCACGCGTCTGCGCTGGAGACCTTAAAAGCGGACGTACGAGCACTGAAGGCGGCGTCGCCGGACGGACGTGCCACCGTTGATGTGGCGGCCTTCAAAGAACGCTATGGCGTGTCGAGAAAGTTCGCGATCCCGTTGCTGGAATATCT
>JAYQOO010000126.1:0-11746 GCA_038144855.1 Acidimicrobiia bacterium | reverse complement strand
GGTTTTCCCATGGTTTCCCGGCCCAGTGGGTATCAATCCCCCTGGCCGCGGAGCATTTGTTTTTTCTTTGTCTGGACCTTGAGCCTAACGCATGTACAGCCTTCCAAAGAACGTTTACCGCGAGCGTAAGGACTTCTCGAAGATCAAGACGACGGTTCCGATCCCGAACCTGATCGAGATCCAGCGGAAGAGCTACGAGCGCTTCCTGCAGATGAATCGCCTGCCCTCCGAACGCGAGGACCAGGGTCTGCAGTCGGTGTTCAAGTCGGTGTTCCCGATCAGCGACTTCCGTGAGAACTCGTCGCTTGAATTCATCGAGTATTCCATCGGCAACTGGGAGTGCAAGTGCGGCAAGCTGCAGGGCCTGCACCACCTACGCAAGCCCTGCAAGAGCTGCGGCCACACGCTGATCTGCGATCCGTACGGCGACAAGGACGTGCTGTGCCCGAAGTGCGGCACCGGCAATCAGGCCCGCGGGGACGTCTGTGATATCTGCGGCCACACCGTCGCGCTGAAGCTGAAGTACGACGTCGACGAGTGCCAGGAGCGCGGCATGACCTACGCCGTGCCGCTGAAGGTGACGATCCGCCTGGTGGTCTGGAACAAGGACCCGGAGACAGGCGTCAAGACCATCCGCGACATCAAGGAGCAGGAAGTCTACTTCGGCGACATCCCGCTGATGACGGACAACGGCACCTTCATCATCAACGGCACCGAGCGCGTCATCGTTTCGCAGTTGCACCGCTCGCCGGGCGCGTTCTTCCACTCGGAAGACAAGAACCTCTACGTCGCGCAGATCATTCCGTATCGCGGCTCCTGGGTCGAGTTCGAATACGACACCAAGAACCTGCTCTACGTGCGCATCGACCGCAAGCGCAAGTTCCTGGCATCCGTCTTCCTGCGCGCGCTCGGCCTGCGCGGCGGCGACGAGATCATCCGGACCTTTTACCAGGTCGATCGCATCAACCTCCGCGATAACTCGCTCTACTGGTCGGTCGGCGAAGGCCTGATCGGCCAGCGCTCGCGCAAGGACGTCAAGGCTGGCGATGTCTCGATCAGCGAAGGGAAGAAGATCACCCGCACGCACATCGAGGGGTTGCGCAAGGCCGGCGTCAAGGACATCGCGATCACCGACGAGGCGCTCGAAGGCGCGTTTGCCGCCGCCGACATCGTTGACCCGGCGACCGGCGAGGTGCTGCTTGAGGCCAACGAAGAGCTGACGCAGCGCGTCGTGGCGATGGCCCACGAAAAAGGTGTCGACCAGGTTGACGTGTTCTTCCCTGAGAAGGACGAAGTCGGCCCGATCATGTCGGCGACCCTGAAGAAGGATCCGATCCGCACCCACGAAGAGTCGCTGATCGAAATCTACCGCCGCCTGCGTCCGGGCGACCCGCCGACGCTGGACAGTTCGCGCTCGCTGTTCGAGAACATGTTCTTCAACCCGCAGAAGTACGACTTCTCGCGCGTGGGACGACTGAAGCTCAACACCAAGCTCAAGCTGTCGACGCCGCTCGACGAGCGCATCCTGCACCCGCAGGACTTCTACGAAGTGATCGGCTACCTGCTGAAGCTTCGCAAGAACACCGCCAACGTCGACGACATCGATCACCTCGGCAACCGCCGTGTCCGCTCGGTCGGCGAGCTCCTCGAGAACCAGTTCCGCATCGGCCTGGTCCGCATGGAGCGCGCGATCAAGGAAAAGATGTCGGTCTACCAGGAAATGGCGACCGCCATGCCGCACGACCTGATCAACGCGAAGCCGGTCATGGCCGCCATTCGCGAGTTCTTCGGGTCGTCGCAGCTGTCGCAGTTCATGGACCAGACCAACCCGCTGTCGGAAGTGACGCACAAGCGTGGTCTTTGGGCGCTGGGGCCGGGCGGTCTGTCGCGTGAGCGCGCGGGCTTCGAAGTGCGCGACGTGCACCCGACGCACTACGGCCGTATCTGCCCGATTGAGACGCCGGAAGGTCCGAACATCGGCCTGATCTCGTCGCTGTCGTCGTACGCGCGCATCAACGAGTTCGGCTTCATCGAGTCGCCGTACCGCAAGGTGAAGAACGGTCAGGTGATCGACTACGTGCTGGTCACCAACGCCGGCGGACACCCCAAGTACAAGAACGGCGACATTGTCGAAGCCGACGAGCTGGTCAACGAAGAAGGCCGCCCGAAGAAGAAGGGCGTCGAATTCGAGCCGTTCTGCTACTACCTCTCGGCGTGGGAAGAGGACCAGTACATCATCGCCCAGGCCAACGTCGAACTCGACGCCGACGGCAAGCTGGTGCAGGAGCGCGTCAACGCCCGTCAGGCCGGCAACTTCATCCTGGCGCCGCGTGACCAGATCCAGTTCATCGACGTGTCGCCGAAGCAGCTCGTGTCCGTGGCCGCCTCGCTCGTGCCGTTCCTCGAGAACGACGACGCGAACCGCGCGCTGATGGGCTCGAACATGCAGCGCCAGGCCGTGCCGCTGCTCCGCGCCCAGGCGCCGTACGTCGGCACCGGCATGGAGTACATCACCGCGCGCGACTCTGGCGCGGTGGCCGTGGCTCGCCGCACCGGCATTGTCGACTTCGTCGATTCGACGCGCATCGTGGTGCGTGTGGAATCGGAGACCGGTGAGATCAACGAGGACATGGGCGCGGATATCTATCCGATGACCAAGTTCAAGCGGTCGAACCAGAACACCTGCATCAACCAGAAGCCGATTGTCCGGGAAGGGCAGCGCGTCCAGAAAGGTCAGGTCCTGGCCGACGGTCCCTGCACGGAACTCGGCGAGCTCGCGCTCGGCCGCAACGTGCTGGTGTCGTTCATGCCGTGGCGCGGCTACAACTTCGAAGACGCCATCCTCGTCAGCGAGAAGCTGGTGCGCGAGGACTACTACACCTCGATCCACATCGAGGAGTTCGAGATCGAAGCGCGGGACACCAAGCTGGGTCCTGAAGAAATCACGCGCGACATCCCGAACGTGTCGGAAGGATACCTGCGCGATCTCGACGACAGCGGCATCATCCGCATCGGCGCGTCGGTCAAGCCGGGCGACATCCTGGTCGGCAAGGTCACGCCGAAGGGCGAGACGCAGCTGACGCCGGAAGAGAAGCTCCTGCGCGCGATCTTCGGTGAAAAGGCCGGCGACGTCCGTGACGCTTCGCTGGTCTGCCCGCCGGGTATCGAAGGCATCATCGTCGGCGTCAAGATCTTCTCGCGCAAGGGTATCGAGAAGGACGACCGCGCCAAGGCGATCGAGCAGGACGAGCTCGACATGATGGAGAAGAACCTGCAGGACGAGGTGCGCATCCTTCACGACGAGACCAAGAAGCGCCTCTACAACATGTTGCAGGGGCAGATCCTCCGGTCCGACTTGTTCGACGAGTTCGGCCGCGAACGCCTGATGAAGAAGGGCGATCAGCTGACGATGGAGGCGATGGCTAACATCCCCTTCCTGTCACTGGTCCGCTCGAAGATCCAGACCGACGACGCGTCGATGGAACCGGATCTGCGCATGGTGGAAGAACGCACCGAGCGCCAGGTCGAGGTCATCAAGCAGCTGTTCGAGGAGAAGAAGGAAAAGATCCGCCGCGGCGACGAACTGCCGCCGGGCGTGATCAAGCTCGTCAAGGTCTACGTGGCGATGAAGCGCAAGCTGTCGGTCGGCGACAAGATGGCCGGCCGCCACGGTAACAAGGGCGTCATCGCGCGCATCCTGCCCGAAGAGGACATGCCGTACCTGCCGGATGGAACGCCGGTGGAGATCGTGCTGAATCCGCTGGGCGTGCCGTCGCGTATGAACGTCGGCCAGATCCTCGAGACGCATCTCGGGTGGGCGGCGCACGCGCTCGGCCTCTACTTCGCGACCCCCGTGTTCGACGGGGCGACCGAGAAGGAAATCACCGGCTGGCTGGACAGGGCAGGCCTGGAGCAGGAAGGCGGCAAGACCAAGCTGTATGACGGCATGACCGGCATGCAGTTCGAGCAGCAGGTCACCGTCGGCTACATCTACATGCTCAAGCTGTCGCACCTGGTCGACGACAAGATCCACGCCCGGTCGATCGGGCCGTACTCGCTGATCACGCAGCAGCCGTTGGGCGGCAAGGCCCAGTTCGGCGGCCAGCGCTTCGGCGAAATGGAAGTGTGGGCGCTCGAGGCGTATGGCGCCGCGCACATCCTGCAGGAACTGCTCACCGCGAAGTCGGACGATGTGACCGGCCGCGCGAAGATTTACGAGTCGATCGTGAAGGGCGACGCATCCTTCACGGCCGGTCTCCCGGAATCGTTCAACGTGCTCATTCGCGAGCTGCAGTCGCTGTGCCTCGACGTCGAGTTGATCTCGACCAAGAAGCAGCCGGCAGCGGAGCTGCCGGAAGGCGACGCAGCGACGCCAGCTGAGCCCGTCTTGGAGGGTCAATAATGAATCTGCGACCGAGCTTCACCGATACCAAGACGACCCTTCGAGCGGACTTCGACGCGATTCGCATCAGCCTCGCGTCGCCGGACAAGATCGAGCAGTGGTCGTTTGGCGAAGTTACCAAGCCTGAGACGATCAACTACCGCACGTTCAAGCCGGAACGCGACGGCTTGTTCTGCGCGAAGATCTTCGGACCGATCACCGACTGGGAATGCCTCTGCGGCAAGTACAAGCGCATGAAGCATCGTGGCGTGATCTGCGACAAGTGCGGCGTGGAAGTGACGCAGGCGAAGGTGCGCCGCGAGCGTCTCGGCCACATCAAGCTGGCGACCCCGGTGAGCCACGTGTGGTTCTTCAAGGGCCTGCCGAGCCGCATCGGACACCTGCTCGACATCTCGCTGCGCGACCTCGAGCGCGTGCTCTACTTCGAAGCCTACGTGGTGGTGGACCCGGGTGAGACCAAGCTGGTGCAGAACCAGCTGCTCACCGAGGACCAGTTCCGCAAGGCGCGCGAAGAGCACGGCTACTCGAAGTTCAAGGCGCAGATGGGCGCCGAGGCGATCAAGGAACTGCTCCGCCGCGTGCAGGTCGACAAGCTGGCCAACGAGCTGCGCGAGAAGATGCGCACCGAGACGTCGGCGCAGAAGAAGCTGAAGTTCGCCAAGCGCCTGAAGGTGGTTGACGCGTTCCGCAAGTCGAGCAACAAGCCGGAATGGATGATCCTGGACGTGGTTCCGGTGATTCCGCCCGAACTGCGTCCGCTCGTGCCGCTCGATGGCGGCCGGTTCGCGACCTCCGACCTCAACGATCTCTATCGCCGCGTCATCAACCGCAACAACCGGTTGAAGAAGCTGATGGAGCTCAAGGCGCCGGACGTCATCATCCGCAACGAAAAGCGCATGCTCCAGGAAGCCGTGGACGCGCTGTTCGACAACGGCCGCCGCGGCCGCGTCCTGCGTGGCGCCAACAACCGTCCGCTCAAGTCGCTGAGCGACACGTTGAAGGGCAAGCAGGGCCGCTTCCGCCAGAACCTGCTCGGCAAGCGCGTTGACTACTCAGGCCGTTCGGTGTTCGTCGTCGGTCCCGAACTCAAGCTGCACCAGTGCGGCTTGCCGAAGAAGATGGCGCTCGAGCTGTTCAAGCCGTTCATCTACAACAAGCTCGAGGAGCGTGCCCTCGTCGCCACCATCAAGCAGGCCAAGGAGATGGTGGAGAAGCAGGTTCCGGAAGTGTGGGACGTGCTCGAAGAGGTCATTCGCGAGCATCCGGTGCTGCTCAACCGCGCACCGACGCTGCATCGCCTGGGTATCCAGGCCTTCGAGCCGGTGCTGGTTGAAGGCAAGGCCATCCGCATCCATCCGCTCGTCTGCACGGCGTTCAACGCCGACTTCGACGGCGACCAGATGGCGGTGCACATTCCGCTGTCGCCCGAGGCGCAGATCGAAGCCTCGACGCTGATGATGTCGTCGAAGAACATCCTGTCGCCCAGCAACGGCACGCCCGTCGCGGTGCCGTCGCAGGACGTCGTGCTTGGTTGCTACTACCTGACCAAGGCGAAGATCGGCGCCAAGGGTGAAGGCCGGGCGTTTGCCAGCGTGGAAGACGTGCTGCTGGCGCTCGAAGCCGGCGAAGTGGAGACGCTCACGCCGATCCGCCTGCGCTATACCGGCGAACTGCAGGACATGGCCGCGTCGCGTGACGACCAGGACGTGCTGCACGCCGATGTGCAGATGGTTCAGAACAAGATCATCAACACGACCGTCGGCCGCGTCATCCTCAACAACGCGCTGCCCAAGAACATTCCGTTCGTCAACGGCATGTTGAAGAAGAAGGGCCTGCAGCAGCTCGTGCAGCGCTGCTACCTGACGACCGGTCTCGACAACACGGTCAAGATGCTCGACGACCTCAAGCAGGTGGGCTTCACCTATGCCACTCGCTCGGGCATGTCGATCGGCATTCAGGACCTGATCATCCCGGCCGCCAAGAAGGATCTGTCGGAGACCGCGCGCAACGAGGTCATCAAGGTCGAACAGCAGTACCTTGAAGGGGCGATCACCAACGGCGAGCGCTACAACAAGATCATCGCCGTGTGGTCGGACGTCACCGAGAAGATCGCCGACGCGATGTTCTCGGAAATGGAACGCCGCGACAAGGAAGGGAAGTTCAACCCCGTCTACATCATGGCGGACTCCGGCGCCCGCGGTTCGAAGCAGCAGATCCGCCAGCTGGCCGGCATGCGCGGCTTGATGGCCAAGCCCTCGGGCGAAATCATCGAGCAGCCGATCAAGGCGAACTTCCGCGAAGGCCTGTCGGTGCTCGAGTACTTCATCTCGACGCACGGCGCTCGTAAGGGTCTGGCCGATACGGCGCTGAAGACCGCCGACTCCGGCTACCTGACGCGTCGTCTCGTCGACGTGGCGCAGGACGTGATCGTCTCCGATCACGATTGCGGCACGCTCGACGGCATCGAGGCTCGCGCCATCGTCGAATCGGGCGAAGTGATCGAGCCGCTGCGCGACCGCATCATCGGCCGCGTCTCGCTCGAGAAGATCACCGATCCGGATGGCAAGGTGATCCTCGAGTTCAACCAGGAGATCGACGAGGAACTCGCGGCCAGCGTCCAGGACGCCGGCATCGAGAAGGTGAAGATCCGCTCGGTGCTGACCTGTGCGTCGCGCCGCGGTGTCTGCAAGCGCTGCTACGGTCGCGACCTGTCGACCGGCCTGCTGGTCGAACTCGGTCTGGCGGTCGGCGTCGTCGCCGCGCAGTCGATTGGTGAGCCCGGCACGCAGCTGACGATGCGCACGTTCCACATCGGCGGCACGGCGTCACGCATTTCGGATCAGAGCACGCTCGATTCGAAGCACAAGGGCATTGCCCGTTACGACAACGTCCAGTTCGTCGAGCGCCCGAACGCGCAGGGCGGATCCGACTCGATCGTCATGAACCGCACCGGCTTCATCGTGGTGCAGGACGACAAGGGTCGCGACCGTGAGCGCTACCAGGTGGTTTACGGTGCGCGCCTGAAGGTGAAGGACGGCCAGGCGGTTGAGAACGGTCAGATCCTCGTTGAGTGGGATCCGTATACGTTCTCGATCCTCACGGAAGAGCCGGGCCAGATCAAGTTCAAGGACATCATTGACGGCGTCACGGTCCAGGAAGACCTCGACGAAGTCACGGGTCTGTCGCGCTTGATCGTCGTCGACTCGCCGGACGAAAAGAAGCAGCCGACGGTCGAAATCAAGGCTGCCAACGGCAACACGATCCGCCGCTACATCATGCCGGTCAGCGCGCACCTGATGGTGAACGATGGCGACACGGTGAACGCCGGCGACGTGCTGGCCAAGATCCCGCGCGAGACCACGAAGACCAAGGACATCACGGGCGGTCTGCCGCGCGTGGTCGAACTGTTCGAAGCGCGCAAGCCGAAGGATCCCGCGGTCATCAGCGAGATCGACGGCAACGTCAAGTACGGCGGCGTCGTGAAGGGTCAGCGCAAGATCCTGATCGTGCCGGACGACCCGAACGGCGAGCCGCGCGAATACAGCATCCCGCGTGGTGTGCACGTCAACGTCCAGGAAGGGGACCGCGTCCGCGCGGGCGACCCGCTGATGGACGGCCCGTCGAACCCGCACGACATTCTCCACGTGCTGGGTGAGAAGGAACTGCAGAAGTACCTCGTGAACGAAATCCAGGAGGTCTACCGCCTCCAGGGCGTCAACATCAACGACAAGCACATCGAGGTGATCACTCGCCAGATGATGCGTTGGGTCCGCGTCGAGGACGTCGGCGACACCGAATTCCTCGTGGACGAGCAGGTGGACAAGTTCCGCTTCATGGAAGAGAACGAGCGCGTCATCGGCAACGGCGGCCGCCCGGCCACCGCGCAGCCGCTGCTGCTCGGTATCACCAAGGCGTCGCTGTCGACCGAGTCGTTCATCTCGGCGGCCTCGTTCCAGGAGACCACCCGCGTCCTCACGGAAGCGGCGATCTCCGGGAAGATCGACTACCTGCGCGGCCTGAAGGAAAACGTGACGATGGGACGCTTGATCCCCGCCGGCACGGGCTTCTGGTGGTATCGCCACGTGCAGATCCCGGCGGACGAGCCGCCACCGCCGCCGCCGGTGCAGCAGCCGAGCGACGAGGACATGGAGCTCGATCGCGAGATGGAGTATCTCGTGGAGCCGGAAGAAGCCGAAGCGCGCGGGATTACCGAAGTCGAGTAACAGGCGTAGGGGAGGTCTTTTAGACCTTCCGCTTCGAACCTCAAAGGGCACGAAGGCCAAGTTGGCTTTCGTGCCCTTTACCTTTTGGCGGATAGAATGCGCGCATGGCCACGACCGATCCCAGCCGCGTTGTTCTCCGCCAACTCGCCGCCACCCTCGCGTATCGCGCTGCCAAAGTGCTACGCGACGTGCCGGAAGGGTTCGCCGAGCGCTCCTTTGGCGACTCTACGCGCCAGCCGGTTCAGATCGTGGCGCACATGGCTGACTTGATGGCCTGGGGCGTGTCCATGGCCGGCGGTGGTGAGGAATGGAAGGCTGGGGGCGGCACGGACTGGGCGACGGAAGTCGAGCGGTTATTCGCAGGCCTGGCAGCCGTTGATGCCGCGCTCGCCGCTGACGGGCCATTCGCCGGCTCGATCGACAAGATGATCCAGGGGCCGCTCGCCGATGCGCTGACTCACGTTGGGCAACTGTCGATGCTTCGTGGGATGGCCGGCTCCCCGGTTCGCCCCGAGAGCTACGCGCGTGCGACGATCGTTGCAGGACGGGTCGGACTCGACCAGGCACCGCCGGGATACGAATTCGACGGCGACGCCAGTCAGCGGAAGTAACCCGACTGGCTCCGCGCTTGCTCTCAGCTAGCGAAGGCTGCGAAAGAACGCGCGCACGTCGTCGACCAGCAATTGCGGCTGCTCGAACGCCGCGAAATGCCCACCCTTTGGCATCTCCGTCCACCGCACGATGTTGTAGCGGCCCTCCAGCCACTTCCTCGGCGACCAGATAATCTCCTTCGGAAAATCGGCGCACGCGGTCGGGACCTCGATGCGTCTGCCGGCACTGGGGTTCGGCGGCGCGTGGCGGCTCTCGTAGTAGATGCGCGCGGACGACCCGGCCGTTTGCGTAAGCCAATACAGGCTGATGTTGGTCAGGTGGTGGTCCTTCGTGAACACGTTCTCCGGATTGCCGTCGCAGTCGCACCACGTCTTGAACTTCTCGACGATCCACGCCGCCAGGCCGACAGGGGAGTCGTTGAGCGCGATGCCGATCGTCTGTGGCTTCGTACCCTGGATCTGCTGGTAGCCCGTTTCTTCGTTCTGGAAAATCGCGCGCGCTCTCACGCGTTCGCGTTCCTGGTCGGTGAGCCCGGCATTCGGATCCGTCCCCGCCGGCGCCGCGCCGAAGCACATGTTGATGTGCAAGCCCGCAACGTGCGGCGCGTCGACGAGCGCAACCTGTGTGCTGATGATCGAGCCCCAGTCGCCACCTTGGACGCCGTATCGTGTATAGCCGAGCCGCGCCATTAACTTCGCTTCGAGCGCCGCGATGCGAGCGGGATCGTAGCCGGCCTCCTTCGGTGCCTGCGAAAATGCGAAGCCGGGGATCGATGGCATGACGATGTGAAACGCATCGGCCGCATTGCCGCCGTGCGCTTCGGGATCGGTGAGCGGTCCGATGATCTTCGTGAACTCCACGAACGACCCCGGCCACCCATGGGTGATCAGCAGCGGCATCGCATTCGGATTCTTCGATCGGCGATGCACGAAGTGCACCTCGAGTCCGTCGATCGTGGTCGTGAATTGTTCGAGCTGATTGAGCTTCCGCTCCTGCGCCCGCCAGTCAAACCCGTCGCGCCAGTAGGCGACGAGCTGACGCAGGTAGGCAACATCGGTTCCGTGCGTCCACCCATCGCCCTGCAGGGGCGCGGCAATGCGAGCGGTCGCAAGGCGTGCCTTGAGGTCCTTGAGGTCGGCGTCCGGAATTCGGATCGTGAACGGCCGGATCGACTCGTCGGCTTGCGCCTGGGCCGAGGCGATGGCAGGGGAGGCGAGCAGGACGGCGAGCAGGGTGAAGCGGGCGCGCATGGTGCGGCATTCTATCTGTTACTGTCTGCATATGCCGGAACCGCGATTCATCCCCCTCCAGCGACGTGCCGACGTGAACTCCGAGACGATTGCGGAGCGAGCGAGCACCTTCTACGACCTGATGCGAGCTCGGCGAACGGTGCGGGAGTTTGCGGCGACGCCGGTGGCCAGAGAGGTGATTGAAAAATGCCTGCTCGTCGCCGGTTCCGCCCCAAGCGGAGCGAACCTGCAGCCGTGGCACTTCGTGGTGGTCGGCGATCCGGCCATCAAGACGCGCATCCGACAGGCCGCCGAAGTGGAAGAGCGTGAGTTCTACGAACAGCGCGCGCCCCAGGAGTGGCTCGATGCCCTGGCGCCGCTCGGGACCGATGCCAACAAGCCGTTCCTGGAAACGGCGCCCTATTTGATCGCGATTTTCAGCCAGTCGTATGGCCTGTTGCCCGACGGTCGAAAAGTGAAGAACTACTACGTCCAGGAGTCCGTCGGCATCGCGACCGGGATGTTGGTCACCGCCCTGCACAATGCCGGGCTCGCCTCGTTAACGCACACGCCGAGCCCGATGGGATTTCTGAACGAGATTCTCGGCCGGCCGGCCAACGAGAAGCCATTCCTGCTGCTGGTCGTTGGTCATCCCGCGGAGAACGCGATGGTTCCCGACATCACGCGCAAATCGTTAGCCGAGACGACGACGTTCCGCTAACCTCTGCCCGGCTCACTTGCGGCTGCGCATGAAGTCGTCGATCTCCTGCGTGGTGCGCGGCACCTTCGCGGAGAGTCGAAGGAGTTCCTTGTCGGTCAGCAGGAACGAATCCTCGATGCGCACGCCGATGCCGGCATACTTCTTCGCGGCCGTGCCGACCTTCTCGCGGAACACCCGGTTCTCGGGCGTGTCAGCCAGTTGTTCGAGCGCTTCCGGGCGGATGTAGAGGCCGGGTTCGATCACAAACGCCATGCCCGCTTCGAACGGCCGCTTGTAGTCGCCCACGTCGTGCACGTCCATGCCGATCCAGTGGGACACCCCGTGTGTGTACCAGGTGCGAAACTGCGGCCCTGACGCGTCGGTGATCAACCCGAGCCTGAGCAGGCCTTCCCTCACGACCGCTTCGCAGGCGCGCTCGATGTCGAGGGTCGTCCCGCCGATCCGCGCCGCCTTCATGCCGGCGTCCTGTGCGGCCAGTACCAACTCGTAGATCTCCCGCTGTGGGGACGTGAATCGGCCGCTGACCGGGTAGGTGCGCGTGATATCGCCGGTCTGGCCC
>JAYQOO010000125.1:0-11774 GCA_038144855.1 Acidimicrobiia bacterium | reverse complement strand
CCGCTCTGCCCTTGCTGTCCCTGCTGGCCGCCTTGTCCCTGCTGGCCGCACTGCCCCTGCTGACCGCCCTGGCCTTGCTGGCCGCTCTGGCCCTGCTGGCCACTCTGGCCCTGCTGGCCACTCTGGCCTTGCTGGCCACGCTGCCCTTGCTGGCCCGATTGCCCGTTGGCCTGCTGGCCTTGCTGCCCCTGTTCGCCCGTTCGCCCGTTTGCCTGTTGGCCTTGAGCATTCTCACGTCCGCGCTCCTGCATGCGGCGGCCCATCGAATCGAGGCCGCGTGCGAGTTCCCGAGCCTTGTCGACGGCATCTCCGGCTCGATCGCCGCTCTGCTGACCGGCCGACGAGGCGGCTTCATCGAGCTTCTTGCGCAGCGAATCGATATTGGCGCCGATCTCCTCTTCGAAATTGCGCGCGTAGTTTTCCGGTGCGCCCGAGCCGAGCAGGCTCTTCGAATAGCGGATCTTTTCCTTGATCTTGTTGTCACGTATGCCCGACGCCGCCTCGGTCAACTTGCGCGCGGTGTCGCGTGAGTCACGGGTCTGCTCACCCACCATGCGATCGAGCTGCTTCTCGAGGTCAGCAACCTTGGCTTCGAGCGCATCCTTGCGCTGGCCCAGCATCTGCGCCTTTGGCAGCCGGTCGGGGCCGGTCTGGGGCATCTGCGCGGCATCGCGCGCGATGTCCGCCTGCTCCCGGGCAATGTCCGCCGCCTGTCGCTGTGCGTCTTGTACGTCACGCTCACCGCGTGCCGTCTGGTTCTTCGTCAGCTGCCGCTGCGCTTCACGCAGACGATCGGCCGCAGCCGCCGCCTGTCCGGCCGCGGACGGATCACCCTTCGCGGCGGCACGGCGCATGGAATCGGCGGCGTTTCGCAATTGACGCGCGGTGTCCGCCAGGTCCTGGCGATTCTGTTCGCGCGACAGTTTCTCGAGCTGACGCGCCGCCTCTTCGGCCTGCTCCGCGAGCGCGCGCTGCAGGTCACCACCGTTGCTGCCGGCCGACTGGCCCGAAGCCAGACGACGCTGACGTTCGATTTCCTGTTCCTGGCGGCGCGCCAGTTCCTTCAGCTTCTCGGCGAGCTCGTCGATCTGCTGATCCTGCTGCTGGGTCGAGGCCTGCGAGTTGGTCTCGTATTGATTGGCCATCTTGTCCATTTCCATCTTGAACAAGTCCGCCAGGTCGTTCGCGATCGAGCCTGCACCGCCACCACCGCCGCCGCCACCGGCCTGGCGCTGGGTCTGCACCTGCATCTCGAATTCTTCTTCGGCCTGCTGCAGGAACTGCAGCGCGAGATTCTCCGGCGGCAGGGCGCCGTCGGGGCTTTGCGCCTGCAGCTTCTGCTCTGCCGCGGTCATCTGTTCGGCCGCCTTCGGCAGCAGTTCCGCGATCTTCTTGAACGACGGATCTGACACCACCAGGCGGCTGTTCATGCGCTCGACGAGGCCCTTGACCTGGTCGCGCAGCTTGCTCTGCGCCAGGGTCAACGTCACCATGCCTTCGCGGAACTTCGCAGCGGCCATGGTCTTACGATCGCGCTGGAGGTTGAAGGTGCCTGAAATGATCTGGCGCTGCTGCTGCGAGAGCGCGCCGACCTCCTGACCGGCGCCACCACCGCCGCCCCCACCACCGCCCATCGACGCCGCCGGTTTGAAGTTCTTGTCGAACGGACGGATCCGCAGGAAGTAGATGTCGCTGCTGGTCTGCTTGGCGCCATTGACCGCGTCGTTGTCGGTCGCGCGCGCGTAATACGACACAGAGTCGCCGGCCTTCACGCCGAGCTCTTCCATGTAGAACGTGTGGCCTGCGGTCACCTCGCTGGAAGCACGCGCGCCGTTGAATAGCGGAATCACCTTCTCCGCCCCGCCGTTGATCTGGTAGACCAACTGCAGGTTCTTCACGGCATAGTCGTCGTCTGCCTTCGCTTCAACGAAGAACTCCTCTACCGGCGTGGCATCGGTATCGCGACCCGGCTTCGACAACTTCACCGTCGGCGCCATGTCCGACAGCAGGTCGACGGTGAACTGCGGCGACGCGGTCAGCCGCTGACCGCTGTTCGAGTCGAGCTCGATGCGGTAGAAGCCGTCGTGGTTGGCGGTGAAGCTGCCAGACAAGGTGCCGTCGGCATTGGCGGTCAGCGCCACGGCTTCCTTTTCGCCAAGCACCACCTGTCCGCCCTTGCTCGGCATCGTCGGGGTCACGGTGAACTTGACGCTGGTGCCCTTCAGCACGGCGATGTCGCCGCCGTCTTCGATCTTGCGCGGCTCGAGTCCGGTGTACGACGGATAGGTGTATTCGAGGTCGATCTTCTTCGCGTACGGAACCTCGAGGACGTTGAGCTTGTGAGCCGACGAGCGCACTCCGGCCGCTTCGATGACGTAGTCCAGTGGCTCGGCGAGGTCGAACAGCATGCCTTCGTACGAGCCGTTCTCGGCCTTCACCATCGGCACCCGTTCGTAGGCGCCGTTACCGCCCTTGCGAATCAGCAGCGCCGCTTCCGCCGCATCGAATCCCGATAGCGTGGCGGTGATCATCTGGTCCGCACCTTTGGCCACCGTGGCATCCCCGGGCCTGACCTCGATGCGATACGGCGCGGCGGCCTCGACGTCACTGGTGATGACGAAGATCGCCGACAGGGTGTGGCGGAAGTACGCCGGGCCGTAGGTGAACAGCGCAATGGCCGCCACGGCGACGCCGGCGGCAACAAAGACGTAGCGGCGCATCGAATCCTGCTCGATGCGCTGGCCTTCCTGGATTTCGTGGACACGCTCGATCGCGTTTTCGACGAGGCGGCGGATCAGGTCGGGTGACCATTCGCCCGGCCGCTCTGACGCTTCCATGGCGCTCAGGATGGTGGAATCGAGTGTCGGCTCGTGCTCTTCAAGATACAGCGCGACTTGTTCGTCGGTGACCTTGCGCGACAACGGCCGCGCGAAGAACCAGGCGCCGGCGCCGACCAGGGTGAGGCCGGTAATGATGCGGAAGGCGAGGATCGCAGTCGGCGTGAACTTCAACGCCTCGAGGGCGTAGGCAATCGCGACGATCGCGAGCACACCGGCAATGAGGAATCCGACGGCGCCGCGAAGGGCGAGCTTGATTCGCCAACGCCGGCGCACTTGCCGGACCACTTCGAGCAACTGCGCGCGGGCATTCATCTCACCCATGTCGTGACACTCCTCAAATACGCGCCGACTTCGACAGACGATGCGCCAGCACCGTCTCCGCAATTAAGAGCAGGATACCCGCGAACAACAGGTACCACCAGAATCTTTGGGCCAGTTCCTGGGCCTCGTCAGGTAAGACGTCCTCACCTGAAGTAGAGCCGGTCGTGCCGTTTCCGGTTACCGCGCCAACCAGCTCCTGCGGGTCGATGCGATCCAGGTCTGACTCGGCGAGATTGACGTTGCTGGCCGCCACGATCGCCGGTCCCGCATCTCGTCCCGAGCCGCGAATCTCGTAGAACCCCTGCTGGGTGAACTCGAGCGCCGCGACCGGTGGCGCGGCAGCGCCAGGCGTGGCCGCCACCGGCGCGGGGAGGTCCCGTCGCTGTCCGGACGGCGTCAGGATCGCGCGTCCGGCAGCGGCGCGCGCCGCACTGCCCGACGTCGCGCCCGCCGCGATCTCCGCCGCGTCGATGTCGAGCACCTGCCCGATCGTCAGCCACGCCGGCTGCTCCTTGAAGCCCGACAGGTGACGGCCGAGCTGATGCACGAACGGCAGGAACATCGGCTTCAGCGCCAGGTCGTTCCAGTTCAGATCCAGCGTGGACGCAAACACCAGCACGCGGCCGCGTCCCGCGGCGCGTTCCACCAGCGCCGGTTCGCCGGTGTCGAATCTTGCCAGCACGCTCGCGTCCTTGGCTGCCGTCAGCGAGCGATACGAATAGAAGCGCGCGCTCGAGAAATCGCCGCTGCGCGGGGCGCGGAACGGCTCGAAGATGGCGTGGCCGAATTCCATACCGCTCAGTCGCGCCGCCGCGCCGCGCGTGCGATCGACGGTCTGGCCGATCGTCGCCGGCAACCACTGTGCGCGGGACTGCGGCCACGACGCGCGCTGCCCCAACGCGATCAGCAACCCGCCGCCGCCTTCCACGAACGTCACCAGCTTGGCCGCCGCGGCGTCGCTGACCGGGACGTCGTTCAACAACATCACGCGGGCGCGGTTCACCGCGTCACCGGCCAATGCCTCGGGCGACTGCATCGACGTCTCGAAGCGCGGCGCTTCACCAATCGCCAGCGCGCGCGACAGATAAAGCATCGCGTCCGCAGAGCCTTGCGAGACCGACATCACCGGCACCGGCGCCGCCGGCGTGATCACAAAGTTGAAGATGTTGTCACGGGTCAGCGCATCAACGGTCTGCCCGGCCGCGCCAAGTCGCACGACCGCGCGCGTGTTGGGCGCCGTGACCGTCAGCGGCGCAAACGACACCATCGCTGACGCGGTTGGCCCGGCAGAGATCGCCAGCGTCTGCACGATGCGACCATCGATCTCGAGCGCGATCGGCACGTCCGTCGCCGGCGTCGAGGTGCGGTTCAACACGCCCGCCGTGACCGTGACCCGCTCTGGCTGCCCCGCTTCACGCGTGCGCAGCAGCGCCACCGGCGTGAGCGCCAGGCTGGCGCCTTCCGCGCCACCTACTGGGACGGTCTTGATCGTCGTACCGCCGGGCATACGCAGCGTGTCGTCGGGTTGCCATCCGGCGCGCTGAAAATCCGACACGACGAGTACTTCCTTGCGCGGCAGGAGCGACTCGGCGAGCAGGCTGCTCGCCAGCTTGAGGGCGGGCGCAAACCTGGTGGAACCCGGTCCCGGCGACGCGGCGTTGATCTCGGCCACCGCGCGCGACCGATCAGGCGTGGATCGCACGGCGACTTCCGCGGTATCCGCAAACAGCACCAGCGTGACGCGATCGGCGGCCGACGCATCGGCGATGGCCTCCGCCGCCAGTCGCTGAGCCGTGGCCCACGTGTTGCCGTATCCCATGCTGTACGAGCGATCCAGCAGCAGCACGATGTCCCGGGCGCCACTTTGCGCGGCCGCCAGTTCCGATCCCCGCAGGAACGGGCGCGAGAACGCCGCCACGATCAACGCGATCGCCGCCAGGCGCATCGCCAGCAACAACCAGTCACGAATGCGGCGGCGCTGCACCGATTCGTACGGAATCTTGCGCAGGAACATCAGCGACGGGAACTCCACCACCGACTTGCGCTCTTTCTGCGTCAGGTGGATCAGCACCGGCACGGCCAGCGCGGCAAGACCCAGGAAGAACAGTGGCGCGAGGAACGACACGCGGGTTACCTCGTCCTCGCCAGGCGCTGCCGCATCGACAGGAACCGGAACAGCGCATAGTCGAGCGGCATACCGGTATTGAGCAGCGTATAGTCCACCGGCTGCTGCGAGGACTTCTTGCTCAGCGTGTCGATGTGCTCCTGGATCAGCCGGCGGTAATCCTCCGCCAGCTTCCCCGGCACGATCGGCATCTGCTCACCGCTCTCCATGTCTTCAAAGCTCGAGGCCTCGGAGAACGGAAAGTCGATCTCCTGCGGATCGAGGAGGTGAAACAGCGCGACGTCATTGCCGCGATGCACGATCGGCCCGACCGCGTGGAAGATCTCTTCCGGCTCGGCGTAGAAATCGGAAATGACGATGATGATGCCGCGGCGGCCAAAGTGCTCGGCGACCTTGCGCAGCGGCGGAACCAGGTTGCCCGGCTTCTCGGGCCTGGCCTTCTCCAGCGTGTGCAGGACGACGTCGAGGTGCTTGGCGGATGCGGGAATGTGCTCGACGACGTCAGAGTCGAACGTGATCAGGCCGACCCGGTCGCGCTGCGCATTCGCCATATAGGAGAGGCACGCCGCGAGCGTCTTGCCGTAATCCAGCTTCGACATCTTCGCGCCAAAGCCCATCGACTTCGACACGTCGAGCAGCACCGAGAAGTTGGCGTTCGAGTCCGCTTCGAATTGCTTGATGTAGTACTTGTCGGTGCGCGCGTAGACACGCCAGTCGATCCGGCGGATGTCATCGCCCGCCACGTAGCCGCGGTGCTCGGCAAAGTCCACCGACGCACCGTAGAACGGGGCGCGGTGAGTACCGTTGATCAGCCCGTCGACGACGGTCTTGGCGATCAGCTCGAGGCTGCCGATCCGGGACAGCACGACCGGATCGATGAACTTCGCGCCTGGGAACGAAGCGGTAGACATGAAGTAGCTTCTGACTCCTTCGACAAGGGCGAACTAAAGTTCGCCCCTACATGCCTGAACGGGGCACCGGGATCGCCTCGAGCAGCTTGTCGATCAGCGAATCGCTGGTCACGCCTTCCGACTGCGCGTGGAAGTTAGTCAGCACGCGGTGACGCATCACCGAGTGGGCCACGGCGCGGATGTCCTCGAAACTGACATGGAAGCGGCCGCTGGTCAGCGCGCGCGCCTTGCCGGCGAGCACAAGGAACTGGGCGGCGCGGACGCTGGCGCCAAACGCGATCCACTTCTTGATCGAGTCCGGGCAGTTCGGATTCTTCGGACGGCTGGCGCGCACCAACTGCAGCGCGTAGCGCATCACGGGATCGGCGACCGGCACACGACGCACCAGGCGCTGGAACGCGATCAGGTCCGGACCGCTCACCGGCTTCTCAAACGTCGGCTCCAGGATCGCCGTCGTGGTCTTCACGACCAGGAACTCTTCGTCTTCCGGCGGATGCTCGATGACGATGTGGAACATGAAACGATCGAGCTGGGCTTCCGGCAGCGGATAGGTGCCTTCGAGTTCGATCGGGTTCTGCGTGGCAAAGACGTAGAACGGCTCTTCAAGCTTGTAGGTGCGGCCCTGGATCGTGACCCGGTGTTCCTGCATGGCTTCGAGCAACGCCGACTGGGTCTTCGGCGGCGTGCGGTTGATCTCGTCGGCCAGCAGGATGTTGGCGAAGATCGGGCCTGGCGAGAACACCATCTGGCGCCTGCCGGTCGCGGCATCTTCCTGGATGATGTCCGTGCCGGTGATGTCCGACGGCATCAAGTCAGGCGTGAACTGGATGCGCGAGAACTTCAGGTCGAGCACCTTCGCCATGGTGTGGATCAGCAGCGTCTTGGCGAGGCCGGGGACGCCGATGATCAGGCTGTTGCCGCCGACAAACAGCGTCAGCAGCACCTGGTTGATGATGTCGTCCTGTCCGACGATCTGCTTCTTGAGCTCGGCGATGATCCGGTCACGGCCGACCTTCATCCGGTCGGCAAGCGCCACATCATCAGGGGCATTCATCTCGATCGTGTCCAAACCAAGCTCCCTTCGCAATCAGTGCGTGAGGGCGTACATGACGTAGTTCACGCCGAATTTGTACGCTTCGTTCGATAAATCGACGGGCACGTAGCCTGTGTCGGAAAACTCCCACAGCTCGCCCAGATCATGGTTGTTGTTGGCGATCGCGATCAATCGCTTTCGCTGGTCGTTGTCTTCGAACAGCCCCAGCCATTCGGTCTCGCCGGCATCCGCGTAGTAACCCGACCGCGGATCGAGGGCGTTGATTTCGAAAAACGAGTGGAAGATCGGATGGCTCGCATCCAGCTTCTGGAACGCGGCGCCCGGCATCACGCGGCGCATCTGCGACTCGAGGTTGTAGACGTGGTTGCCGCGGAAGTCGTCGAAGATGATGAAGCCGCCCTTTTGCAGGTAGGCGCGCAGCGCTTCAACATCGCCGTCGCTCGGCTGCCAGAAGCCCGGCTCGGACATGTAGGCGATCGGGAAGCGTCCCAGGTCAGGGTCATCCAGCATCCGGATGTTGCCTTGATCAGCCGCACTCGAGATGAACGTCAGCTCCTGCAGGATCTTCAGGAAGTGAAAGTCGGCGCGCGGAAAATCGTGCGCCCAGGTCGGCTCGCGCCGAAAGTTACCGGCGGCAAGATTGCCCCCGGCGCCGTAGCGCAGCCGCGTAAAGACGAAGCGGCCATCGTAGTCAGCCTGAGCGCCATAATCCGCGACGGGTCCGCGCTGGCGTCCGCGGAAGAAGCCCTCTTGCCCCGCAATGCGCGCCTCGGTGACGCACGCGACCACCAGCACGGCCACCAGGGCTGATTCAGGCCAGGCCGACGACACGCCGGTACCCCCATTCCGCGCACAGCAAGCCGATCAGCAGCATCAACACGATCGGCATGTGCCAGAGGTCGTGCTCTTCGACACTGGTCACACCGCGGCCGGTGTAGCGCAGGTCGTCGGCGAGTGTCGCCGTATTACCGGCCTCGTAATGGCGGCCGCCGGTGTCCTCCGCAATCCGGCGCAGCGTCGCCGCATGCATCGTGGCGTCGAAGTACTCGGCATCACCGGGCGCGGCGCGGAAGTGCGTGACGGCACTGCCGACCGTCTTGCCCGCCCGTGTCGCCTCGATCCTGGCCTCGTACCACCCCGGTGCCTTGGTGGGAATCGACGCCTGGTATTGACCGGCGTGTTCGCCGTCCCAGGACATCGGCACGTCCGAGATGCTGCCGTCGGGAGTGGTAATCGTCGCCATCACCGCAGCGTCGTTCAACTCGACGAAGGAGGGATCGACCACCGCGGCGGTCAACGTGGCCGCTTCGCCGGGTTCGACGCGCTCGGTGGTCAGCGCCGGCTCCACTTGGTCGGGCACGCCTTCCACGAGCCACCGCAGCAACTGCCGCCAGTAGTTCTCGTGCGTCAGGTCCTCAACCGCAATGCTGACGTCCATCTGCCAATTCCACGAGTCCTGCGGCAGGAACGCGAACGTCTTGCCGCGGCCGTAGCGCTGGAAGATCAGCATCGGGCGTTCCGCGCGCGATTCGTCGGTGCCGGTCAGCAGCACCGTCGCACCGGGCTTCACGGCGTCGACACGATTCACCGCCGTCACGCCCGGCAGGGAATTCCACTTCTCCATCGACGCAGCCTCGGTCGGTCCCAGCTGCGTGACAGCCGTGGCATTGCCGGCGCGGGTCGGCTTCACCTTGAGCCGCATCACCGTGCCCTTGGCCATCACCTTGTTGCGATCGAGCACGACCGGCAGCACGTCGGCAACCGCGGTCCCCGTCCATCCGCCTTCAGCGAACGCGCGCGGACCACCTAGCATCAACAGCCCGCCGCCGCGGCGATCGACAAACTCGGCAATCATCTTCAACTGGTCACCGGTAAGCGCCGCGGCTTCGAGACTGCCGATGACGAGCGAACGGTAGGCAAACAGCTCTTCGCGCGTCTTCGGGAACGCCGCCACCAGTTCGTCCGGGCCATCGACGCCCTGACGCATGTATTTGTTGTCGGCCGTGCGGATCAGGCTGGTGAGAATGAGGTTGTCATCCTCAGGAATGGCCCGGCGGATGAACTTGTACTCGTAGCGCGGCTCCCCTTCGAAGTAGAGGATCTTCTCCTTGCGGTCGCGCACATCGATCAACGCCTCGCGCGCGTTGTTGTCGGTGACCAGCTCACCTTGCTGCGGCGAGACGCGGAAGCGCAACACGCGCGGGCCGGCCTCGTTGACGGTGAAGCGCACTGGAATCGATGCCGGTGCCCCCGCGTTGGGCAGCGTCACCTGCTGCGTGCTGACGAGCGTGCCTTCATCTTCCACATCGAGCGTGACCTGCTGGCCGTCAAAGCCTGATTGCGACAGCACGACGTCCACCATCAAGGTCGTGCCCTTGAGTGCGGTCTTCGGCGTCACCACGCGGCCGATCTGGATGTCTTTCGGCAACGCCTCACGGCCCACGCCGATCGTGAAGACCGGCAGGCCTTCCGCCTTCAGCCCCAGGATGGCGTCGCCGAGCGCCGCATCCGCGGTATCGGCCCCGTCGCTGACCATCACGACGCCGGCAACCGGCAGTCCCGCCAGTTCCTGGCGCACGCCGGAGAGCGCCGCGCCAAGCCGCGACTGCGATCCGTTGAAGGTCAGGTCGCTTTCCTGCAGCGCGCGCGTCGGCGCGTTCGAGAAGCGGAAGGTGCGCACCGTGAAGCGATCCGACAATGCCTTGAGCGTGCCGCGGTGAGGCGCGCCAAACTCGCTCTTCACATACGATGCGCGCGGCTGGCCGTCGACATCCGCCACCCGCATGCTGCGCGAGTCGTCCAGCAGCACGGCCAGGAAGTTCTGCTGTGCGACGGCGGCCCGCACCACCAGCAATGGGCGGAACAGGCAGATCAGGATGATGGCGAGAATCGCCAGCCGGATCGCCGCCAGGCCGACGCGATCGCGCGTGCGCGTGTTCCCACGACTGGTCCGATACGCCACGATCGTCAGGGCCGCGGCGGCCACCACCGCTGCCGCGGCGATGTAGGACCCGGTCGAAGCCGCAAACCGGAACTCCCCCTGACTGAAGACCACCGGGGAGAGACCGAAAAAGAATCTAAAGAGGGCGTCGAGCACGAATTTCTCCGGATTCTACTTCGGTCGTTGATTGCAAGGCCGCAGAAAGCGCAGAAATCACAGATAAGCCAAAATGCGCGGCCGGGATGACCTACGGGTCAGACGACCGCGGCGTGAATCCAGTTTTGATACGATTCCCGAAAGGAATTCATTTCATGCTGGCCACTATTCCCGTCACGAAAACGACCTCTTCCCGTTTAACTCCCGAGCTGCGCGACAAGGCCGCGTTCGGCGCCGTCTTCAGCGACCACATGCTCGTCGCCGACTTTGCCAACGGCAAGTGGGGCGAACCCCGCATCATTCCCTACGGCCAGCAGATGCTGAACGCCGCACCGGCCGTGGCGCATTACGGCCAGGGCATTTTCGAAGGCTTCAAGGTCTTCGCGCGCCCCAACGGCGGCGCCGTGGCGTTCCGTCCCGACGCCAACCATGCCCGCATGAACCGCACCTGCCAGCGGATGGCGATGCCCGAGATCCCGGCATCGACGTTTATCGAAGGCACCATGGCCCTGGTCGCGGTTGATCGCGACTGGATCCCGGAATCGGACGGCTGCTCGCTCTACGTCCGGCCGGTGATGTTCGCCACCGGCGAGACGCTCGGCGTCAAGCCGTCGGAAACGTTCCGCTTCATCATCGAGACCTGCCCCAGCGCGCCGTATTTCTCCGGCTCGGTCGATCTCATCGCTGAAGACACCTACGTGCGGGCGTTTCCGGGAGGCACGGGCGCGGCCAAGTGCGGCGGCAACTACGCCGGCAGCATGCTCGCGGCCATCGAAGCGCAGAAGAAGGGCTTCCACAACGTGCTGTGGCTCGATGGCATCGAGCGCAAGTATGTCGAAGAAGCCGGCTTGATGAACGTCGCGTTCGTCATCGGCGGCACGGTCGTGACGCCGCCACTGAGCGGCACGATCCTGCCCGGCATCACGCGCGACTCCGTGCTGACGCTGTTGCACGACATGAAGATTCCCGTCGAAGAGCGCCGCATCTCCATCGATGAAGTATTCGATGCGCACGCAAAGGGCACGCTCCAGGGCGCGGCCGGCATCGGCACGGCGGCCGTGATCGCACCGCTCGGACGCCTGCGCCACAAAGATCGTGAAATCACGGTGCCGAAGATGGGCCCCGAGCACCCGCTCAGCAAGGCGGGCGCCGAGCTCGAGGCTATTCGTCTTGGCAAGATCGCCGATCGCCACAACTGGCTCAAGGCTCTGTAGGCCCACGGGCCTAACAGGCGAACAGGCGAACAGCAATGCCCTACTTTGCTCTGATGTATGACGTGGTCGAGGATTTCGTCAACAAGCGAACTCCCTTCCGCCCGGCTCACATAAAAGGGGTCCGCGAGTCGCAAGCGCGCGGAGAGTTGATCATGGCCGGCGCGCTCGCGGATCCCGCGGGCGCGCTGCTGGTCTTCCGCGCCGCCGATAAA